>NZ_KE386573.1:2300937-2624238 GCF_000427685.1 Haloplanus natans DSM 17983
GACCGGCGACCGGTACGCACCCGACCACGCCGGACGGAGCGACGCCGGCGCGCCGCTCGATCCCGCCTACGATCTCGACGCCGTCGACCCTGCGAGCCTCCCGACCGGCCCCACCTCGATGTGGGCGTACGACGCTCTCCTGCCAGTTCCCGCCACCGACGCCGTTTCCGCCGCGGAGGGCGCGACGCCGCTGCTCGACGCCCCCGACCTCGCCGCCGATCTCGGCGTCGGGCGCGTCCACCTCAAAGACGAGGGGCGGAACCCGACGGGGACCGTCCTCGACCGGGGGCTGTCGGTCGCGGTGACGATGGCCGAGCGGCACGGCGCCGATCTGCTGGCGCTCGCGGCGCCGGGCAACGCCGGCCAGTCCGCGGCGGCGTACGCCGGGCGGGTGGATACGGACCTGTACGCGTATCTCCCCTCGCGCGCGCCGTTCCCGAACAAGGCGATGGTGAACGTCCACGGCGCCGACATGCGCGTGACCGGCGGGCGCTACCCCGACGCGCTGGCGGCGCTCGAATCGGATCTGGCCCGTGACTGGTACTCCCTCCAGGCGTTCACGACGCCGTACCGCCACGACGGCGCCAAGACGCTGGCCTACGAGGTGGCCGCCACGCGGGACTGGACGGCGCCGGACGCCGTCGTCGTCGCCGTCGGGACCGGCGAGACGTTCGTGGGCGTCGCCCGCGGGTTCCGTGACCTCGATGCGCTGGGACTGATCGACCGGGTGCCCCGGTGTTACGCCGTCCAGCCCGAGGGGTGTGCGCCGGTCGTCGACGCCCACGAGTCGGGCGGGGACGTGGAGGCGGTCGAATACCCCGACACCATCTGTGGCGAACTGGAGATTCCGGAACCGCCGGGCGGGGCGATGACCCTCGACGCCATCGACGCGACGGGGGGCGGCGCGGTGACGGTGACGGACGAAGACTTGCTGGAGAGCGCGGTGACGCTCACCCAACGGCTCGGGACGGAGGTGGGGGCAACTGGTGGCGCGGCCGCCGCCGGCGCGTGGGCGCTCGCCGACCGCGGCGACCTGGGCGCCGAGGAGTCGGTCGTCCTCGTCAACGCCGACGCGGGCGTGAAGACGGCGGACGTACTCCGCAGTCACCTGATGGGACAGGGCGTCTGATAGTGTTTATTGTAAGTCATTACCGGTTGGTCGCCGGACCGTCTTGGCGACCCATCGGTAACCAGTTACAATGAACACTATGAGTCGGTTTCGACACAACACCTTTATGAATTAGACGCATCAAAAAGCGACAGAGAGATGCTGAGCGACGCGATGGAGGATTACCTCAAGGCGATCTATCGGCTCCAGTCGGAGGACGGTGCCCCGGTGTCGACCTCCGCCATCGCCGACGAGGTGGGGAAGACGGCGCCGACGGTGACGAGCATGGTGCAGAAACTCGCCGACCAGGGGCTGCTGGAACGCGAGAAGTACAAGGGGGTCGAACTCACCCCGGAAGGGGAGACGGTGGCGCTAGAGGTGGTCCGCCACCACCGACTGCTCGAGGCCTACCTCGCCGAACGCCTCGACTACTCCTGGACGGACGTTCACGAGGAGGCGGACGCCCTCGAACACCACATCTCCGAGGAGTTCGAGCGGCGGGTGGCGGAGGCGCTGGGCGATCCGGAGGTCGATCCACACGGCGATCCGATCCCCGGTGCCGACCTGCGACCGCTGGAGCGCGACGAGACGACGCCGCTGAGCGACCACGAGACGGGCGACCGGGTGGTCGTCAGTCGAGTTCGTGACCGCGACGAGGAGGAACTCGCCTACCTCGACGACGCGGGCGTGCGGCCCGACACGGAGTTGGAAATCCTCGACGTGGCGCCGTTCGGGATGGTGACGGTTCGGATCGGCGACCGGGAGCAGAGCCTCCCCGAGTCGGTGGCGCGGACGATCCGAGTCCGACCGGCCGAGGCGGAGGTGAGCGGCACGTGACGGGCTGGCTAGAGATACTCACCGTCGCCTTCGTCGCCCAACTCGTCGTCCTGCCGGGCGAGAAGGTGCAGTTCATCATCGCGGGACTGTCGACGCGGTACAACCCGCTCGTGGTCGTGAGCGCCGCCGGAACCGCGTTCGCGGGGTGGACGGCGCTCGAAATCCTGTTCGGCGAGGCGCTCCAGCGGGCGCTTTCCCCGGTCGTGCTCGACGCGTTCACCGCCGGCCTCTTCGCGGTGTTCGCGGTCCTCCTCTATCGCTCGGCGCCGTCGAGCGGCGAGGCCGAACGCGTCGATCCGGCGGCGACCGACGGCGGCGTCGCCACCCTCTCGGGCGAGTTCGAACCGACGGTGTTCGGCCGGGAGGTGCCCGACGCGTTCGGCGGGTTCGTTCCCATCTTCGCGATGATGGCCGCGGGCGAGTTCGGCGACAAGACCCAGTTGGTGACCATCGGCCTCGCCGCGCAGTACGGCGCCCACCCCGCCATCTGGGCGGGCGAGATGCTCGCCATCGTCCCCGTGAGCCTCGCGAACGCCTTCTTTTTCCACAAGTTCTCCCACCGCCTCGACCTGCGGAAGGCGCATTTCTTCTCCGCCGTCCTCTTTGCCTTCTTCGCGAGCGATACCGTGCTGAGCGTCGTCACCGGATTCTCCGTCTGGGAGACGGTCGTCACCGCCGTTTCGGCGGCCGTGCTGGCGCTGTTCTGAACGGGAAACGTTAATTTCCGCCGCCGCCGACGATTCGCCGTGGCGAACCCCCTCCCGTCGCTTCTGGCCGGCGTCGTCTTCGGCCTCGCCCTCGCCGCCCCGCCGGGCCCGATGAACGCCGTCATCGCCGAGGAGTCCGTCAACAACGGCTGGCTCGCCGGCGCCCGAACCGGCCTCGGCGCGATGACCGCCGACGCCGTCTTTCTCGTCGGCTCCCTGCTCGGCGTCGTCACGTTCGTCGAGCGGTTCCCGACCGTCCGCGCCGCGATGGTGGGCGTCGGCGGCGGGCTGATGTGTTATTTCGCCTACGGCGCCGCACGGGACGCGCTGGGTGACGTAGAGACGGTCCCGGACGGCGGCGCTCGACGCCGCGCCGCCACCGGCTTCCGCAAGGCGTTCGTCCTCGCGCTCACGAACCCCTACCAGATCCTCTTCTGGCTCACCATCGGCGTTGGCCTCCTCGAACCGGGCGAACTCGACGTGCTCTCGTATACGCCGTACGTGGGTGCCGACCTCGCGGGCCTGCTGGTGGTGCGGACCGGGAGCCCGGCGCTGATCGTCGGCTTCTTCCTCGGCATCACGCTGTGGATCACGGGGTTCCCGGCGGCACTCCGGGCGGCCCAGCGCCGCGTCGAGACGTTCGCACCGGTCGTCGCCGGGGCGAGTGCGCTGGTGCTTGCCGGGTTCGGCGTCGTCTTCCTCGTCGACGCCGTGCGGACGCTGGTGTGACCGTCGCCGTCGAACCGTACGGCACAGTCGTCGGAACGCTCGAAGTGTACGGAAACGAGACCGTCCGCATCGTCCGCGGGAACACCACCAACACGACGGCCGATCGCTGACCGACTCGCCGAGTCCGACCAAGCGTATTTGCCGCCGCGTCTCCGACGGCTACCCATGCAACCCGACCTCTCGTCGCTCGATGCGGCCCTCGGCGACGACGACGGCTACCTCCTCGACGCCGACGGCACCGACTCCACCCAGCGGTATCTCTCGGGGTTCGACGCGCCCGATCCCTTCGTCACCTGCTATACGCCCGACTGCGTCCACCTCCTCGTCTCGGGGCTGGAGTACGGCCGCGCGAAAAAGGTCGCCCGCGCGGAGACGGTGAGTCGCCTGTCGGCGTACGACTACCGGGAGCGAGTGAGCGAGTTGGGGCGGGAGACGGGCCGGGGCGCCGTCGTAGCTGACTTCCTCGCCGACCACGGCGTCGACGGCGTGGCGGTCCCCGGCCGCTTCCCCCTCGGCACTGCCGACGGCCTCCGCGACTCCGACGTGACCGTCCGCGTCGACGAGAACGACGCCGTCGCGGGGATTCGAGCGGTGAAGACGGCCGAGGAGATCGAGCACATTCGCCGCGCCCAGCGGGCGAACGAGCGGGCGATGGCGGCCGCCGAGTCGCTGATCGAGTCGGCGACGGTCGTCGAGGGCGTTCTCCACCGCGACGGCGACCCGCTGACGAGCGAGACAGTACGTCGCGAAATCGAACTGACGCTCGTCCGCGAGGGGTGTGCGCTGGACGAGACCATCGTCGCCTGCGGCGCCGCCGCCGCCGACCCCCACGACCGGGGCTCCGGCCCCCTGCGCGCCGACGAGCCCATCGTCGTCGACATCTTCCCACGCGACAAGGAGACGCGGTATCACGCGGACATGACGCGGACGTTCCTGAAGGGGACGCCGACGCCGACGCTGCGGGAGTGGTTCGACCTGACCGATCGGGCCCGGAGGGCCGCACTCGACGCCGTCGAACCCGGCGTCACGGGCGCGGCGGTCCACGACGCCGTCTGCGACGCCTACGAGGACGCCGGCCTGCCGACGCTCCGGAGCGATCCGGACGCGGAGACGGGATTCATCCACAGCACGGGTCACGGCGTCGGCCTCGACGTGCACGAACTCCCGCGGATCGCGCCGGACGGCGGCGAACTCGAACCGGGGAACGTCGTCACGATCGAACCCGGCCTGTACGACCCGGACGTAGGTGGGGTGCGGATCGAGGACCTGATCGTCGTCACCGAGGACGGCTACGAGAATCTGACGGAGTATCCGGTCGAGTTGGTACTCTGACCCGAATCGCAAGGCACTTCGTCGCCGTCGGCGCATCGCCGGTGTGAACTGGCGGTATCGCCACACGGTCCTCGGTCTCTGTACACTCGCGTTCGCGTCGACGATGCTCGCCCGGCTGGTGATCAGCCCGGTCGTCCCCGACGTGACCGACGGCTTCGGCGTCTCTACCGGCGCCATCGGCCTCGCGCTCTCCGGCATGTGGGCAGCCTACGCGCTGACGCAGTTTCCCTCGGGCATTCTCGGCGACCGCTTCGGCGAGCGCCGGGTGATCCTCGCGGCGGTGGGAATCACCGGCTGTGCGAGCCTCCTGCTCTCCCTCTCGCCGACTTTCGTCGTCTTCGCGGTCCTGACCGTCGCGCTCGGCGCCGGCGCGGGCCTCCACTACAGCGTCGCCACCACCCTCCTCACGAAGGAGTTCGACGACATCGGCCGGGCCATCGGCGTCCACGTCGCCGGCGGGCCACTAGCTGGGCTGATCGCCCCGGTCGTCGCCACCGCGGTGGCGGCCCGGTACGACTGGCGGGCGGCCATCGCCGTCGGCGCCGCCGTCGCCGTCCCGGTCTTCGTCACGTTCGCGTGGCGAATCGAGCCGACGCCCGCAGACCGGCCCGACGAGTCGATGCGCGAGCGCATGGCCATCCGCCCACTGATCGCCCTCCTCTCGCGCCCGCCGATTGCGTTCACGACTGGCGTGGCCTTCCTCGGCGCCTTCTGCTGGCAGGCGACGGCCTCCTTTCTGCCGACCTTCCTCGTGGCCTTCCGCGGCCTGCCCGAGACGAGCGCCGGCCTGCTCTTCTCGGCCTATTTCGTCGTCAACGGCCTCGCCCAGCCGACGACCGGGTGGGTGTCCGATCGGATCGGCCGCGACGGCGCCGCGACGGCGACGATGGCCCTCGGCGTCGTCGGCTACGCCCTGCTGGTCGCCGGGCCACAGGTCGCCCTGCTGCCGGCCGTCGTCTGCGTCGGCGCCGCGATGACGTGGGGCGCGCCCCTCCAGTCGCGGTTTTTCGACTGCTTCGAGGCCGACGAACGCGGCGCTGCCTTCGGCCTCGTCCGCACCGCGTACATGGTGCTCGGCGCGACGGGGAGCGTCGTCGTCGGCGTCCTCGCCGACGTGGCGGGGTGGACGGCCGCCTACGGCCTCCTGATCGGCGTGATGGGACTGGCGCTCTCGGCGCTGCTGGTCAACCGGGCGTTCCACCTCGGCCTCTAGTCGACCGGGCGAAGCGGCACCACGCGGGGGCCGTACTCGCCCGACTCGACCCGCGCCTCGACGCCGAACACCTCGGCGAGCGTCTCGGCCGTGAGTACCGTCTCCGGATCGCCGTGGGCGTGGACCGCCCCATCCGAGAGGACGACCATCTCGTCGGCGTACCGCGCGGCCTGTTCCACGTCGTGGAGGACGAGCACCACCGTCGTCGCCGCCTCGTCGCGACGGCGTTCGATGGCCGCCATCACGGCAAGCTGGTGCCGGAGGTCGAGAAACGTCGTCGGCTCGTCGAGCAGGAGCACGTCGGGGTCCTGAGCGAGCGCCATCGCGAGCCACGCGAGTCGGCGCTGGCCGCCGCTGAGGTCACCGAGCGGCCGATCACGGAGATGCTCGACGCCGGCGAGCGAGAGGGCGCGTTCGACCGCGCGCACGTCCGCGTCGTCGACCGCTTCGAACCGCCCGCGGTGGGGGTAACGACCGTGGTACGCCAGTCGCTCGACGGTCAGGCCGTCGGGCGCCGTCGGCTCCTGTTCGAGCAAGCCGAGTTCGCGCGCGAGTCGCTTATCCCCCAGCCGGTGAATCTCGCGCCCGTCGAGAAGCACCTCGCCGGCGGTCGGCGAGAGCTGGTCGGCGAGTCCGCGAAGGAGCGTGCTCTTCCCGCTGCCGTTGGGGCCGACGAGCGCCGTCACCCGGCCTGGCGCGACGGCGATGGACTCGCCGTCGATAACCGGCCGGGCGCCGTTCGGGTATTCGAGTACCAAGTCCGTCGCGTCGAGTTTCGGCGCCATCACAACCCCCCGAACTCGCCACGCTTGCGCATCAGATAGAGGAAATACGGGCCGCCGACGAGGCCGGTGACGATGCCGACGGGAAGCTGTGCGGGGCTGAGCGCGAGGCGGGCGCCGGCGTCGGCGGCGGCCATGAGCGCCGGGCCGGCGAACAGACAGCCCACGAGGAGGCGGCGGTGATCGCTGCCGACGATCCGACGGACGATGTGGGGGACGACGAGGCCGACGAAGCCGACGATGCCCGCGGCGGCGACGCTCGCGGCCGCGGCCAGCACCGCAACGCCCGAGAGCGCGAACCGAACCGTCTCGACGCGCATCCCGAGCGACGACGCGGTACGCTCTCCCAGCGTGAGCACGTCGAGTTCGCGTGCGCCGAGCAGTGCAAGCGCGAGCGAGAGGACGGTCCAGGGGAGGACCATCCGCACCGCGGCCCAGTCGGCACCCACGAGCGACCCCGTGGTCCACGCGATGACGCTCCGCACGAGGCCGATGTCCTCGATGAGCAGGAAGAGGCCGGTCTGGACGGAGCCGAAGACGCTGCTGACGATGACGCCCGCGAGGACGAGGCGAACGGGACTGGTGCCGTTCTGCCACGCGATGGCGTAGACGAGGAGGAAGGCGACGCCGCCGCCGACGGCGGCAACGAGGGGGAGAACGGGGAGCAGCCCCGAGAAGACGACGACGGTGAGGAGGACGGCCAGACCGGCGCCGGAGGAGACGCCGAGGACGAAGGGGCTGGCGAGTTCGTTGCGGGTGATGGCCTGGAGGATGGCGCCCGACACCGCGAGGTTCGCGCCGACGAGGACGGCGAGCAGTACCCGGGGGAGTCGGATCGTCCACACGACGAGCGTCCCGGTGGCGAAGTCGGGGACCGTCGCCCCGAGGAGGAAGGCGCGCCACGCGGCGGCGTCGAGGAGGACGGCCGGGTCGAGCAGCGTCCCCCACGCCGCGGCCGGCGAGATGTCGTAGCTCCCGAAGCTCAACTGGAGGGTGGTAGCGACGAGGACGACGGCCGCCCCGCCGCCGACGACGGAGAGGAGGTCGCGGTCGATCCAGCCGAACCGGCGACTCGCGGCCGTGGGTTCGTACGCATCCTCGATACCGCCGTCGGGTCGGGAGCCGGACATGATCAGGCCCCAGTGACGATCCGGGCGACGCGTTCGCGGTCGAACAGCGGGCCGTCGAAGGCGTCGGGGTAGACGCTCAGCGCGGCGTGTTCGATCTGGAACAGCGAGATGAGCGGCCCCTGGTAGTTGATACCGCCGGAGTAGACCCGGCCGTTTTTCACCGCGCTCACGTCGCGAGCGACCGGGTGATCGCGCATCGTCCCGAGCACGAACTGCCGGAACGACCCGCGGTCGAGGACGAAGTCGTCCGCGAACTGCGTCTCCATGACGATCACCTCCGGGTCGAGGCGGGCGATGGTCTCGTAGTCCACGGTCACCCCCCAGCGCGGAATGTCACTTCCCGCGAGTACGTCGTCGACGTCGACGACGCCCCACTGGAGGTCGGAGACGGAGTCGTCGAGATACTGCGGGTAGAACGACCGCGGCGGGATGCCCTGTGGGCGGAGGAGGAGGACTTCGGCTCGCGCTGCGGGCAGGTTCGACCGAATGTGGGCGGTCATCTCCTCGCGGACCGCTTCCAGTCGCTCGTACCGTTCGGTCCGGTCGAACAGCCGGGCGACCTTACCGAACGCCTCCGAGAGCGTGTAGTAGCGGTAGTCGTGCCACTCGTCCTGTCGCTCGCGGATGTAGTTGCCGAAGAAGGGGCCGACCCTCTCGGCGATTTCGGCCACGTCCGCCTCGGTCCAGCCGAAGGTGCTCCTCAGCCACACGGGGTCGATGAGGTGTACGTCGGCGTCTGCGGCGTAAAACGACTCCTTGCTCATCCGTGCGCCCGCCGAGAGCGCCGGGCGGGCGGCCTTATCGAGCGAGACGCCCGGCAGTTCGTCGTAGTATCCCGTGTAATACCGACGGGGGGAGCCGATGGCGACGAGGCGGTCCGCGAGGCCGAGGGCGACGCCCATGTCGCAGTAGATGCCCGCGTTGGCGACCCACCGCCGTGGCGGCTCGTCGAACGATAGGCAGCCGACGGGTTCCATACACACCTCGTCGGTGGCGGCCGTCGTCGGTGTCGGTTGATCCGTCGCCGTCCCCGTTGCCGTGCCCGCGTCCGTCGTCCCCGTCGCGTCGTCGCCCGTATCGCTCCCGGCGCCACAGCCTGCAAGCGCCGCGGCGCCCGCAGCACCGAGAGTACACAGCGCCCGTCGTCGGGTCACCGCCGGTCGCCGGTCGTCCCGACACCGATATGTCATGCGTAGCATATCGAGGGCTGTGCGGGCGTAAGGCTTGCGCCGCGACCGCCCGCATCGAACCCCTTTTGAGCGGTGAGGCGGAATCGACGCGCATGGATCTGCTGGTGGTCGGCGCGGGCGAGATGGGGCGGTGGCTCGCCCGCACCGCCGACCGACCGGTCGCGGTTACGGACGTCGATCCGGCGGTCGCTGAGCGGGCCGCCACGGACCTCGCCGGGGCGCGGGCGATACCTGCGGAGACGAACGAGACGTTCGACATCGTCTGTCTCGCGGTGCCGATTTCGGTCGTCGACCACGCAGTCGAGCGTTACGCGCCGAACGCCGACCGCGCGATGTGTGACGTATCGGGCGTGATGCGGGCGCCGGTCGAGGCGATGCGGGCGGCCCTCCCGGACCGCGAACGGCTGTCGCTGCATCCCCTCTTCGCCGCGGCGAACGCGCCGGGTAACGTCGCCGTCGTCGCCGACGCGCCCGGCCCGGCGACGGACGCCCTCCGCGCCGACCTTCGGGCGGCGGGCAACCGCCCCTTCGAGACGACGGTCGCCGAACACGACACGGCGATGGAGACGGTCCAGGCCAGCGCCCACACGGCGGTGCTCGCCTACGCGCTCGCGGCGGCGGACGTACGCGAGGAGTTCGCCACGCCCGTCTCGGCGGCGCTTTCCGACCTCGTCGAGACGGTGACCGGCGGGAATCCCCGCGTCTACCGCGAGATTCAGGAGACGTTCGCAGGTGCGGACCGGGTGGCCGAGGCCGCCCGACGAATCGCCGACGCCGAGGGCGAGGCGTTCGACGAGTGCTACCGCGAAGCGGGTGAGCGAGGATGATCGACCGCGAGGCCGTCCGCTCGAACGCCAAATACCTCCGGCAGGTGCGCCCCATCGACCCGGACGAGATTTCGGAGTACATCGAGGGGACGCCACATCCGGCGGTCGTCCGCCGGGTGCTCCGGGAGGAGGCCTACGACCTCGGCCTGTTCGAGCGCCAGGACGGCACCTTCGTCCCGGTCGCGGACGACCCGGTTTCGCCCTCGGGGTGGGAGCCCAACGCGTTCCCGGAGGCGTACGCCCACGCGCTCGAAGCCCTGTTGGTGGAGCGCGACGGCGTGAACTGGCACCGCGGCGACGCCGGCGACCGCCTGCGCGAGGTGATCCGGAAGCTGAAAGCCGACTACTACCACCGGAATCCCGTCGAATACGACGCGGAAGTGGCGCTCGGCTACGCCATCTACCACCTCCCCGACTACTACGCCGCCGTCGGCTACGTCCTCGACGACCTGGTCGAGCGGTCGCTCCTGCCCCGTCGCCTCCGCGTCCTCGACATCGGCGCCGGCGTCGGCGGCCCCGCCCTCGGCCTCCACGACTACCTCCCCGACGACGCCGTGGTCGACTACCACGCGGTCGAACCGAGCGCCGCCGCGGACGTACTCGACGCCCTCCTCGACGAGACGCGGCGGAACTTCCGGTCGACGATCCACCGCGAACGCGCCGAGACGTTCGACTTCGACGGCCCCTACGACCTCGTCGTCTGCGCGAACGTGTTGAGCGAACTCGACGGCCCGGTGGCGGTCGTCGGGGACGCCCTCGACGCCCTCGCAGAGGACGGAACGCTGGCCGCCATCGCGCCGGCGGACCTCGAAACCAGCACGGGGCTTCGGCGCGTCGAGCGAACCGTCGTCGCGGACCGGGACGTGACCGTCTACGCGCCGACCCTCCGCCTGTGGCCGGGGATGGCGCCCACGGACCGCGGGTGGTCGTTCGACGAACGCCCGCGGATCGAGGCGCCGGCCTTCCAGCGCCGCCTCGACGACGCCGGCGGCGACCCCGGAACCGTCCGCAACGAGACGGTGAAGTTCTCGTACTCGCTCCTGCGGACCGACGGCGAGCGACGGGTGGCCGTGCGCGCCGACCCCTCGCGACACGCCCGGATGGCCGACATGGAAGGACACGTCACGAACCGAATCGATCTGCTGGCGGTGAAGCTGAGCCGGGACCTCTCGGGCGGCGAGGACGGCAACCCGCTGTTCAAAATCGGCGACGGGAGCGAGCGCCTCGAAGGGTACGCGGTGCTGACCCGCGAATCGGGGCTGAACCGCGCCCTCCTGGCCGCGGACTACGGCGCCGTCCTGCAGTTCGAAAACGCCCTCGCGCTCTGGAACGACGACGAAGGGGCGTACAACTTCGTCGTCGACGCCGAGACGGTCGTCGATATGGTCGGGTGACGGGTCGAAGCGGTGCGCCTTTCTCGGCGGCGACCGGAGGAGTGGGCATGGACGAGCCACACGTGCTGTTGACGAACGACGACGGAATCGACTCCGTCGGGTTCCGGGCGCTCTACGACGTCCTCTCCGTGTTCGCCGACGTGACTGCGGTCGCGCCGAACGGCGACAAAAGCGCCGTCGGGCGGGCGATGTCGCGCGAGGTCGAGGTCACGGAACACGACCTCGGCTACGCCATCCATGGAACCCCCGCGGACTGCGTCGTCGTCGGCCTCGAAGCCCTGTGTCCCGACGTGGATATGGTGGTCGCGGGCTGTAACCGCGGGGCGAACCTGGGCGCGTACGTCCTCGGGCGCTCGGGCACCGTCAGCGCCGCCGTCGAGGCCGCCTTCTTCGACGTGCCAGCCATCGCCGTCTCGCTGTACGTCCCCGGCGCCGATGGGGAGTGGCAGGAGAAGGCGAACGATCCGCTGGACTACCGCAACGCCACCGCGGTGACGAGCTATCTCGTCGATCACGCCCTCGGTGCCGGCGTGTTCGAGCAGGCCGAGTACCTCAACGTCAACGCTCCCATCCACCACGAGGGCGACGACCCCGCCCCCATCGAAATCACCGACCCCTCGACGCTCTACGACATGCGCGCCGAACGCGACGGCGAGCGGATTAGCCTCACCGACAACGTCTGGGCGCGGATGCGCGACGGCGACATCCCCGACCCGCAGGGCACCGACCGTCGGGCCATCGTCGAAGGGCGGGCTAGCGTCTCGCCGCTCACCGCCCCCCACACCACTCGACACCACGAAGCACTCGACGCGCTGGCACAGACGTATCCGAAATAGGGGCACCGGGCCGCGAAGCCCACCGGCGCCGCGATTTCGACGCCGTGGGGCAGGTGAAGACGAGGGTCATTCGGACGGGTACGTCGGCGGCGACCACCAACGACTATGACGCCACCGGGCGAGCATCCTGATATGCACGGGACGTTCGTCGACCTCCTCGCGGGGAATCTGGACCACGCGGCCGCGTTCGACGGCGAGTTCGACGACCTGCAGGAGGCACAGCACCCCCACACCGTCACCGTCTGCTGCTCCGATTCGCGCGTGCTCCAGGATCACATGTGGGGCAACGACGAACCCGGTCGGGTCTTCACCTGCGGCAACATCGGCAACCGCGTCGTTCAGCGGGCCGGCGACGGCGACATCGTCTCGGGCGACGTGCTCTACCCGCTGGCGCACACGGGCACCGAGACGGCCGTCGTCGTCGGCCACACCGGCTGTGGCGCCATCACCGCGACGTACGACGCCCTGACCGACGGCGTCGCCGACTTGCCGGGGATCGAACACTGTCTCGATCTGTTGAAACCCCCCCTCGAACCCGGCGTCGAGGCGCTCCCCGACGACCTGAGCCGACCCGAGTCGATCAACCACCTCGTCGAGTACAACGTCGACCGGCAGGTCGACCGTCTCGTCGGGAGCGACGACGTACCCGCCGACGTGGAAGTCGTCGGCGCCGTCTACGACTTCCAGGACGTATACGGCGGCGACCGGGGGGAGATTCACGTCGTCAACGTCGACGGGGAGCGGCGCGTCACGGCCCTGCAGGAAGCCTATCCAGTGATCGCCGACCGGATCGGCCGGGTGTGGGAGTACCGATAGGGGTACCGTAACTGTCCGGCTTCCGCTGAGAGGCGTCTCGGCTCACCGGAAGAGGTCGTGTGGCGCCGGATCGACGCGTTACTCTTTCGCGGCACGCTTGAGGAAGACGAGCGCCGCGCCCAGAAGCGTCACGTTCTGGAGGAAGGAGGTGAGTTCCTCGTCGCGGGCGTCCGCGTCAACGGCCCAGAAGTCGTGCATGACGGGCGTGACACCGAGGAAGAACGTCGCCACGCTGGCCGCGGAGAGGCGGGGGAGTTTCCAGAGGCCGATACCGAGACTGCCGCCGAGGAGGAGCCCACTCGACGCCGGAACGAGTGTCTCAGGGAACGGGACGCCCTTGTACTCCGCGTAGTCGATTCGACCGTCGAGGTTCGTCAGGTTTCGGAGCGCGAGGACCGCGAGCCCACTTGCGAAGAGGAGTCGGCCCAGCAGGGGCGGCGTGCCGTCGTCTGTCTCGTCGTCGGACATCAATCACTCGGACGGGCGCGAGCGATTTAATCCTCGCTGTTTCCGACGCGCCTGCCGCTATCGAACCACCCGTTCTCCGACTGCGTTCGCTTCGGCGATGGGACAGCGAACCGTCCGCAGACGAGATGCGTATTACGGAAGTGCAAGGAGAAAGCCCCGTGCTTTAGCGCGGGGATGAATCCGACACTACCTTTCACCCGTTCGGTTTCCGTTCCTGATCGGGGTGGTCGGAGATGAAGACGCTCGTGTTGTCCGGAACGTCGTCGGTCACCCAGGAGTTCGCACCGATACTCACGTGGTCACCGATCGCTACCGGCCCGAGGACGTTGCTGCCGGCCCCGATGACGACGTGATCGCCGATGTCGGGATGGCGCTTGTAATCTTTCGCCAGCATGTGTTCGTCCCCCTCCTCTTCCTCGAAGTGGAGTGCGCCCAGCGTCACGTTCTGGTAGATCCGGGCCCAGTCACCGACCGTTGCCGTCTCGCCGATGACGACCCCGGTCCCGTGGTCGATGAAGAAGTAATCGCCGATCTGTGCGCCGGGGTGGATGTCGATCCCCGTCTCGCCTTTTGCGTACTCGGCGAGTTCGCGGGCGTACGCGAAGTGGTCCGCCTCGTAGAGAACGTGTGCGACCCGGTGGGTCAGGATGGCCTGGAATCCGGGATACGATCGAATGATCTCGCAGTAGCTCTTCGCGGCGGGGTCGCCCTTGTACGCGGCCTCGACGTCCTTTTTGAGCGCGGTTCGAATCGCCGGCAACCGGTCGAGCGTCCCGTCGACGACCCCGGTCAGGTCGGCCGCGTCGCGATCCGAGTAGGCCGTGACGCCTTTTTGTATGCACGTCCCGAGTTCGGTCAAGCGGCGACGGGTTTCGGCGGGGTCGTCTAGCAGTTCCGTCGCGTTCCAGCACCGGGGGAACAGGAGCTGTTTGAGAAGCAGTGGTTCGTCACGCAGAAAGTCGCGGCGTGGATACTCCCGTGAGACATCCGTCGGGAAGGGCGATTCGTCCGCTCGATGAGCCTCGACGAGTTCTCGGTGAGCGTCGCCGGTGTAATCGTACGCCATACGTATAACTGTCGACGCCGTCGAGGAACGTAGTTCTTCCACTTCCGGCCCCGACAGCCTGAAGACGGTTACTACGAGGCCATCGAACTGTCGAGAGTCTCACTCGAACCAACCGGCGAAAAGTGAGAGTGAGACTGCGGTGGCTGCCGATTTTCCCTTTGTTCCACCTCGTTCAACTCGCTAAAATCCACCATGGATGGCTTCGGAAGGATGACGCCGTTCGACGCGTTCCACGCGGCGACGGCGGAGACGCGGGGGATGGACCTACTCTCGTCGGAAAAAGACTACGAGGACATCGGGGTATCGAGAGTGCCGTTGGAGCCGACCGACGAGGAGTGAACATCCGCAATGTCTGATGGAGACGCCTGATAGTGTTTATTGTAACTGGTTACCGGTGAGTCGCCAAGACGGCCCGGCGACCCACCGGTACTGACTTACAACAAACACTATGAAACGCCGGAAATCGGACTTCTCAGCGAGACTCTCTTTGCTCTACCTTGTTCAGGTAGCTGAAATCCATTATACTTCGAGGCGAAACAATCTCTGTGGGTAATAGTGGGCAAGAGTTATTCCATAGTGGGTCATAGTGGGTAACGAGATGAAAGTCGACGCCCACGACCTGCGAACGAACGAGACGGACGACCGAGGTCGAATCTACCTCGGAACTGAGTACGCGAACAAACGCGTCACGGTAGCCGTCGTAGAGATTGAATCCGACCGTCCGGACGACGAGGAACTCGCAGCGGCGTACCGCGAGGCCTCCGAGAGTGCGGAAGCGCTGACCGAGGACTGGGACAACGTGTCGGGCGAAGCGTGGGCTGGGCTGGATGAATGAGCGAGGGAGTGGAAATTCGACGTGGTGACGTAGTCATCGTTCGTCTCGACCCTGCTGAGGGTCACGAGATGAAGAAGACACGACCAGCGGTGGTCGTCCAGAACGACGTTGGAAACCAAAATTCCAGTACGACCATCGTCGCGCCCGCAACTGGTACGCACCGTGGCTACCCCTTCGAGGTACCTGTCGAAGCAGACGACTCTCCGTTCGAGAAGGACTCCTCAATCCGTCTCGACCAAATTCGTGTCGTATCCGTCGAAAACCGGATTCACTCGGTCGCCGGAAGTCTCGGTGGGGAGACGATGAACGAGGTGGACGACGCATTGAAACTGAGCCTCGGACTCGATTAAGCATCGGTCGAACAGGAATGGCGTGGGATTTTAGCGAGTGTACGTTCGCTTTCGGGAGGCCATCAACGGTCGATACAATATCTCAGCCCGGACATCGGTAAAAGACACACCCGAACATGAAATACAACGGAACTGCCCCCGAGACGAGCAGGAGACCAACTGTAACGAGCGCTTTCGATGTCGTACGCGAGAAACGACTGAACGGATACATAACCGCTGCGACCAACATGGCCAAAACACCGACGACAGCGAGGGCGAATACTCCAATCATGCCGACCCCCGGAAACTGACCGGGAAGCAACGCGAATTCGACGATATTGACGACTAAAACGGCTCCAACTAGAGCACTTCCGGCTTTGAGAAGTTTACCGAGTCGGCGCATACTCTTCAAAATCCTCCCGACGACGGTTGTCAACTTTCTGTTCGTTAGAAACGTGATTTCTCGGGTCGTATCCCTTCGATACGACGGACGCACTTCGGCTGAATCGACTGCCAGACGATGCCGTGGGTGAGACGGCGGCGGCTACCGATTTTCCCTTTGCTCCACCTTGTTCAACTCGATCAGCAGCCGAAAAATCGCCTTCACGAGGTTCGCGTCCACGTCGAACGTCTCGGCGTTCCGTCCCGCTCGCTCCATCACGCGGGCCTCCTGTGACTCGTCGGTCGTCGGCAGGTCGCGTTCCTCTTTCACCTGCGCGACGGTGCCCGCGACGTACGTTCGGCGGGCGATGAGTTCGACGAGTTCGTGGTCGATTTCCTCGATCTCCTCGCGGAGTTCGGAAAGCGACATCTCCTCGGTCGCGTCGCTCATTCGATCACCCGTGCGCCGTCCGTTCGTGTCGTTGTCGGCCATGTGTCACCCTCTCGTTGACTCCAGTGGTCGCGTACGCGCTCCAGTCCGTCCCGTTCGCCGACGGCGACGACGCTCGGGCCGGTGCCCGAGAGCGACACGCCGTCGGCGTGTGGCATCGCCTCCACCGCGGGATCGGTCGGAAACCCGAGCGCCGCGGAGAATGCCAGCCCGTTGACCGTCATCGCCTCGCCGTACCGGCCGTCGAGCGCCAGGTCGGCGACGAGGTCGGCCATCGGCGCCACCCGCTCACAGCGTGCCACGTCGGCGTCGGCGCTGAACGCGCGGGCCGGCGGCGTCCAGACGAGAACGTCCCAGCCGACCTCGTCGCGAGCGAGCAGGTCGTCCGCCGCGTTGTCGGTGACCGTGACGCCGCCGAGCATGCTGGCGCTCGCGTCGTCGAACGCGCCGGTGACGGTGACGCCGGCGTCGCGGGCCGCCCGCACGCCGATGCGGCAGGCCTCCTCGCGGTCGATCCGGGCGTCGGTACCGTCGCCGGTTTCGCCGGTGTCTCGAGCCGCCACCGGCGTCTCGCCGACGGGGACGGAAAGCGCCGACAGCGTCGCGAGCACCGTCGCGTTCGCGGCGGCGCTCGAACTCTTCAAGCCCGCGGCCATCGGCACGTCGCTCTCGGTGCGGACGTGTCCGCCCTGGCCGTCGCCGAAGCGCTCGACGACGCGTTCGACACACCGGCGGACGAGTCGGGTGTCGCCGTCCGGGGCGCCGGCAATCGTGCCCTCGACGGTCCCGGAGTCGTCGAGTTCGACCCGGGCAGTCGTCTCCGCGTCGATTGCGAAGGCCGATCCGACGCCCGTCGCGAGGGCGTTCAGGACCGTGCCCGCGCCGAGCGCGGCGGCCTCACCGTACATACGGAACCCCGCGCGGAGCGGATAGTTATGCCTGCCGGTTAGCGGACGAACCGCGATCCCAGGGCGCCGGCGCCGCCGCCGACGGCCGTCGTGACGGCGCCGGCGACGAGCAAGGGGCCGACGGCCGCCGAGGGCGCGTATAGCTGTCCGGTGCCGGGTCCCGACAGCGCCGCAAGGCCCAGGAGGCCGAGCCCAGCCATACAGAAGAAGCCGACGAGGGCGCCGCCGCCGGCGACGCCGGCCGCCGCGCTCCGGTCCGCGAACCGGGAGCCGGAGAGCAGTCCGAGCACCGCGGCGAGGACGGGGCCGACGACGAGGAGGGTCACCGTCGTCTGGAAGACCGACAGCGCGAGGAAGACGGGGCCGAACGTCTCGGGGGCGGACCCGGTCGCGGCGGTGACGAACTGGGTGCGTGCCCAGTCGCCGGCGACGAAGCCGACGACGCCGAGGGCGGCGCCCACGAGCGCGAACACCGCGACGATCAACCCCGCTTGTCGACGGGCCGAGGGGAGGGCGCTGGGGCCGGACACGCTACGGTCTCCACAGCCAGAGTCGGTCGAGCGGGGCGGTCCAGTCGACGCGTTCCTCCCACGCGACTTCGGAGGGGGCGGCGACGACGACGAACGGCCCGGCCTGGATCAGGTAGGCGTAGATCACGTCCCCGTCGCCCCGGTAGTACACCCGTCGCCATCGGTCGCGCCCGAAAGAGTACGCACCCTCCTGACTGACCGAGGAATCGAGCAGGGTGTCGACGGCCTCGCCGGCCGTCGCCACGTCGTCGTAGTGCTGGACGAACAGCGACGTTCGCGGGTAGTCGAGGGGTTCGAGTGACGACGGCTGGTCCGCCACGTCGGGCACCGCGTAGCTCACCACGTAGGCGAAGCCGCGCCGGCCCGTCGCCTCGCCGGCGGCCTCGAACTGTAACCGCTGGCGGGCGAGGAGTTCCCGGCCGCGGTTCCGGCCCCCGTCGTCGCCGGGGGCGTCGTCGAACGGGTCGCGCTCGATGTATCGCGGCCCGCCGTAGGCGTAGCCGGCGTAGCCAGCGGAGTGGTGGACCTCGAAGAGCCCTGGATCGGCCTCGTCGTCCTCGTCGTCCTCGTCCGAATCGACGGTGCCGTCGTGGAGATGCCGGTAGAGCGCGGCGTCGATCTGGCGGGCCGAGAGGACGCGCCTGACGAAACCCTCGCTCCGGATGCCGCGGAGATAGTCGTGGAGGCGTTCGAGTTCCTCGTCGACGCGGTCTAGGTCCCCCCGGTCGGCGAACCGGCGGATCGTCGCGACGTGGCGGTCGATCTCCTCGCGCATCTGCCCGGGGAGACCGAAGTGGCCGCCGAGTTCGGTTTCGGCCGTGGCGACCGCTCGGTCGGTGGCGCGGCGAACCAGGGCGAGCCTGTTGGCGTCGAATTCGGCGGTGTCACGCACACGCTGGACGGTCGCCATCGCGTTGCCGAGCACGCGCTGGTACGCCCGGATCGAATCGTCGTAGTCGGTGGCGAACCACTCGAGTTCGCCGTAGACGCGACCGACTTCGGTCGCTAGCTGGCGGTTCGGCACCGGCGGCTCCGTCTGCTGGACCGCCTCGTCGTCGACGGCCGACGGTTTCGGCTCCGCGTCGGCGAGGGCGGCGTCCGTCGGCTCCCCGGGCGTCCGCGTCGCCGTTTCGGGGTACGCGACGTTCGAGTCGCCGGACGAGAGACAGCCGGCCAGACCGAGCGCCGTCGCGGTCCCCAGCAGTGCCCGACGTGTCAGCTCCATACCCGCGACGAAGACGGGGCCCGGTAAATAATGTGCGGCCCGAGAATCAGCCGTGATAGGGATCGGTCGATAGACTCAACCGGAATCGACCCCCACCGCGAGACATGGGTACGCCACTGGACTCGCGGTCGGCACAGGTCGCCGAAGTGCTGGATCGGCTGTACGACGAGTATCCCGACGCGACCATCTCGCTTTCCTACTCGAATCGGCTGGAACTCCTGGTCGCCGTGGTCCTCTCCGCGCAGTGTACCGACGAACGGGTCAACGAGGTGACCGCGGGCCTCTTCGAGAAGTACACCACCGCCGAGGACTACGCGGCGGCCGACGAGGCGGAACTCGCCGAGGACATCTACGGCATCACCTTCCACAACAACAAGGCGGGCTACCTGAAGTCCATCGGCGAGACGCTGGTCGCGGACCACGACGGCGACGTGCCGGACACGATGGACGAACTCACCGCCCTCAGCGGCGTGGGACGCAAGACGGCGAACGTCGTCCTCCAGCACGGACACGACGTGGTGGAGGGCATCGTCGTCGACACGCACGTAAAGCGGCTCTCCCGGCGGCTCGGGCTGACGACCGAAACGACGCCGACGAACATCGAGACCGATCTGATGGACGTGGTGCCCGAAGGCGACTGGCAACAGCTCACCCACCTACTCATCAGTCACGGGCGGGCGGTCTGTGACGCGCGCAACCCGGACTGTGACGACTGTGTCCTCGAAGACGTCTGTCCCTCCTCGAAGCTGGATGCCGAGGTCGATCTGGCGAGCGGCGAGACGTGGGACTAGAGGTGTAACTGGACGTACCGTACGACACCGATCAGGTAGGCGCCGATCCAGAAGAGCACGTAGCCGAAGACGCCGATGCGGAGGCGCCCGCGCCACGCGCTCATGTTCTCGTGAAGGTCGTCCAGATCCACGTCCCGATCGGGATCGCGATACAGGTTGGCGGCGTGTTTGGCCTGGAAGATGCGGACGATACCTGTCAGGGCGAACGCGAGCATGGCGTAGGCCTGGAGGCCGAGGACGGCGTGCAGAACGGCGAGGCCCCCGAACTGATCCATCAGCCGCGGCGCCATCCATCCGACGACTGGCACCGTCGTCAGGGCGAGGCCGACGACGATGAACTTCAGATGCCGGAGGAGGACGCTCCACGTGACCGTCTCGCTGTCGATGACGATCCACGCGCCGTAGAGGTAGAAGGGGAAACTGGCCGTCACGGACACGCCGGCCAGCGTCGCTGTTGTCGCCTCGCTCACCATCGTCGGTCGTTAGGAAGGGGACGTTAAAACGAACCCGACTCGGGGACGATACGGACAGTCGGAAAGCGTATGCCGCTGTGGACCCAAGTTGAAGCGATGGCTGATTCGTCACCGTCGTCGACCGACGGGACGGCCGACGCCGAGGCCGACGACCGCGACTCCGGGCCGCCGGCGGCGGGGGTCGACGGCGGGGCCGACGCCGACTCGGTCGACGCCCTCCGGCGCGAAGTCGAGGAGAAGTACGACTTCGAGAACTTCGGCCCGAGCGACATGGCACAGATGAGCGCCGAGGAGTGGGAGGCGGCGTTCGATCCGGACACGTGGATCGTCGGCCCCGACCTGCTGGACCGGGTGGAACAGGATCTGAAAGGGCGGATCGCCAGCCGCGAGGTGTTCGCGGTCCTCGAGCGGTTCGAGACGGACGGTGAGGAGCGGTTGATCGCCTACTCCGATGAGGGGTACGCCGTCGTCGCCCCCGACGGCAGCGTCGAGGGACAAGGAACGGTGTTGCGGGACGTGAAACCGACCGTCGCGCTGTGTTCGATGGACAGCTACGAGGTCCCCGAGGCGCCGGACGACGTCTCACTGCCCAGCCCGGCGGACGTGCCTGAGGGGACCGGCCAGCTCGGAAACAACCTCCTCCAACTCATCGCGTTCGCACAAATCCTAGTCGGGTTCGGGCTGGTCGGCGTCTGGCTGTTCACCGACGCCATCCCGACACCCGGCGGCTACGTCGACCTCGTCGCGCCGATGATCGCACTGATTTTCGTCGGCATCGGCGTCTTCCTGTTCGCCGTCGTCGCCAACGCCCGCCTCTCGGATCGCTTCCGGGCCGAGGAGTTCCGGGAACGGCTTCGCGCGACGGGCGTCGAGGACGGCGACCGGCCGGACTTCCTGCCGCCGCTCGACGAGAACGGGGAGCGGCCGGAGATGGAGCCGGGAACGACGAGCGGCGACGGGGCGGAGACGGCCGATTCGGACGACGGCCACGCGTGAAACGCGCGGTGGGGAGTCGGTGGGTTTAAGCGCGTTCCATCCTCAGATTCGACTGTATGAAGAGGCGGGACTTCCTGAGAGTGGCCGGTGGATCCGCCGCCGTCGGAACGGCCGCCGCCACGGCGACGCCGGCCGCCGCGCAGGCGTCGTTCGGCGGGTGGATGAGCGATGTGGGCAACTACAGCGAGGTAGCCGACGCGACCGGGCAGAGCGAGGTGACGATCACCGTCGGCGCCTCCGGCAACGGCGGAAACTTCGCGTTCGATCCGCCGGCCGTTCAGGTCGACCCCGGAACGACGATCATCTGGGAGTGGAACGGCCAGGGCGGGCAACACAACGTCGTCGCCGAGGAAGGCGGCGACTTCGAGAGCGAACTCGTCGCCGAAGCCGGCTTCACGTTCGAACAGACCTTCGACTCCGAAGGCACTATCAAATACTTCTGTCAGCCCCACCGCGCGCTCGGCATGAAAGGCGTCGTCGTCGTCGGCGCGATGCCCGACTCGGGCGGCGGCGGTGGTGGCGGTGGCGGTGGTGGTGGCGAAGTCGAACTCCACACGCTCGGCGTCCCGATCCAGGCCCACTGGGTCGGCGCCGGGACGATTCTCGCCATCATCGTCTCGCTGATATTCAGCTTCTACGTGCTGAAATACGGCGAGTCACCACACACCGGAACCGGGAGGGGAGAGTAAATGTCATCGAGTGGGAGTACCTACGGCGACATTCACCGATACGAACCGGCCCGCGAGAGCACGGCGGCCGCCATCGCAATCGTCCTCCTGACGGTCGTCGAGGTAGTGTTCGTGTTCATGTTCGCCTACGGTCTGGTGAACGGTTGGGGTCTCAGCGAGGAGGGCAACATGTTCCTCGGAGCGATCCTGGCCGTGATCTTCGTCGACCTAGCGTTCATCCTCGCGCTGTACCGCAAGGAGTTCCTGCCGGACGTCGTGATCGTCAAGAAGCGGCGTCGGAAGTGGGAGGACCTCTACATCCGCGAGGACGATGTCGACGGCGAGACCATCGGCGACGGGGCGTGGGACACAGTCAAACGCGCGGTGTATCCGTACTACAAGCGATAACATGAGCTTAGAAAAGAAAGACGACATGGACCACAAGGGGTGGATGAAACGGAAGGAGCTGACCCCCGTCGAAACCACCTTCCTGACGGCGCTCATCTGGATGGACAAGCGGCTCCGGATCGTCGATTATCTGGAGCTCTTGGAGGACCTGTACTACAAGGTCAACATGCAGATGCCGAAAAGCCACACCGAACAGTACGATCTGGACAACAAGTTCTGGTACTGGTACCCGCTGTACGCGCTGGGGTCGTTCTCGACGCTCGCGTACATCGTCGCCGCCGTCTCCGGGGCGTTGCTCGGGTTCTACTACGCCCCGGCACAGACCGGCGACCCCAGTACGGCGTACAACTCGATCACGTTCATCATGACGGATCTACAGTTCGGGTTCATGCTGCGCTCCATCCATCGATGGTCGGCACAGGTGATGGTCGCGGCCGTGTTCCTCCACATGCTTCGCGTGTACTTCACGGGGGCGTACAAGGAACCGCGCGAACTCAACTGGCTGCTGGGTATCGTCCTGATCAGCCTGACGATGGTGTTCGGGTACACGGGCTACCTGCTCCCGTGGGACCAGCTCGCCTTCTGGGCGGGACAGATCGGCGTCGAGATGTCGCTATCGATCCCGTTGGCCGGCGAGTGGATCGCCCAACTACTGTTCGGCGGCTTCACCCTGAGTCAGGCGACGCTCCAGCGGATGTACATCATCCACGTGTTCTTGCTCCCGTTCGTCGTGACGACGCTGATCGCCATCCACATCGGCATCGTCTGGGTGCAGGGCATCGCGGAACCCCACTAAAACCATGAGCGACCACGAAACCTCCGACGACACTCGAACCGACGGCGGCAGCCCGGGCATCGTCGCTCCGGACGACGAGACGCCGACGTGGCGCGAACGCAAAGAACGGACGACGGGCCTCTCGCGGCTCACCTACGAGTACTTCGAACGGGCCCGTCGCGAGGACCAGGACCTCCGAACCGAGTCCGACTACGTCGAACGCGACGTGCTCGCGTTCCCGACGTGGCCCCACGAGACCGTCCGCAACCTCTCCATCGCGGCCTTCTTTACCGGGATGATCTTCTTCCTCTCGGCGACGATGCCGCCACACATCGGCGCACCGGCCAACCCGAGTTCGACGCCGGCGATCATCCTGCCCGACTGGTATCTCTACTGGTCGTTCGGCCTGTTGAAGCTCGGCCCGCTGAACCCCGACCTCGCCATCCTCGGTGGGCAGAAACTCACCGCCGACCGCACGTACGGCGTACTGGCGAACGTCGTCGTCGTCGGCTTCATCGCCATCGTCCCGTTCCTGAACAAGGGATCGGCCCGACGCCCGGTCGAGCAGCCGTTCTGGTCGGCTGTCGGCGTCGGCGGCGTCGTCTTCGCGTTCACCATCAGTCTGCTCGCGGTGAAGAATCTGATGCCGATGAACGTCCACCTGCTCTTTGATCTAACCTTCCTCCTCCCCATCGTGGCGACGACGGTCACCTACGCGGTGTTGAAGACGATGCGCGAGGGGTACATGTATGACCTCAACCGGCGGTACTACCGGCTCCGCCCGCCGAAATAACGTCTCGGTCCACCATGTCTTCTTCCGACGACTCCGACAGCCACGCACAGGAGCGCGTGCGCGATGGGGCTAACGCCGCCGAGTCGGACGGCCGTCGGGACGTGGTCGTTCCCATGCGCCTCTATAAGACGATCACCGTCTTCTCGACGCTCATCGCCATCCTCGGCGTGGTGTTCGGCTTCGTCCTCTTGGACGCCGCGACGATCCGACTCAGCCTCCTGCGCCGCGCCGTGACCGGTGTGCTGCGGGTCGTTGGCGTCGTCCCGCCGGAAACGGTCCTGAGTGCCGTCCTCGCCGTCTTCGGCCTCGCGTCCATCGGCGTCGGCGCCGGCGTCTACGTCCTCGGGACGCGCTTTCGTGCTCGCGGAATGGGAAACCCTCAAGAGGACGCCGACGAATCCTCAGGTAATGGCTGACGAATTCATCAAAGGGCTCGGCATCTTCACGAGTGCCGGCCTCGGCTGGCTCGTGCTCGCGGGGTGGTACCGGACGCCGGGGTTCGAGAGCACGCGCCAACTCGTGAGTCCGGTGTCGCCCGATCCGGCGAGCGCAGACCTGTTCAACCTGATGGCTATCGGACTGATGGAGGTGCTGCTCTGGTTCGCCATCCTGGGCCCGCTCGCGTTCTGGGTGATCCTCCCGGCGGTACAGCAGGCCCGCAGGGCGATAGACGACCGCACGGCGTAGCGCCGAAACGACGATTCTACCGATCCGACTTGGAGACAGCCGTGAGTCGGTACGGGACGTGCGTGGTCACGTCAACGACAGTAGAGAAACGGGCCGCGGGTGAACTCGTCGCCCCTACACCACTAGGTTCCAGAGGGGTTCGATGAAGACGAACAGGCTCTGGTAGCCGGCGTACAGGAGGGCGAGCAGCGACGCCGCGACGGCGCCTTTCGGTCGTTCGAACGCCATCTCGTTCCGGGCTTCGACCTGCCGGGATTCGAATTCGAAGAAGTCGGTCACGAAGACCCCGACGGCGAGCACCGACATCACCATGCCGCCGTGGGGTTCGATGAGCAGGAAGACGAACGACGCGACCACCAAGGCAAGCGTCGACAGCGTATGCGGGACGTACCGGCCCAGTTCCTCAGCACCGTCCTCGACCTGGCTCTGCTGGACGGAGTGAGCGCGGATGCGCGTGAGCATGTTCACCACCACCAGCGCCAGCACGACGTGTGCGATGTACGGTTCGAGCGCGTCGAGAGCGCCGACCGGGACGACGAACTGTAGCGGTTGCATACCCCGAAGTCGGGTGTAGACTCATTAGAAGTTTTCCGTTCCGGTCGGCATCACCACGTCGAGCGAGCCGACGCGGTCGATCCGGAGGTGGGCGCCACGGTCGACGACGCCGCGTCGGACCCCGTCGACGACGAGGGCGACGGCACCCTCGCGCTCGACGGAACAGGTGAACGGGACGCCGGGATCGACCACCCGCGTTTCCGCGGCGGTCGAGAAGGGTGCGATCGGGACGACGGCGACGCCCGCTCCGGCTTCGAGGATCGATCCGCCCGCGGCGGCGGCGTACCCGTCGCTACCGAGCGGCGTCGCGGCGACGATTCCGTCGGCACGAACCGATCCCAACCGCTCGTCGCCGACAGCGAGGGCGTACTCCGAGATGCTCGCGGGCGCGTCGGTCACGAGCGTCACGTCGCGGAGCGCGCGGGCAACGCCGTCGCCGTCGTGATGGAGCCCGAGGACGGGATGGGTGCCGACGCGGCGGTCGCCGGCGGCGATTGCGGCGACGGCGGCGTCGAGGGTATCGCGGGTGACGAGGTGGCGCCCGCCCTCGGGCGTCACCGGGAGGAGTGGGGCGGCGGGCGGATCGGAGACGGCCGACCGGATGGCCGCGTCGCCGACCGCGACGACGGCGTCGGGGCCGGCCGCCTCGTCGACGACCGTCGCGCCGCCGACGCCGACCGCGGCCACGTCGTCGGCGTCGCCACCCCGGACGGCGACCTTCACCGCCGGTGCCCTCCATCCTGTCGTCGCGTCCGTCTCATGGAAGACACGTCGATCCTCGGCGTTAAAAAGTTCCCTCGGTCGCGAACGGCCAGTCGCCAGTGACTCGCATGCCAGGGGCCAGATCCTGTGCGTCGAGGTCGGCCGCGACCGCGTCGGGGTCGCGGCGCTCGATCCGGTCGGCCGCGGCGAGGTCGGCGACGAGCGCCGTCAGGAGGATCGCCCCCTCGCGGAGCGTCCGCCGCTCCAGTTTGTCGAGCGTGTCGGCGCGGGTGTGCCCCCAGCCACGCCCGCGGTCGCCGTCGTCGCTCGACACCAGGATGGCGGGTATCCCGCGGGCGACGAACGGCCAGTGGTCGCTGTGTGGGTGTTGGGTGGGGCGGACGGTGGCGGGATGGCCGAAGCGGTCGGCCACTCGCTCGACGGCCGCGGCGAGGGCGTCGAAGCCGTGGGTGTAGTACTGGAGCGTCCGGCCGCGACAGACGCCGTCGCAGTTGACGACCGCCTGTATCGCGTCGGGATCGATCAGGTCGGCCTCGCGTTTCGACCCCCGGAGCCTGACCTCCTCGGCGCCGAAGCAGACGATCCGGACCCGGCGGTCGAGGGTGGCGTCGCGGTCGAGGAGAGCGCGCGTGATTTCCAGAACCGTCGCCGTGCCGGCGGCGTTGTCGACGGCCCCCTCCGCGATGTCGTGTGCGTCGACGTGGCTGGTCAGGTAGACGGCGCGGTCGGTGTCGGGGCCGATGTCTGCGCGGACGACGCCGCTCGTGGCCCGTGGCGTCTCACAGTCGACGCGGAGCCTGACCTGGTCGCCCGCGTGGCGGCGGGCGAGACGGAGCCCCGCCTCGCGGCTGACGCCGACGGCGGGGATGGGGCCGATGGGGTCGGCGTCGGTGCCGACGCTCCCGGTCGGCGCGAGACAGCCGGGGGCGTGGTTGCGGAAGACGAATCCGACGGCACCGGCCTCGACGGCGCGGTAGTACTTCTCCCTGCGGTGGATGAAACGGTCGTAGTAGTCGGGGACGCCGGCGGAGACGAGTGCGATGGCACTGTCCAGATCGGCGTCCGCGAAGTCGTCGGGGAGGCCGTCGCCACAGTCGACCAGCGGAGCCTCGACGGCGCCGGCGGGACTGCGGGGGAGGGCGATGCAGTCGGCATCGCCGTCGGGCGTCTCGACGGCGCTCGTCCCGCGGACCCAGCCCTGAATCTCGAAGTCGTCGACGCTCGCGTTCCGGGCGCCGACGCCGTCGAGGGCGTCGCGGGTCGCCGCCAGCGCCTCGCGCTCGCCGGGACTCCCGGCCATGCGGTTCCCGATATCGACCAGTCGCTCCAGATGGTCCCAGCCGGCGTCGCTGGTGAACGTTTCGCCGATCCAGTTCATGCGGGGTGGTGTGGCCGCCCGTGACTAACGGTTTCGGTCGACCGAGCGGGGATTCGGCACACGTCGAACGTCGATCGATCGACGGACAGCTGTCGAACGGTAAACGGCCGATACCGGGCGCGAGAGCTTCCGAATCCGGCAGGTCTTTATCGGCTCGTCCGTCTATGAGAACCTATGACAGGCGTACGTGTCGCCGGCGTCGGACTGACGCATTTCGGGCGACATCCGGAGCGGACCGGGCGCGATCTGTTCGGGGAGGCCGCCCTCACTGCTCGCGAGGAGTCGGGCGTACCACCCGAGGACATCGAGTCGATCAACTACGGGAACTTCATGGGGGCGCTGGCGGAGCGACAGGGTCACCAAGCGCCGCTCATGGCCGAGATGGCCGGATTGCAGTGCCCGGCGACGCGGTACGAGGAGGCGTGTGCCTCCGCCGGCGTCGCCGTCCGCGAGGCGGTCCGGACCGTCCGCTCCGGCGAGGCCGACGTGATGCTCGCCGGCGGCTGTGAGCGGATGACCAACCTCTCGACGGCGGACGTGACCGAGGGGTTGGCGACCGCCGCGGACGAACTCTACGAGATCCGGGCGGGGATGACCTTCCCCGGCGCTTACGCCCTGATGGAGCGGGCGTACTTCGAGGGGTTCGGCGGGTCGCGCGAGGACCTCGCGCACATCGCGGTGAAAAACCACGACAACGCCCTCCCCAACGAGTACGCGCAGTTCCACCGCGCCATCACCGTCGACGAAGTGCTCGACGCGCCGATGGTTTCCGATCCAGTTGGCCTGCTCGATGCCTGCCCCGTCACCGACGGCGCGAGCGCCCTCGTCCTCGTCAGCGACGAGTACGCCGAGGCCGAGGGCCTCGACGCCCCGGTGTCGATCACCGGCAGCGGGCAGGGCGGGGACAACCTCGCGCTCCACGACCGGGAACATCTCGCGGTGACGCCGGCGACGGAGCGCGCGGCCGCCGAGGCCTACGACGACGCCGGCTGTTCGGCCGACGACGTGGACGTAGTCGAGGTTCACGACTGTTTCACCATCGCGGAGGTGCTCGCCGTCGAGGGGCTGGGCTTCTACGAGAACGGCGACGGCGTCGGCGCCGCGCGGCGCGGCGAGACGACGGCGACGGGCGAACTGCCGGTGAACCTCTCGGGCGGACTGAAAGCCAAGGGTCACCCCGTCGGCGCGACGGGAGGGAGTCAGATCGCGGAGATGACGCGTCTCCTCCGGGGCGACCACCCGAACAGCGACTACGTCGAGGACGCGACCCTCGGTGTCACGCACAACGCGGGCGGGACCGTCGCGAGCGCGGTCGTTCACGTCCTGGAGGTGGATCGATGACCGACGCCGGCTACGACGAGTGGCTTGACGCCGTCGGCGACGGCGAGGGGTACTACCTCGAATGTCCGAACGGACACGGCTCGCTCCCGCCGCGACGGGTGTGTCCTCACTGTGGGTCGACGGAACTGGACCACACCGACCTGTCGGCGACGGGGACGATAGAGACGTTCACCATCTGTTACGTCGGCGGCCCGGATTTCACCGACGAGGAACCCTACGCCACCGCTATCGCGGACTTCGGCAACGTGCGCCTGACCGGCGTCGTCCGGGGGTCGGACCCCGAGAACGTGACAGTCGGGATGCCAGTCGAAGCCGGAGTCGGCACCAACCGAACGACGGACGAGGATCTGCTCATTCTGCGGGTGCGATAGCTTCGCGGACCGTCTCGACGAACTCCGCCGGATGTTCGACGTGCGGCAGGAGTTTGGCGTGATCGAAGACGACGAGGCGGGCGTCGGCCTCGTCGGCTAGCGCCCGTCCCTCGGAGAGCGGTGGCAGCGTCGCGTCGCGCCCCCAGACGACCGTGACCGGCGCGTCGAGGGCACGGAGGGCGGGACCGAGATCCAGATCGGAGTTGCAGTAGCCGGCGACGAAGGAGGCGACGGCGAAGCGGGCGTTTCGCTGGTGGGTGCTCCGCCACTGGTAGTTGGTCCAGTCCGCCGAGACCGAATTCGGGTCGGCGTAGGCGTGGTCGGCGTTGAAATAGCGGATGGAGGCCCCGGAGACGAGGGCGTCGAACAGGGCAGTACCGATTACTGGTGATCGGAGGAGTTCGCGGAGCCACGCCTTCGGCGGGTCGGGACCGGCGAGGGTCGTCGGGCAGATGGTCAGGAGGGAGTCGACGTCGACTCGGCCGTCGTCGGCCGCGCGAGCGACGTACGCCCCCGAGAGCGACGAGGCGACGACGGCGGGCGAGTCGTATTCGGCGAGGAAGTCGGCGACGAAGTCCTCGTAGAGGGCGGCGGAGTAGCGAAGCGGCGGGCGATCCGAGCGGCCAAAGCCCGGCAGATCCGGGACGATCACGTGGCGGCTCTCGGCGAGAGCGGCGGCGACTTCGCGGAACTCGCCGCTCGATCCGGCGGCGTTGATGCCGTGGAAGCAGAGCAGGGTCGGATCGTCGGGGTCGCCCAGTTCGGCGTAGGCCACGTCCATGCCGCGCCAGCGGTACGTCCGCTCGGTCGCGTCGAGGGCCGGTTCGAGTTCGCCCGCGGCGCCACGGAGGAGTCGGTCACCGGCGACGACGCCACCGGCGAGGCCCGCGACGGCGGCGCCGAGTCGTCTGAGCTTCATGCGTATCCGTTTGGCGCCGGAGACTTATACGGATTAGTGTAACTGTTCACCGGTGGGTCGCCAGAACGGGTCGGCGACCCACCGGTAATGACTTACACTAAACCGTATTATACTCTCAGTCTCGCTCCCGATCCACGCAGTCCGCGACCGGGGCCAGAATCCGGTCGGCGACGGTGTACGGGTCCATCTCCCGCGCCTGCACCGCGTCGACGAGGGCGTCCATCCCGCCGTGGCGCTCGATTTCGTCTTCGAGCAGCGTCGCGGCGTCGCTCCGGAGCAACTGGCGAATCTTCTCGGCGTAGCGCGTCCGCTCGCGGCGGTCGAGCTCTCCCGTCTCGCGGAGGTGGGCGTAGTGGTCGTCGAGGGTGTCGATCAGGTCGTCGACGCCCTCGCCTTCGGTGGCGACGGTTTCGAGCACCGTCGGGTCCCAGTCGTCCGCGTCGTCCGCGTCGTCGCCGTCGGCCATCGACCCGAGTCCGTGGTGGCCGGCGGCGCCGGTCGTCGACCCGTCGCGCAGGTGAAGCATCTCGCGGAGGTCGGTGACGGTGGTCGCGGCGCCGTCCATGTCGGCCTTGTTGACGACGAACACGTCACCGATCTCCAAAATCCCGGCTTTGAGCATCTGCACGTCGTCGCCGCTGCCGGGTTGGACGAGGACGACGACGGTGTCGGCGGTTCGCACCACGTCCACCTCGTTCTGTCCGGCGCCGACCGTCTCGACGACGATCCGATCCTTTCCGAAGGCGTCGAGGGCGGTGATGGCGTCGCCGGTGGCGGTCGACAGTCCCCCTAACTGCCCGCGGGCGCTCATCGATCGGAAAAACACCGCCATGTCGCCGACGTTCGAGGCCATCCGGATGCGGTCGCCGAGGACCGCGCCGCCGGAGTACGGCGAGGACGGGTCGACGGCGATGACGCCGACGGTGAGGCCGCGGTCGCGGTAGGCCTTGGCGAGTTTGTCGACCAGCGTAGACTTGCCGGCGCCGGGGCTGCCGGTGACGCCGATCACCTCCGCGTCGCCGGTGTGGCCGTGCAACGCGGCGACCAGATCGCGGTAGCCCGGTTCGCGGTTCTCGATGATCGTGATCGTCCGCGCGAGGGCGCGGTGTTCGCCGTCGAGGACGCCCGCCACCAGATCGCCAACCCCCGCCTCGCTCATCGTGAGACGTTCTCGCGGACGAAGTCGATCGTCTCCTGCATCGGGGTGCCGGGGCCGAAGATTTCGGCCACACCCGCCGTCTTCAGGTCCGCGCGATCCTCCTCGGGGACGATACCGCCGACGATGACGAGGGTGTCCGCGAACGCACCGTACTCCTTCAGCCCCTCGATCACCTTCGGGATGAGGGTGTTGTGTGCGCCCGAGAGGATCGAGATGCCGAGGACGTCCACGTCCTCCTGAACCGCGGCCTGCACGATCTCCTCGGGGGCGCGGTGCAGACCGGAGTAGATCACCTCGAACCCGGCGTCGCGGAAGGCCCGCGCGATGACGTGTGCGCCGCGGTCGTGGCCGTCGAGGCCAACCTTGGCGACGAGACACCGGATCGTTCGCTGTTCCTGCCCCGTACTCATGTGGTACCGTTCGCCGTGGGGCTGTTTGACTCTAACGGAGTGATCGGGTGTCGACTGCCCATCGTGACGACCATATCTCAGTATCGGGACCCAGTTTTATATCAACCGGCATTCTTAACGAAAGACATGCATCGACTCATACTAACAGTTGGCGAGGGGTTCGAAGTCGTCGCCGCCGCCGCGGCGAGTATCGTCCTGACAGTGCTAGCTATCACGAAGACCGTTCTGACAGTGCACGCCGACCAGTCCGGGTGGGACGCGACGGCCACGACGCCGAGGCGGGGGTCGGAGGCTGACGACTCGACCCGCGAGAACGGAGGTGTGGCAGCGTGGGTCTGATCGGCAAACTGCTGTCGCTGTTCGGCGGGGGGTCGAAGACGGCCGAACCGGAACCGGAGCCGAAACCCGAGCCTGAAGAGGAGGCCGAAGGCGACGAGGAAGAGGAGGAAGCGGACGACGGCATGTCGACCAAAGCCGTCGCGGAGATGGCCGACCCGCGCCGTCGCGAGGACGAAAAAAACACCGTCCGCAACCGCGCGAAAAATCCAGAGGACCACGCGCCCGCCGAGGAACCGGAAGCCGAAGCGGAGGGTGAGGACGAAGCCGAAGCCGAGGGCGACGAGGAAAAAGAGGACGATGGCGGCATGTCGACCAAAGCCGTCGCGGAGATGGCCGACCCGCGCCGCCACGAGGACGAGGAAAACACCGTCCACAACCGCGCGAAAAATCCGGACGACCAGCGGGCGACGTAGCGGATTACCCGGTTTGCGTCGCGCTCCCCAGATGCGTATCGAGGAATTCGACGACGGCGGTGTAGGCCTCGATCCGATTTTCGAGTTTCGTGAAACCGTGCCCCTCGTCCTCGAAGATCAGTTCGCGGACGGGAACGCCCGCCTCGCGGGCACCCTCGACGATGCGATGGGCCTCGCTCACCGGCACCCGTGGGTCGTTCTCACCGTGGAGAACGAAGAGAGGCGCGGTGATGTCCTCGACGTGGTTGATGGGGCTGATCGATTCGAGCATCTCGCGGTCCTCCGCCAACGAACCGTACTCGGCCTCGCGGAGTTCGCGCCGCCAGTCACCCGTGTTTTCGAGGAAGGTGACGAAGTTGGCGATGCCGACGATGTCGACGCCGGCCGCCCAGATGTCGGGGTAGGCGGTCATGGCGGCCAACGTCATGAACCCGCCGTAGGAGGCGCCCATGACGGCGATGCAGTCGGGGTCGACGGCGGGGTGGTCGTGGAGCCAATCGACGCCGGCTTTCAGATCGGCCACCGCGTCCATCCGACTTTCCACGTCGTCGAGGTGGGTGTATGCCTTCCCGTAGCCCGTCGATCCGCGGACGTTCGGTTCGAAGACGGCGTAACCCCGCGAGAGGAAGTGCTGTTTCACGCGGCCGAAGGAGGGGCGCCGTTGGGATTCGGGGCCGCCGTGGACATCGACGACGACGGGTGTCTCGCCGTGCCCCGTGTCCGTCGCGGGCAGGGAGAAGAAGGCCGGAGTCTTCCGGCCGTCGAAGGTGGGGTAGCGGACGAGTTCGGGGGCGACGAAGGAGTCCCGCGGGATGCCGGCGGTGGAGGCGCGGGTCCAGCGTTCCGCCTCGCCGCTCGTGGCGTCGACGACGTAGACGTTGGCGGTGTCGTCGCTCCGGGTGACGGTGAGCGCGAAGCGGTCGCCGTCCGGGCCGAAGCCCACGCCGCCGGCGACGCAGGGTGGGAGGTCCGGCGCCGGGAAGTGGTCGAGGCGGCCGGGCGCGACGAGTTCGCCGACGGCGAGTTCGGTGTAGCCGTCGACGTTGCGGGAGTAGACCAGTCGTCGGGACTCCTGATCGACCGCGACGCCGTCGACGTTCCACGCGTCGTCGGCGAGGGGCGTCTCGCCCGAATCGGCCGCCTCGACGGCCGATATCTCGTCGGTCGCGAGGTCGATGTAGGAGAGTCCGAGCGTGTCCGACTCGCCGTCCGTAACGAGATAGACGCCCTCGCCGTCGGGGCCCCAGTTGGCGCTGAGATGACGGACGGTTCCCTCGTGGGGCGTGAGGTGACGGCGGCTCCCCGTCGCCACGTCGAGGACGTACACGTCCTGATCGAAACTGGAGTGTGATTCGGTGAGGAGGAGTCGGTCGCCGTCGGGGTTCCAGCCGGCGACGGAGAACCAGCCGTCGCCCTCGTGGACGCGTTCGGCGTCGGCGCCGGTAACGTCGCGGTCCTGGACGTACACGTCGAAGACGGACTCGTCGCGGCGGTTGGAGGCGAAGGCGAACTGCTCGCCGTCGGGACGCCAGCCCCCGAACCAGTGTTTGGCGTCGGGATGTTCGGTCAGATCGGTGATGGAGCCGTCGGTAACGTCGAGGCGGTAGAACGTCTCCTTCTCGTCGCCCCCGCGGTCACGGCCGACGACCAGTTCGGGGCGCTCGGGCGACCACGAGGCGAAGGTGACGCGGTCGTCGAAGAAGGTGCGCTGTTCGGGCCACGTACCGGAGGAGTCGAGCGTCCACACCTGCGGGACACCCGTGGTGTCCATGAGGAAGGCGAGTCGGTCGCCGTCGGGGCCGACGGAGGCCCCGTGTGCGCTCCGCACGTTGAGATAGCGCTCGATATCGAACATACGGGCCGTTGGTCGGGGGTAACCAAACGTGTTCTCCCTTAGAGCAGTCCTTCCGCTTCCAGCGCCGCCATCACGTCGTCGACGAGTTCGTCGACGGATTCGTAGGGGAACTCCTGGTGGCCGTCGAGGTTCGCGGCGAGTTCCATCGCCGAGAAGGACGCGTCGCCGGCTTCGAACCGGGTCCCCGGGCCGTCCGGGAGCGCCGGAACGAGGTCCATCTGGTCGGTGACGGGGAAGTCGGCGTTCTCGAATGCCGCCCTGAACTGCTCGCGGAGGTCGGCCGCAACGTCGTCGCTCATGAGTTGTGGTGGACGTATCGCGGGCAAAAGCGTTCCGAAACCGCTAGAAGAGCCCGTAGTCGTCGACGACGCGCTCGTAGCAGTCGACGTAGCGGTCGAGGACCGCGTCGTGGTCGTACGAGGCGTAGGCCTCGTTGACGGTCCAGTGTTCCAGCTTCGCCGCTGCGACGATTTCGTCCGCGAGTTCGCGGGGGCTGGTCACCAGCGACCCGCGGGCGTCTTCCTCGACGAGTTCGTGGGCGGCCGACTCGGCCTGGTACTCGACGACGCCGACGCAGCCACACGCGAGCGCCCGGAGGAGGCTCGTCGCGAAGGGCGCCCACGTCGCCGTCTGGGCGAACACGTGGGCCCCCTTGAGGATCGGCACCTGGTCGGTCGGATCGAGGGCGCCGAGGAACTCGATGCGGTCGGCGATTCGGAGGTCACGGGCGGTCCGTTCGGCCTCCGGCCGGACCGGCCCGTCGCCGATGACCGCCGCCCGCCACTCGCGTTGTCGGAGTTCCGCCAGCGCAAGGAGGAACTCCTCGACGTTGGCGCCCTCGTCGAGCGAGCGGGCGTAGACGATGTCGGCGCGGGGGTCGACGGGCGCGCCCCGGATGCCCGCCAGGTCGACGCTGTCGGGGACCACCTCGACGGTGTCGGCGGGGGCGCCGCACTCGCGGACGGTCGTCCCGACGGTTCGGGAGGGGACGAGCATACGGTCGGGCGAGCGGGCGGCCCAGCGGCGCCGCCACGGCGGCGTCGCGTCGTCGGGATACGCCCACCACTCCCCGACGACGGGGGTTCGCCGGAGGCGAGCGACCGCCTTGGCGGTGGGGGCCGCGAGGCGTGGCTGGGTGGCGACGTGGATCACGTCCGAACGGACGGTATTGAGCACGAACGGGAGTCTGAGGACGAACGCCCGGGGCGCGAGTTCGGTCGTCACCCGGCGGTAGGTGACGCCCTCGAAGTCGAACGAGGGGTGGTCGCCGTCCCACCACTGCGCACAGCAGACGGTCACGTCGTGGCCACGGGCCGCTAGGCGTTCGGCGACCCCCCGCATCCGACTTGCGTGCCAGTCGTCGGCGTGGTGAGCCGTCGTCATCGAAACGAACGTGACGCGCACGGACGAGCCCACGGGACGAGTTGACTAAAAGCCCTGCCGTCGTCGAAGACGGGGCGTTCCCGGCGGCCGAGAACCGGCGCGTAACTTGAGGCGAGCGGGGCCCAACGAACAGTCATGTACGATCGGATTCTGGTGCCGACGGATGGCAGCGACCCGGCGGTGGCGGCGACCGAACACGCGCTGGCCGTCGCCGAGCGTTTCGACGCGACGGTCCACGCGCTGTACGTCGTCGACACGGACGGTATCGCTCACGAAGCACCGGAACTCGGCCTCGACGTGCTTCGCGGCGCGCTCCGTGAGGAAGGCGAGGCGGCGACGGGGACCGTCGAGACGCGGGCAAAAGCGAAAGGCGTCGACGTGACGGCGGCCGTCGTCGAGGGCATCGCGGAGGACGCCATCGTCGACTACGCCGACGAGCACGGAATCGACCTGATCGTGATGGGGACCCACGGCCGACACGGGGTGGATCGGTATCTGGTCGGGAGCGTCACGGAGCGGGTGGTCCGGCGGACCGACGTGCCGACGCTGGTGGTTCGGGGGGAGTGGGACTAGGCGATACGGATAGTTGTCGGTCAGTTCCAGTGATCGTGAGTATTGCAAGTCGTTGCCGGTGGTTCGCCGGACCGGCTCGGCGACGCACCGAAAACGGCGACAACTACCCGTAGAACACGATAGCCGCCTCGACGAACTCCCAACTGTAGACGTGGTTGAGGAGGAGGTAGGTGACGACGCCGAGCGAGAGCGAGAGGATCCACGACCCGGCAGCGATACGGCCGATTCGGGCGTGGGCCGTCTCGCGGAGTTCCGCCGGTGTGTGGGTCACGCCGAGGACGATGGCGTAGAGGACGACGGGCACGGAGACGATAGAGAGGACGATGTGGATGGCGAGCATCGCGAGGTAGGCGTAGTAGACGAGGGTGGGGCCGACGAACTCCTTGGTCCCGCCGCCTCCAATTTTCGTGAGATAGAGGACGAGGAAGACGAGGATGAGCCCGAACGCGGTCGACATGGCGGCCGCGTGCTTTTTCACCTCGTTCCGGCGGATCCACCGCCAGCCGGCGATGAGCGAACAGGTAGCGAGCGTGTTGACGACGGCGATGGCGTCGGAGAGGAGGTTCACCTGCCCGAGCGAGAGGTCGGGAAACACCGATGCGGGCACGACCCCGAGAAAGGTGCCGACGACGAGCGTGTAGCCGACGACCGAGAGGACGAAGGTGGCGGCGGCGGGATGTTCCTTGACCGGACCGCTGGCGCTGGCCGTTGCCATGCTTGGGGGTTGGACCGCACCGGCTTGCCTCTTCCGTTCTACGCGTCGCGGCGGTGACGTTAGATCACGCCGGTGACCGTCGCGGCCTCGTGGGCGGCCGCCTCGCTGATGCCGTTGCCGAGGATCGTATACCGGTCGCGGATGCGGTGGGCGGTCGTCAGCGCCTCGATCACCGTCTCGTCGTCGAAGCCGAGGTCCGCGGCCGTAGTCGGCGCGCCGATGACCGCGAGGGCGTCGCGGATGTTACGCCACATCCCCTTCTCGCCTTCGTGGAGGTAGGCAACGAGGATGGAGCCGACGCCGACCTGGTGGCCGTGGAGGGCGCGCCCGGGCGCGATACGGTCGAGACGGTGGGAGAAGAGGTGTTCGGCGCCGCTCGCGGGACGCGAAGAGCCCGCGATGGACATGGCGACCCCGGAGGAGACGAGCGCCTTCACGACGACCCACGCCGACTCCTCTAGCCCCTGTTTGATCGACTCGGCGTTCTCGACGAGCATCTCGGCGGTCATCCGGGAGAGCGCGCCCGCGTATTCGGAGTATTCGACGTTCTGCAGTCGGTGGGCGAGCTGCCAGTCCTCGACGGCGGTGTAGTTGGAGACGATGTCGGCACAGCCGGCGGTAGTGAGCTCCCAGGGTGCGGCAGCGACGACTTCGGTGTCGGCGACGACGGCGAGTGGCGGGTCGGCGGCCACGCTGTGACGGGTGTCGCCCTCGGGGATCGAGGAGCGGCCGCTGACGATGCCGTCGTGGCTCGCCGCGGTGGGGACGGAGACGAACCCGAAGCCAAGGTGGTCGGCCGCCATCTTCGCCGTGTCGATCGGTTTGCCGCCGCCAAGCCCGACGAGATAGGTGGCGCCCTCGTCCTGGGCGGCATCGACGACCCGTTCGACGGCGCCAAAGCCCGCCTCCTCGACGATGATCGTCGCGGGGTCGCTCCCGAGTTGCTCACGAACGCGGTCACCGACGAGCCGATCCGGGGACGGACTCGTCACGACCAGCGGCCGGCCGACGACCGAGAGGTCGTCGACGACGGCGCCGAGGTCGGCGAGCACGCCGTGTCCCACGACAACGTTCCGCGGGAGCTTGATCCACGTCGACTTCTCGAACATAGACATCGTACTCGACGTGATCCTTTAGTACCTGAGGGTCACCGGCCGTCGCGCTCCACCGTCGGGAACGCGAGCGTGACGGTACTGCCGTCGTCGTCGCTCTCGACGGTGATGTCGCCGTCGGAGAGTCGGGTGACCCAGTAGACAAAGAGCAGTCCGAGGCCGGAGCCGTGGTGGAGTTGGTCGATTTCGTGGTCGAACGTGAGGGTGTGTCGCTCGATGTCCGGAATGCCGGGCCCGTCGTCGGCGACGCGAACGAGGCCACGCGCGCCCTCGTCGACGACCGTGATTCGGACCGTCGGGGTCCCGTCATCGGCGTACTCGACGGCGTTTTCGACGAGTTCGTCGACCGCGGCGGTGAGGTCCGGGAGCGCGGCCACGACCACGGAGTCCGCACGCGTGAGGTCGATGTCGGCGTCGGGGAACCGCTCCCGGAGCGCGGCCACCCGTCGCTCGACGAGCGCACGGAGGTCGATAGCGACCGTGTCGGCCGGGTTCGTCAGGATTTCGACGATCCGACGCTCGCGGTCCGCCTGTTCGAGGAGATGGTCGGCGTACGTTTCGATCCGACCGATGCCCGCGTCGGCGTCCTCGATCCGCCCCTCGCGGAGGTTCTCCGCGATGCCGCGGATGACGTTTACGTCGTTGCGGATGTTGTGACGGAGCCACTGTTCGAGCGTCTTCAACTGGCGCTTTCGCTCCTCCTGTGCGGAGATGTCACGCCCGATGCCGACGACCCTGTGACTATCGCCCCCGTGGAGTCGCCGCCCGCGGAACTCGTAGGGACGGGCGTGGCCGTGCCTCGTGACGAGCGTGGCTTCGATCGTATCGGCGCCCTCGTCGAGGACCGTCGCGATGGAGGCCTGCACCCGTTGTACGTCCGACGCCGCGAAAAGCGTCCCGACGTTCATCGACGCCAGTTCGTCGTCGTCGTAGCCGGTGATCTCGGTCACCGCCTCGTTCCACCGCAGGAGGGTGCCGTCGGCGTCGACGACATAGAACACGTCGTCGAGTGCGTCGAGGGCCTCCTCGACGAACCGGCGTTCGGCCCGGAGCGCGTCCTGTGCCTCGCGGAGCGGCGTGATATCGACGACGACGGCCTGGCCGATGTCCTCGCCCAGAAACCGGCCGACTGCCGTCGACACCTGGACGTATCGCACCTCGCCGTCGGGTCGCTGGAGTCGCATCTGCGTCGGCCCGACGGGCTCTTTCCGTTCGATGACCGTCGCGAGTTCCCGCCGGGCGAGTTCGTGATCGTCGGGGTGGACGAACTCGAAGATGGATCGCCCGACGAGTTCGTCCCGTCCGTCGAGTCCGAGCAGATCGAGCGTGGCGTCGTTACACCAGATGGATTCGCCGGTGGCGTCGAACAGGTTGATCGGGATCGGCGCCATCTCGATGAGGTGGCGATACCGACGCTGGTGTTCGTCCGTGAACCACGGCGCGTCCCGGTCGAGGGCGGCCCGGAGTCGGGCGAGGATCGTCCGCTCGTCGGCGTCGGCGGGCACGTAGCCGCTCACGCCGGCGTCGACCGCCTCGCTCGCCACCGACGGCGACGCGGATTCGAGGATCAGAACGAACGGGAGTCCCGGGTGAGAGACGCGGATCGATCGCAACAGGCGAACGCCGTCCAGATCGGGCAGCGCGTAACCGCTGACGATGCCGTCCACCTCGCCGCGTGCCACGAGACGGAGACAGTCACCCGCCGAGTCGACGGTCGTCGCGTCGATATCCGCGTCGCGAAGCGCCGACGCCAGCCGCCCTTCGAGTCGATCGGGGAGAGCAACGAGCGCGATCCGCGACGACCCGTCGGGCATAGCAACGTCGTGACACAGGATCGCAAGCACCAAACGTTTTGGGCATCGCCCGCACGAGCGCCGCGAAGGGGAAAGCGTCGCCGAATCCGTCCTCTATCCTTCGAGAACGACGACGCGGCGTGCCGGTCATCCACGCGTTCGCGGGTGCCGTCGACGTGCTCGCAGGCAGTCAGCACGGTTCCGGGTTCGGTAGCCTGATACCGCGGCCGCCCGACCGATCCGCTATGGACGTGGACATCAGCCGCTCACGGGTCGGGGGGCGAGCGCGCGCGCCGCCGTCGAAGAGCTACACGCACCGGGCGATCCTCGCCGCGGGCTACAGCGACGGCGCGGTGGTCGCCGATCCGCTCGTGAGCGCGGACACGCGGGCGACGATGCGGGCGGTCGAGGCCTTCGGCGGGCGGATCGAACGGAGCGACGGCGACCTCGACGTGACGGGCTTTGCCGGCCGGCCGGGCGTCCCGGACGACGTGATCGACTGTGCGAACAGCGGGACGACCACCCGGATCGTCACGGCGTGTGCGGCGCTCGCGGACGGGCTGACGGTATTGACCGGCGACGACTCGCTCCGCTCGCGGCCACAGGGGGCGTTGCTCGACGCCATCGCCCAACTCGACGGGCGGGCGGAGAGCACGCGCGGCAACGGGCAGGCACCGCTGGTCGTGGGCGGGGACGTGGGAGGCGGCACGGTGTCGATTCCCGGCGACGTGTCCTCGCAGTACGTCACGGCGCTGTTGATGGCGGGGGCGGTGACGGCGGACGGGATCGACATCGACCTGCGGACCGAACTCAAGTCGGCGCCGTACGTCGACATCACGCTCGAAGTGCTCGACGCGTTCGGCGTCGAGGCGACGGAGACGGACGCGGGCTATCGGGTGCCCGGCGGACAGCGGTACGGCCGGGACGGCCCGTATCCGGTCCCCGGCGACTTCTCGTCGATGTCGTACCTGCTCGCGGCGGGCGCGGTGGCCAGCGGCGACGACGGTGTCGTCGTCGAGGGGGCGTATCCGAGCGCGCAGGGCGACAGCGCCATCGTCGACGTACTGGAGCGCATGGGCGCCGATATCTCGTGGGATCGCGAGGCCGGGGAGATCACCGTTCGCCGGAGCGACCTGACGGGCGTCGAGGTGGACGTGGGCGATACGCCCGACCTCCTCCCGACGGTCGCGGTCCTCGGCGCCGTCGCGGACGGGGAGACGCGGGTCATCAACTGCGAACACGTCCGGTACAAGGAGACCGACCGGGTGCGGGCGATGGCGACGGAGTTGGAGACGCTTGGCGCCGCGGTCACGGAGGAAGCGGACGCCCTGACGATCCACGGCGGCGAGAGCGACCTCCGGGGGGCGGCGGTGGCGGGCCACGACGACCACCGGATCGTCATGTCGCTCGCGGTCGCGGGCCTCGTCGCCGGGGGGACGACCACCGTCGAGGGCGCCGATCACGTCGATGTCTCCTTCCCGGGGTTCTTCGATGTGCTTTATGACCTCGGAGCCGAAGTGGACGAACATGAACGGTAACCGATTCGGTCGTCTGTTTCAGGTGACGACCTACGGCGAGAGCCACGGCGACGCGATGGGCGTCGTCGTCTCGGGCTGTCCCGCCGGCCTCGAACTCGCCGAGGAGGACATCCAGCGCGACCTCGACCGGCGCAAGCCGGGCCAGTCGATGATCACGACCAGCCGCGGCGAACCCGACGAGGTGCGCATCCACAGCGGCCTGCAGGACGGCTACACGACCGGCACGCCGCTCGGGATGGTCATCCAGAACAAGGACGCCCGCTCTGGCAAGTACGAACCCTTCGTCACCGCACCGCGGCCCTCCCACGGCGACTTCACCTACTCCGCGAAGTTCGGCACGCGCAACTGGGGCGGGGGCGGGCGCTCCTCGGCCCGCGAGACGGTGAACTGGGTCGCGGCCGGCGCGGTGGCGAAGAAGGTTCTGAGCGACCACGGCGTCGAACTCAAGGCCCACGTCAACCAGATCGGCGACATCGAGGCGCCCGAGGTGAGCTTCGAGGAGATGCTGGAACACAGCGAGGACAACGAGGTGCGGTGTGCCCACCCCGAGACGGCCGAGCGGATGCGCGAGCGGATCGAACAGTATCAAAAAGAGGGCGACTCCATCGGCGGTTCCGTCGAGTTCGAGGCGCGTGGCGTCCCCCGCGGCCTGGGCGCGCCGCGATTCGACTCGATGACCGCCCGCCTCGGGCAGGCGATGATGTCGGTGCCGGCGGCGACGGCGTTCGAGTTCGGCCTGGGACGCGAGGCGCGCCGCTACACGGGGTCGGAGCGCAACGAGGACTGGGAGTTCGACGAGAGCGAGGCACAGAGTGCCTCGAAAGACGCGAGCGGCGACGAGCCGCGAGCGCGAGGCGACCCGGTGCCCGTCGGCAACGACCACGGCGGCATTCAGGGCGGCATCACGACCGGCCAGCCGATCCGTGGTGAAGTGACGATTCACGCCCCCACCTCCATTCCCAAAACGCAGACGACGGTCGACTGGGAGACGGGCGAAAAGAAGGAGATTCAGGTCGTCGGCCGCCACGATCCGGTGCTCCCGCCGCGGGGGGTGCCCGTCGTGGAGTCGATGCTCGCGCTGACGCTCGTCGACTTCATGCTCCTCGGTGGCCGCATCAACCCCGACCGGATGGACGACCGGCCGGGCGCGTACGAAACCGACTACCATCCGCGCAGTCCGGACAACGTCGACTCGTAGGAGGGTTTCACTGCTGATAACCCGGGGCAAGGGTATATCACACAGTAGTACTCCCCTCGAATCAGATGGCCGTCGACGCCAATCCGTCCGGAATCAGGGACTTCTTCGACGAGGTGAGCCGCGACGACATCTCGCTCGTAACGATCAACCGGACCCATCCGAAGCCAGTCCAGGAGTTGCTCGCCGATGTGTTCAGCACGCAGACCGTCGATCTGGTGGAGCGGTCGTTACCGGACGACGTCGACGACGACATCGTCGCGCTACGCAGGGACGGCGAGGTCAGCGCCGTCTCCTCGTTGCGGGAACTGATGCAGTCGTTCCTGCTCGTGAACGCCGATCGGTTCAAGACGGGGACCAAGGGGTTCGACGACGGTGTGCCCGACGTGCTCAGGGGGATGGACGAGACGCTCTTCGACCTGCGTGGCTATCCGGCGTCGAACAAGGAGAAACTCCTTCTCATCCTGATTTCACGGCATATCGAGCGGCTGGCGTACGAAGCGGGGACGGGAACGCTCCGCTCGACGTTCCAGCAGCTCTCGCGGCTCGAAGACGAACTCGGCACGAAGACGGTGTACGAACGGCTCGCGGGGCGGACCGTCGACGTCCACGTCTACGGGGTTCCGGACGGGATGCCGGAGCAACTCGACGCGACGGTCCACGCCGGAACGACCGACGAGTACCGAAACTCGTGGTGTGTCGTCTTCCGACCGCCGGAGGGGGCGGGGGCGGCGCTGATCGCCCATCAGCAGGAGACGAACCGCTGGAAGGGGTTCTGGACCTACGACCGCGACACCGTCGAACGGGCCGACCGTTATTTCGCGGACTCGTTTTGATACTGTCGGCTGTAAGTCAATCATGACATTCGCCACCCCGGGTGGCGAATGTCTTGAAACAGTTACAGCCGATGGTATGAGCACGGCCGGACACGAACGGCGCCAAACCTCCGAAATCGGGAGTCTTACATCATTTTTGCTTGGTAACGTATAGCAAAGGCTTTAGTCGAACCGTGGACAACCGTCTCGGTAGTGGCCCCCCGAGGGCCGTGATATAAATATGACTGACCACGAGCTCATGTGGCGAATTGCTGGTGGCTCCGGCGACGGTATCGCGTCGACCAGCCAGAACTTCGCCAAGGCCCTGATGCGCGCGGGCCTCCACGTCTTTACGCATCGACATTATCCGTCGCGGATTCGCGGCGGCCACACCTACACCGAGGTACGGGCGGATTCGGAGCCGGTACGGTCCCGCGGCGACGGGTTCAACTGCCTGCTCGCGCTCGGTGACTCCTTCGCCCGGAACCCGAAAGAAGGCGCCTACTACGGCGACGAGGAGGTCAAGCCGCTGGCGGAGAACCTCGACGAACTGAACGACGGAGGTGTCATCGTCTACGACACCGGCCTGCTCGACGCCGAGGACATCCCGAACTTCGAGGAGCGGATCGAGGAGAACGACTGGCACGTCTACCCGATCAACCTCCGCGAGATCGCCCGCGACCACGGGCGCGAAGTGATGCGAAACACCGCGGGCGTCGGGGCGACGGCCGCACTTCTCGGGATCGACCTCCAGTATTTCGAAGACCTGATGGCCGAGTCGATGCCCGAGGAGATCCTCGAGCCCAACAAGGAGATCCTTCACTACACCCACGACATGGTGCAAGAGGAGTTCGAGTTCACCCACGACCTCCGCGTGCCAGAGGGAAGCCACGACGAGGAGCAGGTGCTCCTGTCGGGCAGCGACACCATCGCCTACGGCGCCATCGACGAAGGCTGTCGGTTCATCGCCGGCTACCCCATGACGCCGTGGACCGAGGTGTTCACCATCATGTCCCAGGCGCTGCCCGAGGTGGGCGGCATCTCCGAACAGGTCGAGGACGAAATCGCGGCCGCGGCACTGGCACTCGGCGCCTCCCACGCCGGCGTCAAGGCGATGTCCGGCTCCTCGGGCGGCGGGTTCGCGCTCATGTCCGAACCGCTCGGGCTGGCGGAGATGTCGGAGACACCCGTCGTGCTCGTCGAGGCGATGCGCGCCGGCCCGTCGACGGGCCTGCCGACCAAGCCCGAACAGGCCGACCTCGAACACGTCCTCTATACGAGTCAGGGTGACTCGAACCGCGTCGTGCTGGCGCCGGGGACGGTCGCCGAAGCGTACGAACAGTCGCGGCTCGCCTTCCAGCTCGCCTACGGCTACAACATCCCGGCCATCCTGCTGTACGATCAGAAGATCGGCGGCGAACTGATGAACGTGCCCGCGAGCCACTTCGACCGCGAACCCAACCCAGACCTCGGCGCCGTCACGACCGAAGCCGAGCTGCAGGACGCCCCCCACGGCCCCGGCGGGAAGTTCCACCGCTACCGCTACGACGCCGAGGACGGCGTCAGCCCGCGGTCGATCCCCGGGCAGAAGGACGGCCACTTCCTCGTGACCGGCAACGAACACAACCCGGCCGGCCACATCGACGAGGACCCGACCAACCGCGTCACGCAGGTCGAGCGGCGGGCGTCGAAACTCGACGCCATCCGCGAGTTCCTCGACGACCAGGGCACCCAGACCCACATGGGCCCCGACGAGGCCGACTACGGCCTCATCACCTTCGGGAGCCAGCAGGGCACCGTCGCGGAGGCGGTCGACCGTCTCAACGATGCCGGTCACTCGGTGAAGGGAATCGGCGTCAGCGACATGATGCCGTACCCGGTCGAGGAGATGACCGAATTCTTGGAGAGCGTCGACGAGGCGCTGGTGGTGGAGATGAACTCGTCGGGCCAGTTCCGCGGCCTCACGCAGAAGGAACTCGGCCGCTTCGGCGGAAAGCTGTCCAGCCTCCTGAAGTACAACGGCGAACCGTTCGAACCCGCCGAAATCGTCGCGGGCTTCGAAGCCAGTATCGAGGGCCAGGACGTGCCCGAACAGCAGACGACCTACGTCCCAGCGGCAGGTGACTAACATGAGTGCATTCTCAGCCATCGGCGAGGAGCGAGAGATCGACCGCGAAGAGTTCACGCCCACCCTGGAGCCACAGGCGACGTGGTGTCCGGGGTGTGGGGACTTCGGCGTTTTGAAGGCGCTGAAACAGGCGATGCCCGAGATTGGCCGCAACCCAGACGAGGTGCTGCTGGTCACCGGTATCGGCTGTTCCGGCAAGCTGAACAGCTACTTCGAGTGTTACGGCTACCACTCGATCCACGGCCGGTCACTGCCCATCGCCCGCGCGGCCAAACTCGCGAACCCCGAACTCGAGGTCATCGCGGCCGGCGGCGACGGCGACGGCTACGGCATCGGCGGGAACCACTTCATGCACACCGCCCGCGAGAACCACGACATGACCTACATCGTCTTCGACAACGAAATCTTCGGCCTGACGAAGGGTCAGACATCGCCCACGTCGCCGAAAGGTCACAAGTCGAAGACCCAGCCCCACGGGAGCGCCAAGGACCCGATCCGGCCGCTCTCGCTGGCGCTCACCTCCGGCGCCTCCTACGTCGCCCGGACGGCGGCGGTCAACCCCAACCAGGCCAAGGAGATTCTCGTCGAGGCGATGCAACACGACGGCTTCGCCCACGTCGACTTCCTGACCCAGTGTCCGACCTGGAACAAGGACGCCCGGCAGTACGTCCCCTACACGGACATCAACGACTCCGACGACTACGACTTCGACCCGACGAACAAGACGGAGGCCCAGGCGATGGCGAGCGAGGCCGAACAGTCGCTCTACGAGGGTGAAGTCCTGACGGGGCGGTTCTACGTCGACGCCGACCGCCCGTCCTACCAGGAGGAGAAACAGGCCATCGGCGAGATGCCCGAGGAACCGCTCGCGGAGCGGTACTTCGACGACGACTACGAGTGGGAACGGACCCACGACATGCTGCTCGACCGACACAAGTAGCCGCCACGGCCGACTTTCCGCTTCGCAACATATTTTTTCCGTGGACCGAAACGAGGAGATATGGGTACGCTCGATACGGAACGTCGGATTCTCTCCGTCCTCGAGGAGGACGCACAGGCGTCCTACGGGGAGATTGCCGACCGAGCCGGGGTTTCGAAGCCGACGGTCCGGAAGTACATTCAGCAGATGGAAGACGAAGGCGTCATCGTCGGCTACTCCGCGGAGGTGGACCCGAAGAAACTCTCCGGGCAGTCCATCGCCATCGTCGGCATCGAAGTCGAGAGCGAGCGCTACGTCGAGGTCACCCGCGCGCTGAAGGGGATGGGGGCGGTCGAAACCCTCTACACCTCCTCGGGCGACCACATGCTGATGGCGGAGGTGCGGGCACCCGACGGCGACGCCCTCGGCGACGTGATCAACGACGACATCCTCGACATCGACGGCGTAACCGCCACCCACCCTTCCTTCCTGCAGGAACGGCTGAAGTAGTCGGAACGGAATCTTGAGGACCGTCGGCGATCACACTCCCCTATGGCCGGCGAGGGCGGTACGCTCCCCGGGGCGGACGACGACGGCGCCGACCGCATCGTCTGTCACGTCGACATGGACTGTTTCTACGCCTCCTGTGAGCGGTTGCGAGAGCCCGAACTGCGGGGCGACCCCGTCGTCGTCGGGATGGGCTACGAGTCGGGCGAGCCCCACGGCGCCGTCGCCACTGCGAGCTACGAGGCCCGGGCGCGCGGCGTCGAGAGCGCCCAGCCCATCTCGCAGGCGCTGGAGTCGCTGCCGCGGAAAGCACGGGGCCGCGAGGACCCCGACCTCGACCCCGCCGAGGCGGGCTACTACCGCCCGGTCGACCTCGACTACTACCGCGAGATAGCGGGGGAGATCAAGGCGATCATCCACGAGTGTGCGGACCGCGTGCGCGAGGTGAGTGTCGACGAGGCGTATCTCGACGTGACCGAGCGGACGGCGTGGACGGTGGTGAACGGCCGACCGCTCGCGGAGGGGTACGCTCGATACATCAAAGAACGGATCGCCCGCGAGGTGGGCGTGCCAGCGAGCATCGGCGTCGCGCCCACGATGAGCGCCGCGAAGGTGGCGAGCGATCACGACAAACCGGACGGCCTCGTCGTCGTCGAACCCGGCGAGGTGCGTGCCTTCTTCGACCCCCTCCCGGTCGAGGCGGTCCACGGCGTCGGCCCGGTGACCGCGCGGACGCTGGGCGAGATGGGCATCGAGACGGCGGGCGACCTCGCGGCCGCGAATCCGACGACGATCCGCGAGCGGTTCGGCGAACGGGGCCGGACGCTCTACGACCGGGCGCGCGGGGACGACGACCGGGAGGTGACGCCGACGGGCCGGCCAAAGAGCCTGTCGCGGGAGTCGGCGTTCACCGAGGCGACGGCCGACGCCGGGAGACAGCGCGAGACGGTCGCGGGGCTGGCGGCGGACGTGGCCGAGCGTGCCGAGGGGAAGGGGGCGCTCTACCGCACCATCGGTATCAAGATCGTAACGCCGCCGTACGACGTGAACACGCGCGAGCGGTCACTCCCCGGCCCCGTCGCGGACGCCGACCTGGTCGGGGAGGTTGCGCTCGACCTCCTCGCGGAGTTCGCGGGCGAGGAGATTCGAAAGATCGGCGTCCGGGTGTCGAACCTGCAGTTCGACGCCGCGGAGCAGGCGCGACTGGACGGGTGGGGCGATGGGGGTGGCGGGTCGGCAGCCGACTCGGGGGCGAACGGCCAGTCGTCGCTGGCGGATTTCGACCCGTAGGACGCCCGTCTGACGCGGAACTATGGGGGACGGGACACTCTCACAGATCGATGACGGAGACGGATACGGAAACCATCACGGTCGCGGACGTGAGCGACGGCCCCGGCGGCGACGCCGACGCCGATCCGGGGACGCCGGTCTCGCTCCCGGTCGTCGAACTGCTCACCGGCCGGGGGTTCGTCACGGGGAAGTCGGGGTCGGGGAAGTCCAACACCGCGTCGGTGCTGGTCGAAAACCTGCTTGCGAACAACTTCCCGGTCCTCGTCGTGGATACTGACGGCGAGTACTACGGCCTGAAAGAGGAGTTCGAACTCCTGCACGCGGGCGCGGACGACGAGTGTGACATCCAGGTCAGCCCGGAGCACGCCGAAAAGATAGCGTCGCTGGCGCTGGAAGGGAACGTCCCCATCATCCTCGACGTGTCGGGCTACCTCGACGAGGACGAGGGCAAGGAACTCTTACTGGCGGTCGCCCGGAACCTGTTCGCCAAACAGAAGAAGCTAAAAAAACCCTTCCTGATGCTCGTCGAGGAGGTTCACGAGTACATCCCCGAAGGCGGTGGCCTCGACGAGACGGGGAAGATGCTGATCAAAATCGGGAAGCGCGGCCGAAAACACGGTCTCGGCATCGTCGGCATCAGTCAGCGACCGGCCGACGTAAAGAAAGATTTCATCACCCAGTGTGACTGGCTGGTGTGGCACCGGCTGACGTGGAACAACGACACGAACGTCGTGAGCCGGATCATCGACGCCGAACACGCGAGCGCCGTCGAGGATCTGGGCGACGGCGAGGCGTTCCTGATGACGGACTGGAGCGAGTCGGTGCGTCGGGTGCAGTTCCACCGCAAGCGCACCTTCGACGCGGGGGCGACGCCCGGCCTCGACGACTTCGAGCGTCCGGAACTCAAATCGATCAGCGACGACCTCGTATCGGACCTCCGGGAGATCAGCGACGAACAGGAGCGTCGGGAGAGCGAACTCGCGGATCTGCGCCAGGAGGTAGAGAAGAAAGAACAGCGCATCCGTGACCTCGAATCGGAACTGGAGGAGGCCCGCGACCTGTCGCGGATGGCCGACCGGTTCGCGCAAGCGATGCTGCAGAAAGCCGAGGCGCCGTACCGCGGCGGCGAGGGCCGTAACCTCGCCCACACGGGAACGGTGGCGGCCGACCAGGCGGAACTCCGGGAGTACGAGGCGGGCAACGACGCCGAAGCGGACGCGGAAGCCGGCACGGCCCCCGACGCGGAAACGGACTCGGAAGCCGGCACGGCCCCCCGTCCGGACATCGAACCGAACGAGTGGCCGACGCCGGGCGTGATGGCCGGGTCCGGGGACGGTGGCGAAGGCGCCGGCTCGGCGAGCGAGCAGACCGACGTGACCTTCGGGGACGCCGACCCGATGGCTGCGGACGGGACGAGCGAGGCGCCGGCGGACACGAACACGGACGCCGAGAGCGAGTCAGGCGTCTCGACCGGCCCCGAACCCGGCACGCGGGAGGCGGTCGTCGCTGGGCTCCGCGAGGAAATCGAGGCGCTGTCGGGCCTCTCGCGGCGGATGCTGGCTCACTACCGCACGGAGGGACCGTCCGCACCGGTCGACGCCCACGTCGCTGCGGGCGGGACGCCGGCGGAGCCGATGGCGTACGGACGGAATCGCCCGCTCCGGACGGCCGGCTTCGTCGAACACGTCGAAGAGGACAGATACCGCTACGTCCTCCCGGAGCGGGTCGCGGACGCGTTCGACGGCGGCCTCGCCGGCGACGCCCTCGACGAGGCGGTTCGGGATGTCGAACGGGCGTTCGTCGACGAGGAGACGCTGGCGGCCGAGGCAGCAGACGTGCGCGCCGACGACGAACGCGACGAGGTGGAAGTCGTCCACGACGACGTGGCCGGCGACGACGGCTTCGTCGACGAGGACGCCGTCCTCGTCGAGGAGAGCGGGGGGACGCCGGCGTCGGCGGACGACGCCACGCGCCAGCAGATGGCGTCGGGAAGCGGGGACGACGATCCGGCCTCGCGGACCGACGCGGAGATTCTGTAGCCGCCCGAGATCGATGTTTTGTTTCATACCCATTAGTGTAACTGTTTACCAGTGGTTCGCCATGACGGGTCGGCGAACCACCGGTGATGACTTACACTAAACCGTATCAGACGCCCGAGACGAGGTCGGACAGCGCCGCCCGTGGATCGTCGGCCTTGGCGACGCCGCTCGCGAGGAGGACGCCGTCGGCCCCGAGATCGGCGGCCGCGGTCAGATCCTCGCCCGTGGAGACCCCGGCGCCACAGTAGACGGACACGTCGGGGTCGACGGCGGCCGCAGCGGCGACGGCCCCTTCGACGATATCGGGGTCGGCGGTCCCCACCGACACGTCGCCGCCGATGAGTTCGGGGGGTTCGACCGCGACGGCGTCGGGGCCGAGGGCCGCCGCCGCCGCGACCTGGTCGGGGTTGTTCGCGCAGACCACGGTGTCGAGTCCGGCGCGGTCGGCGGCGTCGAGGGCGCCGTCGATGTCGGCGAGTGTCAGGCGGTGCTCGGAGTGATTGAGAAGGGTGCCGGTGGCGCCCGCGTCGGCGACGGCCTCCGCGAGCGTGTGGCCGGTGTGGCTGCCGTGGGCAACGGGTGCGACGTGTTGGGCCCACGTCTCGACGCCGGTGGCGGCGACGCGTTCGAGGTGGGCGGCCTGTGGGGCAACGGCGATGCGGACGCCGCTCGCGTCCGCGACCGCGTGGGCCGCCTCGGCGACATCGACCGGATCACAGGGGTACGCCTTCAGGTTGACGAGGACGAACATGGTGTGAGGAGGGGCGGGGGCGGTCAAAAAACGTGGTTATCCCTCGTCGGCGATGGCGTCCGCGACGGCCTCGACCGTCTCCACGTTCACCTCGTACTCCTCGGCGAGCGACTGGGCGGCGGCGGGCGAGAGGGCGGGACGGTCGGGGTCGCCGTGGTGGTCGTGGATCGGATCGAGACGCCCGTCGGACACCTCCAGGTTCACCGCGTCCCAGCGGGCGTAGTGGCCCATCGCGTCGAAGTAGGCCTTGGTGGCGCGACGCTCGGAGCGGTCGAACTCGGCGGTCAGCAGGGTCTCCTCCCCGATGGCGGGGCCGGCCTTCACGATGCCGGCGGGGTTGACGAGCATGCTCCCGCCGTTGCCCACGCCGAAGCCGAGTTCGCCCTCGTCGAACCCCTCGGGGACGCCCTCGCTCATGTAGGCGGAACACGAGACGACGAACGACTGCGTCTCGAAGGCGTACTCGCGGACGGCGGGGTAGATGTCGCAGGTGTCGCGGGCCTCCGCGGAGGCGGCGCGGGTCTTGTCGCCGGGGTGGCCGTGCTGTTCCCAAAACCCCGGCCAGACGGCGGCGTGAATCTCCTCACCCTGCGCACAGAGTGCGGCCTTCGAGAGCGTCATGTGGTTCTCGTAGCAGACGAGGCCGCCGAGTCGACCCACGTCGGTGTCGTGGGTAGTCAGGTGTTCGGGGTCGCCCCGGCCCCAGATGGCGCGTTCGTCGTGGGTGGGCATGAGTTTCCGGTGGCGCCGAACCAGGTCGCCCGAGCGATCGAAAAAGAACAGCGAGTTGTAGAGCGTGCCGCTGCCCGGACGGTCGTCCACCTCGTTCGTGCCGAGGACGAGATGCAGGTCGGCGTCGGCGACGGCCTCACCGATTATCGAGACGGCGTCGTCGTCGACGTGGAGGCTGTTTTCGGCGAGGTCGACCATCAGGTCGGTCCAGCGGGCGATGGAGGTGCTGCGTCGCCAGTAGGGGTAGCCGGGGAAGTACGTCTCGGGGAAGACCAGTACGTCGACGCCGCGGTCACCGGCGCGTTCGATCCACCGGCAGGTCTTATCGAGGGTCACCTCGGCGTCGTGATAGGCCGGTTCGATCTGTGCGGCGCCGAGGGTGAACGATTCGGCGGCGTCGTGGTCGCGTGACATGGTCGAGCGATTCGACGGCGGGACGTATAATCGTACGCCCGCTAGTCCTTCCGCTTCACCACGTCGCCGAGCGTTGTCGTCGTCGACGACCCGCCGGACCACTCGGCGTCCTCGTCGCTCGCCCCCTCTGACAGGGAGATGTCGAGTTTCCGTTCGAGTTTCGTCTGGACCTCGTCGCTCGGCAGGATGTCGCCGCGTTCGAGTTTGCGGATCAGACTCGCCTTCTCGTTGAGTTCATTCGCGAGGTCCTCCTGGCTCAGGCCGCGGTCCTCGCGAGCCGTACGGATACGGTCGTCGTAGTCGGCCGCGAGTTCCTCCATGTCGTCGAACATATCGCGGCGGCGGCGGGAGCCACCGGACGACGACCCGCCGGAGGTGGACGAGGACGAGGACGAGGAGGACGAAGACGACGTGGAGTACTTCGTCGAGGACGAGCTGCTCGACTCCGTCCGGACCTCGGTGCCGAAGTCGGTACAGCTGTCACAGAGTTCGAGTTCGGCCCCCTCGACTTTCGTCGTCGTGAGCGACGAACTCTCCGCACCGCACATTTCACACTGGGGCATGCTCGTCCGTAGCGGACGACCGGGGATAAAAGATGCGCCCCATCAGGAGAGGTCGCTCCACGCGCCCCAGAACCGCTGGAGCGCGGTGACGTGACCGACGACGGCGAAGAACACGAGGAGGTAGCCGACGACCGAAAGCGAGAGCGGACCGACAGGGCCGCTCACGACGGCGGCGACGAGGGCACCGATGCCGATGAGCGCGAGGCGGTCCGCGCGGCCGACGAGGCCGCCGTACTCCCGGCCCAGCCCCACGGCCTGTATCTGCGTCCCGAGATAGGAAGTCATCAGGACGCCGGTGACCGCGAGGAGGCCGAGGTCGTAGCGGGAGACGCCGGCCGCGAGGCCGACGACGAGGACGATGTCGGCGTAGCGATCCAGCACGTGATCCAGCAGGTCGCCGCCGCGTGAGTCGACGTTCTGGGTGCGCGCGAGGGCGCCGTCCAGCAGATCCAACCACCCGTTCGCGAGCACACAGACCGCGCCGAGGCCGTAGCCGAGCGGCGTCGCGAGGGAGAACCCGCCCGCGGCGGCGACGGCGAACGCGAAGGCGAGGACGCTGATCCCGTCGGGCGTGAGGCCGCCCCGATCGGCCGCCGCGACCATCGGATCGAGGACGAGTTCGGCCACGGGCCGGAGGCGATCCAGCGTCATCGTCGTCGTAACTCGGTACCGGTGGGTCGCCGGCACGGGACGGCGAACCGCCGGAATCGGCGTCCGTTCGACGGACTCATATGTAGTCCGTGAACTCCACGTCGCCGGCGCTCGGGGCTCGATCACCGTCGACGACGGCCTCGATGTCGGCGGCCACGTCGGCGGGTGTCCGGTCGGTCGTGTCGATTTCGTAGACGTTATCGAGGCCGTGGCGGTCGACCGCTTCGGAGAGGATCACGTCGAGCGCCTCGCTCTCGGCGTTCTCGGTCGCTTTCGCCTCGTCGGCGCCGCGCTCTCGGAGGCGGTCGGCGAGGGCGTCGGGCCGACACCGAAGGACGACAACCCGGTCCGCGTCGAAGTGGTGAGCGAGGTGGGACTCCGCGACGCCCGACCAGTCGCCGATAGCTTCCCGGACGGCGTCGAGGTCGGCGACCAGGGAGTCGCGGTCGTCGTCGCGTTCGGACCACAGGCCGGCCTCGCGGATCAGGTCGTTGAGGTGGATCACCTCGGCGTCGAGCAGGGTCGTCGCCGTCGTCTTCCCGGTGCCGGGAGTGCCGGTGACGGCGACCCGAAGGTCGTCGGTCACACCCGGACCTCCGCGAGGGCGTCGTTGAGTACCTCGACGGCGTGGGGCGTGGTCTCGCGGGTGCCACAGGAGACGCGGATGCAGTCCGGGAGGCCGAAACTGGTACAGTCCCGGACGATGACGCCCAGGCGCTTGGTCGTCTCGGCGACGGCGGCGGCGTCACCGACTTCGGCGAGGACGAAGTTACCGCCGCTCTCCCACGTCGGCGCGTCGAGATGCTCGCGGAGGTAGTCGCGGGCCCAGCGCGCCGTTTCGACCGTCCGTTCGAGGTGGTCGTCGTCGTCGAGGGCCGCGAGGGCGGCCCGACACCCGACTTCGCTGGCGGCGAAGGGCGTGTTGACGCGGGCGTAGGCGTCCGCCCACGCATCGGGGACGACGCCGTAGCCGACGCGCAGGCCCGCGAGGCCGTAGGCCTTCGAGAACGTCCGCAAAACGGCGAGATTGTCGTGGTCGTCGAGGAGACCGATCGAGGAGGGGGCGTCGGTGTACTCCCCGTACGCCTCGTCGACGACGACGAGGGTGTCCTCGGCAACGGCGTCGGCCAACTCGACGACCGCCTCGCGGGAGAACTCGGCGCCGGTCGGGTTGTGCGGCGACGTGAGATAGACCATCCGTTCGCCGTCGTAGGCGTCGAGGACGGTGTCGGCTGTCTGTGCGAAGTCCTCGGCCTTCCGGAGCGGATAGGACGCCACGTCGCCGTGGTGGTACCGGGCGCTCATGCGGTAGTACGAGAAGCCCGGTTCGGGCACGAGGACACTGTCACCGGGATCGAGGAAGGCCCGCGAGAGGTAGTCGATGGCGCCATCGGCGCCGGGAGTCACCCACACCTGCTCGGGCGTCACGCCCCAGCGGTCGGCGACGGCCTCGCCGAGGTCGGTGTGTGAGGCCTTGGGGTAGACGCCGACGGTCGGCGCAGTCTCCCGGATCGCGTCGATGGCGGCCGGACTCGGTCCGTGTGGGTTCTCGTTCGACGAGAGTTTCGTGAGGTCGTCGGGGTCGATTCCCAGTTCGCGGGCGACCTCCTCGGCGCCGCGGCCGGGGACGTACGGCGAGAGGTCCGAAAGATCCCGTGGTTGCATGGTCGGACGATGCGGACGCCGACGCTTAAGCGTGATTGTCGTCACCGACGATGGCCTCGATACCGTCGTGAGCCAACTCCAGCGTCTCCGTCGCGGCGGCCGGCCGGTCGGCGACGAGCTCCGGGCCCGACCACCGGGTCGGCGTCGCATCGCGACAGCGCCACCCTCGCGCCCGCTCGCCCGCGTCGTCGAGGAGGAACACCCGCACGTCCCGCGTCTCGACGCGTCCGGTCACCCAGCCCTGGAGCCAGTCCCAGAGCCGTCTGTCGTCGGTGACGCCGCGACGGAGCGTGAGCGGTGGCGAGGCGGTTCGGCGGCGCTGTACGGACGGCACGGGGCCGATGGCGTGCCCGAGGCGGTCGCCCCAGTCCACGTCCACCTCGGACGCCGCATCCGCGTCTTCCTCGGCGGGACGGGCCTGCACGCGCACCGAGAGGCCCGTGACCTCGGTGAACCCCAGCGGGGGGCGGTCGTCACCGAGGTCCACGTCGAACCGGTGGCGCACGTAAGGGTCGACGGGCCGGTCGCTCATTTCTTCGATTTCGACGGCTTCTCGTGTCTCGTCGGGCGCGTCTCGGGCTTACCCGCGGACGTCTCGGTGGTCTCCGTCCCACGGCGCGATCCGCCGTCGGTCTCGCCCCCACCGTTGGCCCGTTCGAACCCTTCGGAGACGATTTCGAGCGTCTCGATGGCGACGGCGGATCGGTCGGCGGCGAGGGTCGGGGCCTCGTACGTGGCGGGCCAGGCGTTCCGGAACTCCCAGCGCGCCGCCGGCGTGCCCTCCTCGTCGAGGAGGACAACGGCGATCGATCGCCGCGCCTCGTCCACTTTTCCCTGCTCGACCAGCCGGCGCCACTCGGCGAGCGCGATGGAGTCGGTCGTGACGCCGGAGCGCAGTTCGAGTGGGCCGTATCCGTTCAGTCCGGCGAGCTTTCGTGGCGTCGGCGGCTCGTTGCCCTCGCGGTACTCGACGACATCGGTCGTCGTCTCGGGGAGTCGACAGTAGCTGAACCCGGCCTTCGCTACCCCGTCTATTTCGAGGAGGAAGCGTGCGACACGGAGGGGGCCGTGCCTGTCAGGCATCGTCCCGGCCCGGTCGGACGGCGGTCGGTGTCGGTCCTCGTGAACTGATATCGTGTCTCATTTCGGGTGAGGGGACACCTTCCACTCTCTTGAAACTTTCCGCACCCTACAGCCAGTCGTCGAGGCGGTCGGCGAGCCGACAGCTCAGGGCGGCGATGGTGAGGGTGGGGTTCATCGCACCGCCGGTGGGGAAGACGCTGCTGCCGGCGATCCAGAGGTTGTCGCAGTCGTGGGCGCGGCAGTCGGGGCCGACGACGCTCTCGGCGGGGTCGGTCCCCATTCGGGTCGTGCCCATATGGTGGTAGGCGGGGCCGGTCTCGTCGGGGCCGACAACCCAGTCTATCTCCGCGCCGAGTTCCTCCAGAACCGCACGCTGGACCTCGTTGGCCCGCTCGATGGCCGCGCGGGTCTCCGGGCCGACCGACCAGCGCACGTCGGGGACGGGGTTGCCGTGGTCGTCAGTCGTCGAGCGATCGAGAGTGATGCGGTTCTCAGCGCGGGGGAACTGCTCGACGAGGCCGCCGACGGCGAGGTGGGTGCCGTAGGAGTCCCGGAGGGAGTCGAGGAGGGAGTCTCCCCAGTCGTCGGCGTGGAGCGCCTCGATGACGGGGGAGGGACCTGCGTAGTTGAGAAACTCCAGTTTGACGCCCGGCAAGGGGTCAGTGCCGTCGTAGAGGGCGTGACACTCGGTCGTGTTGAAGCCGACGTGGTTCTGTCGTGTCGGGCGGTCGATCCGGCCGCCGACGCCCGCGAAGCAGTGATCCATGAAGTATCGACCCACCGCCCCGGAGGAGTTGGCGAGGCCGTCCGGGTGGGCGTCGGAGGCGGAGAGCAGGAGGAGGCGGACGTTCTCGACGCCGCCACAGGCGAGGACGACGGCGCGGGCCTCCTGTCGGTGCTCCGCGCCGTCGGGGGTGGCGTAGACGGCGGCTTCGATCCGCTCGCCACCGTCGGCCGCGGGGCGGCTAGGCGTAGACCGTCGGTCCCCGCCGTCGTGTTCGAGTCGCTGGACGGGCGCGCGGTCGATGACCCGTGCACCCGCCGCCTCCGCGCGGGCGACGTGGCGCTCGGCGGTGTATTTGGCGCCCGACGGACAGACGGGTTTGCAGGTGCCGTAGCCGACACAGGCCGACGCGTCGTCGTACGGCTCGGAGTTGCGGGCGTTGGGCACGGAGTGGGTGGGGAGGCCGAGCGACTCGCAGGCTTCGGCGAAGATGGCGTCGCTGTGAGAGGGCGGGAACGCGGGGAGCGGAAAGGGCTCCTCGCGGGGCGGGGCGAAGGGGTTGTCGTCGGCGCCGGCCACGCCCAACTCCCGTTCGGCCTCGGCGTAGTACGGGCGGAGGTCGGCGTAGTCGAGGGGCCAGTCGACGCCGACGCCGTGGCGGGAGCGGAGTTCGAAATCGCGTTCGTGCAGCCGCATCACCATCCCCTGCCAGTGGAGGGTCGAGCCGCCGACGCCCTTGACGCGGGCCGCGTTCAGCGGGTAGCCCCTCGGTCCGCTGGAAGTGTATTCGTCGCGCTCGCCCCCCATGCCCCAGAGGCCGTCGGCGGCCTCACCGTCTTCCCCGGGGGTCGCCGACACTCCCCCGTCGACGCCGGGGCGGACGTGCGCGTCGAGTTGCTCGGTCCGGTCGTCGAGGTCGAACCGGGGGCCGGCGTCGAGGACGACGACATCGTGACCGGCCTCGGCGAGGCGGGCGGCGACGATGGCGCCCGCGGGGCCGGCGCCGACGATGCACACGTCGGCGCGGGGCGACGGCGACCGATCAGCCATCCCCGCCCTCCGCGTCCATCGAGGCGCGTCGGTAACTCTCGGTGCCGCCGGGGTAGGCGATGGGGTTCTCGATGCCGACCAGCCGGCCGCCGGCCGGCGACGCGTAGAAGGCATAGAGGAGTTCGTTCACGAGGTGGAACCGAATCCGCTCGGAGAGGTAGCCCTCGGGTTCGGGAGCAGCCACGTCGACCCCGAGGTCCCGGAGGAGGCCGTCGCGGGTCGATCGGTCGAGGTCGGCGAGGGGTGCATCGTGCCAGTCCCGCGCCGTCGCGTCGAGGTCGGCGGCGACGGCGAGGACATCGTCCCGCCGGCCGTCCGGAAGGCCGTCGACGTACGTCCCGACGAAGGCGTCGACACCCGTCGCCGCGGAGGGGTAGACCGTCTCCGCGACGGCGACGAGGATGTCGAGACCGTCGACAGCGTCGTTTTCGGGCGAATCGACGGGCGCACCGTCGGCGTCGTCGGGGGTCGCCACGGCGGCGACTCCGGCGACGCCGGTGGCGGCCAGCGCAACCAGCGCGTCCCGTCGGCTCAGGTCCATCGACAGTGGATTAGGTGGGCCTAAATTTATGACTTGTCCTCTCGGGCGGCAGGCGGCGAAAGAACGAGAGCCGAAGTTTAGTCGCGGCGGGCGGTGAATTCGAGGGTTTCGACGCCCTCGACGTGCACTTCGACCTCGTCGCCGTCTTCGAGGCCGCCGACGCCGGCGGGCGTGCCCGTCGAGATGACGTCACCGGGTTCGAGGGTCATGTACGTGGAGATTTCCTCGATCAGTTCCGGCACCGAGAAGATCAGTTGCGTGATGTCGGAGGACTGCTTTTCCTCGCCGTCGACGCGGAGGCTGATTGCGGCGTCGTCGGGGAGGTGGTCGGGATCGGCCACGACCGGTCCCATCGGGGCGCCGCCGTCGAAGGCCTTGCCGCGGACCCAGTTTTGCTCCTCGCGCTGGTCGTCGCGGTTCGAGATGTCACAGACGACGGTGTAGCCGGCGATCACGGCGTCGGCGTCGGCGGCGTCGACGTTGCGACACTGTTCGCCGATGACGACGCCGAGTTCGGCCTCCCAGTCGACCTGTTCTTTCCCCTCGGGGAGGGTGATCGTGTCGCCGTGGGCGGCGACGGTGTTCGGCGTCTTCAGGAAGAGCATGGGGCGGTCGGGGACATCCATGCCCGTCTCCTCGGCGTGGTCGGCGTAGTTGAGGCCGATACAGACGATCTTCGACGGCTCACACGGTGCGAGGATATCGACCTCGTCGAGGTCGTACGTCGAGTCGGCAAAGACCACGGTGTCGCCGTGCCATTCGCCCGTCCGTACCATCCCTGCGGGATCGCGGAATCTAACGCGTCGCATAGGCGTGCCGTCAGCCGCGGGCGAAATAAGCCTTCCTCGTTGCGATGGGAGTGACGGCTATCGACCGACGGCGACCCTAAAGATTGATGTTTGCAGACAGACAACTACGGAACATGGAGCTAACTTGGCACGGCCACTCCACGTGGCACGTCTCCGTCGACGATACGAGTCTGTTGATCGATCCGTTCTTTGGGAATCCTTTCACCGACGTCGATCCCGCGGCCCTCTCGCCGGACTATGTCCTCCTGACTCACGGCCACGCCGACCACATCGGCGACGTGGGCGCGTTCACCGACGCGACCATCGTGGGCACGCCGGAACTGGTCGGCTGGGTCGCGGACGAACACGGCGCCGACGACACGGTCGGGATGAACATGGGTGGCACCGTCGAGTGTGGGTCGGCGTACGTGACGATGCACCGCGCGGATCACACGAACGGCATCGGGACGGACTACGAGTACAGCGCCGGGCCGCCAGCGGGCTACATCATCGGCGACACGGTGCCCACACAGGAGAACGACGAGGACGCCTTCGCGTTCTACCACGCCGGCGACACGGGCCTGATGAGCGAGATGCGCGACGTGATCGGGCCGTTCCTCGAACCCGACGCGGCGGCGCTGCCCGTCGGCGACCACTACACGATGGGGCCGGCCCAGGCCGCCATCGCGGCCGACTGGCTCGACGTGGATCACGTCTTTCCGATGCATTACGATACGTTCCCGGCCATCGAAATCGACGTTACAGACCTCGAACGCGAGGTGGCAGCGGCGGGCTCCGACGCCGAGGTACACGTTCTCGACGGCGACGGGAGTTTCCGGTTCGAGCGCCCGTACGCCGACGGGTAGGGAGAAGGACAGTATTTAGACGCCGCGGCACCATCGAACAAGTGGTATGAGCGATATCGAGACCATCACCGTCAGCGACGAGGGCTTCGCGTGTGTCAACCAGGTCGGCGACTTCGAGTTCACGATCGACGCCACGGACGAGGAGGGACCGAACCCGAACGCGGCACTCGTGGCGACGTACGCCTCCTGTTTCTTGCCGGCGTTCCGCGTCGGCGGCCAACAGCGTGGTCACGACGACCTCGGGGAGATCCAGATCGACGCGAGCGCCGACCTCGACGACGACGACGACCTCGAATCGATCCACTTCGCGATCCACGTCGGCGCCGACCTCGACGACGAGACGCTCGCCGAAATAGTCGAGCGTGCGGAGGGCATCTGCCACGTACACACGGCGCTCCGCGAGGGCCTGCACGCCGACATCGATGTCTACGGCGACGCGTTCTGAAACGGATCACCGCTGTCGAGTGGGGCACCGCTCGCGGGGGCTCTCCTCGACTACCGGTACTCCCGTGAGCAACTGCTCTTCGACGGGATGCGGCGCCGGCCACGAAGGAGACTCAGCGACGGTACCAGCGGTAGCTCATCGCACGGCCGTCGACGATGACGACCTCCTGTCCTTCGGTCGTCGGTCGCTCGTCGGCGTCGTCCACGTCCCCGGCTTCGTCCCGAAAGACGTAGGGGCTGTCACTCGATGACATACACCGTGATAGGAACCCACACGTAAATAAAGTTGCGTCAGACGCGTCAGCGCGGCCGTCCGGCTTGATTCGCATCGGTGCGCGCGTTCGATCCTTTCTCATAGGGGTTATCGTAACTGTCCAGAGATTCTCGCCGGACCGTCCCGGCGAGAATCTCTGATGACTTCCGATAATCCCTATCAGTGGGAACGACACCGTGCTTTCTTGTGTCCAGTTTTCATCGATGTTCGTAGCTGGATGGACCGGAAAACCACGAACGCCGACCGCGAGAGGGACGCCGGGGCGGAGCGAGGGGCACAGGCACGAGGGTGGTGGGTGACGTGAGCGGCCACGGCGAGCGCGCGCCCGAGGCGGACCTGGGGTTGCTTGACGCGACGATGATCGGCATGGGCGCGATGATCGGTGCGGGAATCTTCGTCCTGACGGGATTGGCAGCGGAGATTGCGGGGCCGGCGGCCATTCTCGTCTTCCTGCTCAACGGGGTCGTGACGGCCTTTACCGGGCTGTCGTACGCCGAACTCGCCGCGTCCATTCCGAAAAGCGGCGGCGGGTACGCGTTCGTCCGGGAGGTGTTCGCCGACCTCCCCTCGTTCGTGATGGGCTGGATGTTGTGGTTCGCGTACATGATCGCGGGCGGCCTGTACGCGCTGGGGTTCGCACCGAACTTCCTCGAACTCCTGCACGTCTACGACCTGACGCCGCCACCGGATCAGGTGGGCGCCGTTGCGCTCCCGGTCGTCGACGCCGCCGTCCCCGCGGCCGTTGGCCTAGCCTTCGTCGCCGTGCTCGGACTGGTAGCGCTGAACGCGGTTTCGACGGCCGCCAGCGGGAGCGTCGAGACGATTTTCACGCTGATCAAGGTGAGCATCCTGGTCGTCTTCGTCGCGTTCGGCGCCACGTCGCCGATGTTCTCCAGCGCCGAGTTCCAGCCGCTCTTCCCCGGGGACGCCGGGGCGCTCAGCATTCTCCCCGCTATGGGCCTGACCTTCATCGCCTTCGAGGGGTACGACCTCATCACGACGGTGACCGAGGAGGTGAAAAATCCGCGCGAGAACATCCCGAAGGCCATCTTCGTGAGCCTCGCGGTGACGGTGCTCGTCTACCTCGCGGTGGTGGGCGTCGCAATCGCGACGCTCGGCGCCGAGGGGCTGGCAAGGGCGGGCGAGGCGGGCATCGCACAGGCGGCGACGGAGTTCATGCCGACCGGACTGCCGGTCATTCAGAACGGCGGCGCGATCATCGTCTTCGGCGCCGTCTTCTCTACGCTGACGGCGCTGAACGCCGTGGTCATCGCCTCCTCGCGGGTGGCGTTCTCGATGGGGCGGGAGGAACAGCTCCTCCCCTCCTTTGGGCAGCTACACCACCGCTACGGTACGCCTCTGGTCGCCATCCTCGCGAGCGGCGTGGTGATGCTCGGGTCCGTCGCCCTCCCCACCCAGAGCGCGGGCAACATGTCCAGCCTCTTTTTCCTGCTCTCGTTTATCGTCGTCAACGGCTCGGTCATCAAACTCCGGCGGGAACGGCCGGATATGAACCGACCGTACGAGATGCCGTACTATCCGCTCCCGCCGATTCTCGGCATCGTCCTCAACCTGATCCTGACGGGCGTGCTGATCGAATACCTGCTCCGAACCGACGTGCTGGCGCTCGTCCTCAGTGGGAGTTGGATACTGCTCGGGATCGCGGCGTACGCCGTCTACACCCGGCTTGGATCGAGCGACGAACCGTCCGAGGCGGCCGAACCCGACGAACCGATACCACAGACGGACGACTGATACAATGACTCTCGACATCATCATCGCTGGCGGTGGACGTGTCGGCTTCGAGACAGCGGTGCTCCTCGACACTCGGGGCCACGACATCACGGTCGTCGAATCCGACGACGATCGCTGTGACGAAATGGCCGACGAGTACGTGGCGACGATCATCAACGGCGACGCCTCCAACCCCGACATCCTCCGACAGGCCGACGTCGACGGTAGCGACGTGATCGCCGGCCTGACCGGGCTCCCGGGGCAGAATCTCGCGATCTGTATGGAGGCGACGGAGATGAACCCCGAGATTCGGACGGTCGCGCGCATCGCCGACCGCGATCAGGAGGGGTACGGGCAGTTCGTCGACGAGACGGTCTTCCCCGAGGGTGCCGGGGCGCGCGTGGCCGCGAACGAAATCGAGGGGAGCGACGTGCGGACGCTCGCAGACGTGACCGGGACGCTCGATATCATGGAGATCAAAGTCGAGGAGGGCGCGCCGGCCGCAGAGAAGGCGCTCCGCGAGATTCGGTTCCCCGCGGGGACACTGGTCATCTCCGACGACGACGGGGAGCGTGTCGCCCGGCCGGAGACGACGCTCGCGCCCGGGAAACGCTACGTCATCGCGGTCGAACCGGACGTGGCCGACGAAGTGATGAATCTCCTGCGGGGCTAGAGGATCGTCTCCACGTCGGCCAGCGAGTCGAGGACGTAGTCGGGCGATATATCGCTCCGCTCCAAGTCGCGGTCGTCGGTGACGCCGGTGCGGACGAGAGCGGTCGTCATCCCCGCCTGCTCGCCGAGGGCGATGTCGGTGTCGAGGCGGTCGCCGACCACCAGACAGTCCGCGGGCGGGAGGCCGAGGCGTTCGCGGACGATCCGCTGGGCGGGGTCGGAGGGTTTGCCGAGCACCACGTCCGGGTCGCGTCCGACCACGCCCGCGACGGCGTTGATGATGGCGCCCGAGCCGGGCAGGTCGCCCTCGGCGGCGGGGATCACCATATCGGGGTCGGTGCCGACGAGGGTCACCTCCTCGTCGTCACAGACGCGAAGCGCCGCCGAGAGCCGGTCGTAGTCGAACGTGCGGTCGATAGAGAGGACGGCGGTGTCGGCACGGTTCTCGTCGGTCACGACGGTCAGGCCGGCGTCGGTCAACTGCTCGACGAGGGCGCCCTCGCCGACGACGAACAGGGCGTCGTCGGCGTGGTTGCTGGCGAGGTAGTCGGTGGTGATCGTCCCCGCGGTGACGATTTCGTCGGGATGGGCGTCGAAGCCGGCCCGACGGAGTCGCTCGGCGTAGGCCGGCGGCCGCTTGGTCGGGTTGTTCGAGACGAACAGGCGCCGGAGGCCCGCCCGCTCCAGTCGGTCGAGGCCCTCGGCGGCGCCGGGGATCGGCTCGTCGCCACGGACGACCGTTCCATCCACGTCGAGGACGACTCCGCGGTGGGTCATTGCACCCGGTAAGCACGGGGGACAGTTGAACTTCGCGCTCGGCCAGAAGCCGGTTAATCGCCCGTTAGTCAGCACAAGGCGTCATTAGCTAACTGGGGAGGTACTAACGATACGGCCAACCCGAATCGGACGGCGCCGTCGGTGACCGTCCGGCAGGGAGCAACCATGACCGACGATTTCGAACTCACGAGACGGAAGGCCCTCGCTGCCCTCGGCACCGTCGGCGTCGCCTCCGCGGGCGCGGGGCTGGGAACGAGCGCCTACTTCAGCGATCAGGAAACCTTCGAGAACAACTCGCTCACCGCGGGGACGCTGGACATGAAAGTCGCGGCGACCGAATACTACTCCGACTGGTCGGCGGACGAGGCCCAGCACGCGGGGATGGCGTCCGACGAGGAGTCGGCCGACATCCTCCTGCCGCCGGGGCCGGCCCAGACCGACGCGCGGCCCATCGCCATCGACGTCGACGACGACGAGTATCTGAGCTTCTCGGCCGCCATCGCGTCCGACGAGAACGGGACGCCGTACAACCGAATCAACGGCGGCGTCTTCGCGGCGGCCGACAGCCTCTGTGGTACGGGAAGCGACGCCGACGGGCCAGCAGTTATCGAGATTGCGGACGTAAAGCCCGGCGACTTCGGCGGCACGCAGTTCGCGTTCGAACTGTGTGACAACCCCGGCTACGTCTGGCTCACGGGCGGGCTAGACGCGGCCAGCGAGGGCGTCACGACCGAACCCGAACGTGACGACCCCGACGAGGAGAGCGGGACGGTCGAACTCTTAGACGAGATTCAGGTCGGCTACGGCGTGCTCTCGCTCGACGGCGACTCCCCGGACGCCGGGGGAGCCAATCCGGTGTTTTACTCCAGCGAGCAGTACACGCTCCGGGAGTTCCTCGCGAGACTGGACGGCGACGGCATCGCACTGGATGGGAACATCAACGCGGAAATCGGGGGTGGCACGGGCGATCAGGGCTGTTTCTCGGGTGGCAATCCCGACGATCCGAGCGTCCACCTCGTGAGCATCGCCTGGTGGCTCCCCATCGACCACGGCAACCAGGTGCAGTCCGACTCCGTGCAGTTCGACCTCGGCTTCTACACCGAGCAGTGCCGCCACAACGCGGGCGAGACGGATCTGGTCGCGTACTACCCGTTCGAGGGGAGCGCGGCCGACCTGAGCGGGAACGGGTACGACGGGACGCTGAACGGTGACGTGTCGTTCGCGAGCGGGCAGATTGGACGGGCGGCGTCGTTCGACGGGGACGACGACTACGTTCAGACGCCGTACAGCCCTTCGCTATCGGATCCACTCACGCTGTCCGCGTGGGTATCCGTCCCGACGGCGCTGTCGGGGCGTCGTCAGATAGTCTCGCCCGACGACGCCGGCTACGACTGGAGTATTCTCTACGACGAGTTCGACCAATGGGCGCTCTTCACGGGGGAAGGAGTCCTCCGGGGCCCGTCGATCACGACCGGCCAGCCGACGCTCGTCACCGGGGTCTGGGATCCCGAGGCATCCGAGACGCGACTGTACGTGAACGGCTCGCTCGTTGCGACGGGGCCGCTGGCGACCGGAACGACGACGAACGCGTTCCGAATCGGGGACAATCCCGATTTCGACGAGAACTTCAACGGGTGGATCGACGACGTCCGCATCTACACCCGCGCCCTCTCCGCGAGCGAGGTCCAGGCGCTGTACGACTCGGCGTAGCGACCCCACCTCCCCGTCCTCCGTCCACCACAGAACCAAAGAGCCATTTGAACGCCGCCCTAGCCTCCGGTACCGTGACGAACACGCAGTTGACGCTCATTCAGATCGACAACTACGGGCCGTGGACGGTGACGCCGGAACCGCGCCGCGAGATGGACCTGCAGACGCTCCAGTCGCGGCTGTTCGCCGACATCGCGCAGTTCGTCGGCCAGCGCGGTGGCTACGCCTTCTTCACCCGATTCGACAACATGGTCGCGGTGACCAACGGGCTCGACGCCGACGATCACCGTCTCCTACAGGAGTCGACGGGCAACCGGTATCCGGTCACGCTCAGCCTCGGCATCGGCGTCGACGCGAACCCGGCGGTCGCGCTCGAAGAGGCGACCGCGGGGCTCCAGCGCGCCGGCAGCGCCCAGGACGGCGACCGGCGGGAGGTGTTGGCCGGGACGCCGGTCGCGACGCCGTCGAATGGGGACGTGTCCATCGCCCACTTCGACGTGAACGACGCGACCGAGAAGTACACCGATCAGCTCAACGAGTTCGACTCGTTCATCCAGATCGAACAGGGGTACGCGACGCTGATGCGCTACCTCCGGGAAGAACACGGCGCCCTCTCGTTTTTCGTCGGCGGCGACAACATCATCGCCGTCACGCCCGAGATGCGTGTCGACGACTACCACGGCGCCATCGACCACGTCGAGGAGGCGGTCGGGGTCGACCTCAAAGTCGGCGTCGGCCGAGGGGAACACGCCCACAGGGCGGGGATGGCCGCAAAGCACGCGCTGGAGGAGTGTCGACACCGTGGGACGGCAGTCGAACTGGGAGAGACGGCAGGAGAAGTCGAGAGCGAGTGATAGTGATTATTGTGAGTCATCACCGGTGGGTCGCCAGGACGGGTCGGCGATCAACCGGTAAACAGTTACAATAATCACTATGAGAGGAGTTACGCCTCGATAGCCGGTTCGTCCACGTCGAAGTTCTGTGCTTCGAGGGCCTCCTCCATCGCGGTCAGGAGGCAGGCGACGTTCTGTCGGCGGGCGGAGTAACCCATGCACCCGATCCGCCAGACGTCGCCTTCGAGGGCGCCGAGGCCGCTCGCGATTTCGATGTCGTACTCGTTCAGCAGGAACTCGATGACGGCCGTGTCGTCGACGCAATCGGGCACTTCGATGGTGTTCAGGCTGGGGAGCCAGTACTCCCGCTCGGCGGCGGGCGTGAGACCGAGATTCCGGAGTCCGTCACGGAGTTCGCCCGCGATGTCGAGGTGGCGTTCCCAGCGGTTTTCGAGCCCTTCCTCGGCGACGAGGCGAAGCGCCTCACGGAGCCCGTAGAAGTTGGTCGTCGGCGCGGTGTGGTGGTAGTTGCGCTCGTCGCCCCAGTACTCCATGACGAGGTCGAGGTCGAGATACCAGGAGCCGGTGTCGTCGTCGCGGTTCAGGATCTTCTCGCGGGCACGCTCGCCGACGGTGAGCGGTGTCGCCCCCGGCGTACAGGAGAGACACTTCTGCGGGCTGCCGTAGGCGGCATCGATGCCCCAGTCGTCGATGCGGAGTTCGACGCCGGACAGGGAGGTAACGCAGTCGGCGATGACGATGGCGTCGTGGTCGTGTGCGATGTCGGTCAGGTCGGGGACGTTCGGCTGCCGGACGCCGGTACTCGTCTCGGCGTGGATAAACCCGAACACGTCGGGCTGGTGTTCGTCGAAGGCGTTGGCCACGTCGGCGGGCTGGAGCGGTTCCCCCCACGGTGCGTCGACGGTCACCACGTCGCCGCCGGCGCGGCGGGCGATCTTTCCCATCCGCTCGCCGAAGTACCCGTTGGTGGGAACCAGCATCGTGTCGCCGGGTTCGACGATGTTGCCGATGGCCGTCTCCATCGCCGCGGTGCCCGTGCCGCTCGTCGCGAGCGTCCACTCGTTGTCCGTCTGGAACGTATAGCGCAGGAGCTCCTGGATGTCGTCCATGATCTCCAGGAATTTCGGGTCCATGTAGCCAAGCGCCTGCGTCGACATCGCGCGGAGGACGCGCGGTGCGATCATGCTGGGACCGGGACCCATCAGGATGCGTGACGGTGTATCGAGTTCGCTCGTCTCGGGTGGACTCCTCATACGTTCGATGAAGGTAGAACGGGATAAAAACGTGCGTGTTCGTGGCAATATATTGTCGAAGTTTGGGTTCGACGATTGCGGTATGTGCGCACGTTACACGGTCACAGCAGTCGTGGAACGAGTCGGCGCCAGAGCACGGTCAGAACGATTACGACCACGTAGGCGCCGACGAGCGAGCCGCCGAAATACAGCGCCAACTGACCGAGGGGCATCGATCCGGCGGAGACGGCGGCGCTGGCGCTGTAGGTAACGGCGAGCGCGTGATGATACCAGCTCAGAAACGGGCGTGAGCCACGAGCCGTCGCGGACGGCTGCCCGGCGGGGTCGGCCGCATCGGGTGACGGCACCATACGTCGCGTCGAACCCCCACGGGCAAAAGCGCCGGGGGGCAGGCAGTCGCTCCGGTGGGTGCTTATCTGCCGTGATAGGCGGGGGCATCGTTTTTTACGTTTCGTCGTGAACATCCGCACGTGCACGGAGCGGGGTCCAACGGCCAGCGGGGGGTCGCGCCGGTCATCGCGGTGACGTTACTCGTCGCCCTCGCCGTCGTCCTCGTCACGACGGTGTCGGCGTTCGTTCTCACTGACGAGTCCGACATCCCGCCGCCCGCGCCGCAGATCAGCGTCTCCGAGACGACGGTTCCGGACGGCGGCGAGCGAACGATTGCGGTGACACTCGAAGTCGGCGACGCCGTCGCCACCGATCGGCTCTACGTCATCGGGTCGAAGCCGCTGGATATCGGTGGCCCACCCGATAGCGATACGCCTGCGAACGAGGCGTACGCCAGCGACAGGGAGAACTTCGTCGAGGCATCGGATGACAACCCGCCACAGGTCGGGATCGGCGATCGGTGGGAGTCCGGCGAGACGATCTACCTCGATTCCGAAGGGTCGGCCCGAGGGGTGACAGTCGAGATCTACTGGAACACCAAGCCGATTCAGGGGGTCAATCCCGGCACCGTGGAGGGTGACGACGCCTACCTGATCGCGGAGTTCAGAGTCTGAAATCGGATCGGATTGGGTCCGGCGTTCGTCGGGAGAACGGAGGCGTCCGGTTTCGCGTCGATGTCCCGATTTGCATCTGCTCGGCCAGGAGCGGTACTGCTCTCGGGGAGAAACAGCCCCTCGATAGGCAACTCAGTCTCTCTTCTGTGGAGTGCTACGGCTACAGGGTCAGGAAGCGGACCCCGATAAGGTGTCGGGCCCGCATGTGCTTCCGTATCCTAGGCGGAAGCCGTGATGAGAGACGAGTTCAGCGGTCTTCAATCCTCCGTATGGGAGATCGACAGTATGACAGGCGAGTTGCGACTCTTTTTTCAGCTCCTCGGTTGGGAGGTCGCCGACGAGCCACGCTCGACGAAAAGAACAGCTACGCTCAGGGAACAGCCGCCACTCGCGTTTCGTTAGTGGACTGCCGATTAGGAGTCATAAAACCCGCCGTAGGAGTTTATTTTAGAGTGGGGTCGGAGGGATTTGAACCCCCGATCGACTGATATCTCCGGTTACGCCTCGGTACTCCAGAGGGTCGTCGTCGCGCGGCGATGATCAGTCGCGCGCTCGGTATATCAGTCTGGAGTGTCGTCACCGGGCGTTGCCTCTGGAGTCAGTCGCCATGCCGGGCTTGGCCACGACCCCTCGATACGCACTTATCCGAAAGACGGTAAAGGGATTTCGGTTATCGGTCGGTAGCGGACCAGTCGCACTCCTGGCATTTGTACCCAGTGATCAGTTCGGTGACGGAAGGCATGTACGCGACAGCGAGGACGTCGCCGTCGCAGTCGGGACACTGGCGGTCGGCGTCCTCGATGGCGTCGGCCTCCATCGGCGGTTCACCCTCGATAAGTTCGGCCAGGCGTTCGGCGGTCACCATTCGACCCTGCACGACGCGATTCGTCATGAATCGACGGTGGATACGGAGACAGGTAAGCCCTGTGTACGCCGCCCCACCGGAGGAGTGGCGACCGGTAGTTTTTGATACTATGGACTGGTATGGACCCATACGGATAGATACCATGTACGGTGGCGTACGCGGCCGATACGGCGAGGTGGGAACCCTGTGACCGCGCCATACAGCTACGACGGGATGTTGCCACTGGGACCGGAACGCGGGACCGAATATGTCTGTTCGGAGTGTGAGTCGACGTTCGACGACGACCACTACCTCTGTCCCGTCTGTGGGACGCTCACGATCGAACGGCGCTCGGCGGCGGAACCGTAGAGACGCGGCGAAGCCGGCAGAACTATGATTCTTCCTGTCATCGTACCCCATTGTAGCCGGGCAACTCGGCGTCGTCATGACTTCGTCACAACCACGCGTCCTCGTCGTCGAGGACGAAACCGAACTGGCCGAACTGTTCGCCGAGTGGCTCTCCGAGAAGTACGACGTCGAAGTCGCGACGAAAGGCGAGGAAGCGCTCGAACTCGTCGACGAGGACACCGACGTGGTGTTGCTCGACCGTCTGATGCCCGGGCTCTCCGGGGACGAGGTGCTCGAGACGATCCGTGACCGCGGCCTCGACTGCCGGGTCGCGATGGTCACCGCGGTCGAACCCGACTTCGACGTCCTCGATATGGGCTTCGACGACTACGTCGTCAAGCCGCTCTTCCGGAAGGACATCCAGCGTCTCGTCCGCGGACTGCTCGAACGCGACGCGTACGACCGCCACCTCTCGAAGCTGTTCTCGACCGCCTCGAAACTCGCCGCTCTCGAATCGCACAAAGAGCGGGAAGAACTGGACGGAAACGAGGAGTACCTGCGGTTGAAGGCCGAACTGGAGCGAACGCGCGAGCGCGTCGAACGACTCGAAGCCGAGATGAGCGAAGGGGATTTCGAGGCCGTCTTCTACGACTTCGACCGCGTCGATCTGTGAGGAGATCGCCGCAATCGTTCGATTCGAATCGGTGTTTCGAAGATCGTACCAATCGATCTTTATCTCGCGCGATTGACAGTCGGGTGTATGACGCGATCCGACAGCAGTTCGACCGCCGTCCCGTCACGATCGGTCCCCGAATCGTCGCCCGAACGGAGGGATGATCGATGAGCGTGAGCAACACCCAGGCGAGCGACTCCTTCCTGAGTCTTCCGGGAAACCCACTCGGCTACGTAGCGATTCTGCTGGCGTTAGTGACGGGCGTGATCCACTTACTGCTGGGGCCGCAAGTCATGGGCTTCAGTCAGACACTCGGGATCCTGTTCATCCTCAACGGCCTCGGCTTCGTGGGCGGCATCGTGGTCTACCTGACCCGCTACTGGCGGCGCGAACTCTACCTCGTCGCCGCCCTCTACGGCCTCGTGACGGTGCTTGCCTTCTTCGTGTTCCAGGGCTTCGGCGTCGACGCCTTCTACCGCCAGGGGAGTCTGAACGGGATGGCCGCCGTTTCGAAGGCAGTGGAAGTGCTGTTCGCCGTCGTCACCGGGTATCTGTACACGAGTACGGAGTAGCGCCTACGCGTCGGGTCCGTCGAACACCTTCCCGGGATTCATGATGCCCGCCGGGTCGAGCGCCGCCTTGATCGACCGCATCGCATCCACCGCCGCTTCGCCGTGTTCGGCGACGAGGTAGTCCTGCTTGCCGAGGCCGATGCCGTGTTCGCCGGTCGATGTGCCGCCGAGTTCGATGGCGCGTTCGACGATTTTTCGCGAGACTTCCTTGCCGTGAGCCACGTCCTCTGGGTCGTCGGGGTCGACCATGACCGCGTAGTGGAGGTTGCCGTCGCCGGCGTGGCCGAAGCAGGGGATGAGAAAGTCCTCCGCGTCGGCCAACTCCTTCGCGTAGCGGATGATGCCCGGATATTCGCTGATCGGGACGGTCACGTCGCCGGGCGTGAGCGGCGAGAGGTGGTCCTCGTACGGTTCGAGCGCCTCGGCGAGTTCCCGCCGCGCCGCCCACAACTCGTCCATATCTCGGTCGTTCTCGGCCACCTCGAAACTCGTCACGTTGTGGGCCTCGAACACCGACCGGCAGAAGTCGATCTCCTCCTCGATGCCGTGGTTGGCGTGGAATTCGACGAACACCATCGGCACGTCGGGGAGGTCGGTGTCGAGGTGGGCGTTCGACATCGAGGCGCTCAGGCGGTCGATGAGTTCGATCTTCGCCACGTCGACGCCGGAGCGGACGGCGTCGAAGACGGCCTCCGCGGCGTCGTCGAGCGTCTCGAAGTGGGCGCGGCCGCCACGAACCTGCGCGGGTCGTCCAGCCAGCTTGATCGTGACGCGGGTGATGACGCCCAGCGTGCCCTCGCTCCCGACGATGATGTCGCCGAGGTCGTAGCCACTGGAGGTTTTGACTGCCCGGCTCCCCGTCGTTATCACCTCGCCCGTGGGGAGGACGACCTCCATCCCCAGCACCCAGTCGCTTACCTCGCCGTATTTCACGGTCTTCATCCCGCTGGCATCGTTGGCGAGCATACCGCCGATGGTCGAGATGGCGCCGGAGGACGGGAGCGCGGGAAGAAAGAGCCCGTGTTTCGCCACCGCCTCGTTCACGTCGTCGCCGAGGATACCCGGCTGTACGTCCACCTGCAGATCGTCGGGCCGAACGTCCAGCACGGCGTCCATCCGGCTCATATCGAGGGTGATCCCGCCCTCGATGGGGACGGCGTTGCCCTCTAAGCTCGTGCCCGCCGCGTAGGGCGTGACGGGGACGCCGTGTTCGGTCGCCGCACGCATGATCGACGCCACGTCGGCGGTCGACTCGGGCCAGACGACGGCGTCGGGACGGACGCCCTCCTCGCGGGGCGTCCCCCAGTCGTGGGAGCGCTGGTCGCGGTCCGCGTCGGCGACCGAAATCTGATCCGGGTCGAGGCCCAGACCGTCGACGAACGTGGTATCGTGGTGCATACCCCGATCCAGCGCGGGCGTGAGTATAGACCTGTTGCTCGACGGTCGGCGGGGGCGACCGTCGAACCGCCGATCGACAGCGTGCCCGAATATCAACGCGTAGAATCGGCCGATCGAACTTTGTACGTCGGACGGTTGTGTACGCGCATGTCGTGGTCCGATCCGGAGGCCGGCGGCCGCCGGGCGCAGTCCGAGGTACTCGCAGTCGTCCTGCTGGTCGGACTCACCGTTGTCGGAACGGGTGCAGTCGTGGTATTCGGCGCGGACGCGGTCCGGGACACCACGCAGTCGGCGGACGTGGGGCGGGCGGAACACGCGATGACGCAACTGGACTCGAAGACGAGCCTCGTCGCACACGGCTCCTCCGAAATCCAGCGGGTCGACGTCGCCGGTTCCGGACGGGGGAGCGTTCGAGTCGACGAGGACGCGGGCTGGATGCGCATCAGGATCATCAACGAGTCGACCGGGAACGTGGAGAGACAGGTGATGAACGAGACGATGGGTGCCATCGTCTACGAGCGCGGCGAGACGACCCTCGCATACCAGGGCGGCGGTGTCTGGCGGCGTGATACGTCCGGGAGCACCCTAGTGTCGCCGCCAGCCTTTCACTACCGCGGGCAGACGCTAACCCTCCCGCTGATCCTCGTCGGCGGCACGGCGGCGTCGACGAACGCGATAACCATGGCACAGCAGGCACCGCCGGCCGGCCGATATCCGAACGCGACGGCGGGGCTCCGGAATCCGCTTCTCAGCGGGAAGGTCAACGTCACCGTCGGGAGCAGCCACTACCGGGCGTGGGGCCGATTCTTCGAGGACCGGACGCAGGGAAGCGTCGCGTACGACCACGCCAACGAGAGCGTCACGGTCCAGCTAGTGACCCCGTTCAACGAGAAGTTCGACAACGTCATAGCGGCGACCGATCCGGGCGGGATCAACCCGAACCCCGGCCCGCCACCGTCACCGTCGGAGACCGGCGTCTACTACCCGAGCGTCGACTCGAAGATCGAATCCAAGATCACCGAGTGCGAGACCACGTCGAACTGTACCAGCGGCACGTCCACGATCACCACCGACGGGACCTACTACTACCCCTCGGGCATCAGCAGCGGTATGTCCATCGACACCGGGGACGGCGATGTCCAACTCGTGGTGAACGGGGATTTCGATCCGGGGACGGTCACCGTCTCGGGAAGTAACAACGTCACCGTCTTCACCCGACAGGATGTGGTGGTCGGCGACGACGTCAACGCCGGCGGCGACGCGGCGGCGTTCCGCGTGCTCGTCCACTCCGACGGCGTGGTGGATATGAACGGGAACTACAAGTTCGTCGGCATCGTCTACGCGCCGGAGTCCGAGGTCGACCTGAACGGCGGCGGCCCACCGTGGCAGACGAACGTCGAAGGGGCGATCATCAGCGAGACCATCGACATCAACGGCAACCCCAACAAGTTCCAGTACGACCCGTCGGTCGAGAACGCCACCCTCGACCTCGGCACCACGTCCCCGAAGATCACCTACCTCCACGTCTCCGTCACGCGGGTCAACGCGACGGCGACCTGACTCGTTATCGCGTGAGCGTGACGCTCACCGTCGTCTGCTGGACGTACAGCGCGTCGGTCTCGAACTCGTAGGCGATCACGCCGTCGGTCGGGTCGGCACCGGCCGGATCGACGGCGGTGAACCCGCGCCCTTCGAGGAACCGTTTCCACGCGTCCGCACGCGACGAGGTGATGGTGACGGTGACGTTCACCCGCGACCCGGACGCGGGGGCGAACCGGACCGGAATGCTGCGGCTGTCCCGCTGTGTCCGCACCAGAATCGTCGTATCGCCGCTCAGACTCCCGGTGTCGCCGCCCTGTGAGACCCCAAGCAGCGGGACGACCGTCCGTTCGTCGGAGACGGTCCACCGCGGCTCGGACAGCATCACCGCGTCGCTCCGGTCGCGGCGGATCGTCGCCCCCGACGTGTACGCGATGCTCGTGTCGTCGAGTCGGTAGACGATGGGCCGGGTTTCGATCGTGATCGTCCGGTTGTCGAGCGGATCGCTCGTGTTCGTCGCCCGAACGGTGATGTTCGTCGTGTCGCCGAGCTCGATACCGCCGTTACCGAGGCTCAGTTCGGTCGCTCGGCTCGGCGCCGCACGTCGAGACACGTCCAGCATGTTGTCATCGAGCACGTCGAACGCCCGCTCGACGTTGTTGAGTTCCTCGGCGGTGCGGACGTTCTCCAGCGAGGAGAACCCCGCGACGTAGACGACGCCGGTCGTGGAGACGATCAACGCGAAGATCAGGACGAACCCGATGATCTCGCTCTGGGCTCTCACGCCGCCCGCACCTCCAGTTCGCCCGCGGGTGTCAGGACGATCCGCAGTTGCCCGCCACGGACCGTCGTCGAGGCGACCGGCGTCGAGGTGACAAATGAGACGCGACGGGTGGCGTCGACGGTCTCCGCTTCCAACACGAGCGTCGAACTCGATCCGTTCACGCGAACGGTGTACCCGCTCCCGGCGACGCGTGCCGGCAGGTCGACGCCGAGCGAGACGGTCCGGGCGTCGGGTGTCCCGGCCAGACGATCCGCCGACATCAGGTTCGCGGCGAGGCGCTGGCCGACGACTTCGAGTGTGGTCCGCGTGGTCGATTCCCGGCGGTCGTCGACCGCGCCGCCGGCGGCGAGGAGGAGGCCGCTGACGAGGATGGTCGTGATGCCGAGAGTGAGGACGTAGTTGACGGCCGTCGAGACGCCGCGGTCGTGGGTCATTCGTCGGCCTCCGGTCCCGCGTAGATCCGGGCACGATAGGTCAGTTCGGCCGACTCGTACACGACGTCGGCGTGCAGGCTGTAGACGACCGGAACCTGATACGGTGCGATCGTGGTCGGCGAGTCGTCGAAATTCGCGTCGGTGGCCGGCGAGAGGGTCGTGTTCACCGTGAGGGTGTACTCGGCCGTCGTCCGGTTCCCGTACTGAATCAGCACGTCGTCGTACGGCTCGCTGATCCCCGATCCGAACGCGAGGGCGCCGCAGTCGGTTCCGTTGACCGTCCCAGCGGTCAGATTCAGTCGCGGCGGTCCGGCGAACTGCCCGGCACAGACGCCGTCGTCGACCGGTGCCGTTCCGTTCTTGACCGCGAGCGTCACGTTCCCCGTTCCCGCGTCCTCGTAGACGTAGACGCGCCACTCGTCACCGCCGTCACCGACGACGGCGATGCTGAACGCTTCGTCGGTGTCGGTCGTCGATTCGAGCCCGCCCGTGACGTTCAGTTCGGCCGCGTACACGTCGTCGGCGTCCGTTGCCATCGTCCAGTTCGCAGTCGTCGGCGCCCCCGTGGGTGTCGCCGTCCGACTCGCGTTCGTCTGGGCGAGCCGCGTCCCGTTGTGGTACGTCCGGTTCGTGACGGTTGCAGCCGTACCTCCGAGGAGGTGCCTGCGGGCGTTCAGTTCGGCGACACGGTCGACCCGGGCGCTGGCGTTTCGGACGCGCTCCGTCCGGGTTGCGTCTCCATCGTTCACTCCCGAGACGGCGGGCCAGAGGTTCTCCTCGACGGCGTCGCGGTACGCGAGCGCGTCGCTCTCGCCAGTGTCGACGCTCCGGGTTGCGAGGTTCTCCGTGTAGATGGCGGTGTTCAACAACAACACCAAGGCGACGATGGCGACGGCGATGGCAAACCCCGTAACGAGTAAGAGCTGTCCCCGTCCCGCGTCGCGGCCGGTCAGATCCGCCATACGGTGATGCGCACCTCCACGACGTTGAACAGGCGTTGGCCGACCGCCGCGTCGGGCGCGTAAAACGTCGTCGAGGCGTTCGCCCGCGCTTCGGCGACCGTCGTGTTGGGCGACCCGGCGAGCCGCGTGTCGTCATACAGGACGACGTTCCGGCTCGCGACCGTCGCGTCGTCGCTGGGCGTGCCCATGTCGACCAGCGGTTTCGGGCCGGCGTTGCTGTCGTTGACGTCGGTCCAGTAGAGGTCGACATTGAACGCGGTGCGTTGCTCGCGGAACGTCCGATTGAGTGCGTGGCCGAACGCGTTCGGTGGACCCCCGTTTCGGTAGCCGCCGCCGCTCGCGTTCGTGAACGTCCCCTCGCTCGCGTTCCAGTCCACGAGGGCGTCCCGGAGCGTGCCGTTGGCCTCGGCGGCGTCCAACACGCCGAGTGCGGCGGTCCGCTGTTGGTTACCGACGTGCTGGTTCGACGTACTCGCCGACAGCGGGGTCACGGCAGTCGTCTGCAGGGCGAAGACGATACCGCTCAACACGAGGAGGCCAGCGACGAACGCCTCGAGGGTGTGTGCCTGTGCGCGCATCGTCACCACACCCTCACGTAGAGTCGGTTCTGTTGGTCGTCCAAGAGGACGACCCGGGTCGCGACGACCGTGTCGTCGACCGTCGTCGGTGACGGACCGGCCGCCAGCCGCGTCCCGTCCAGCGTCCGGATGCCGGCGTCGTCCCGCACGGTGACGTTCACCCGGACGTTGCCATCGAGGCCGAGCGCCGGACGCAGAGCGGCCGCGTCGTCGTCGTACCGGCAGGTCGGGGGGGCGGTCCCGTCGGCGTCGAAGAAGTCCGCCGTGCAGTCGGCGTCGAGCACCGACGGATCGGCCGGGGACTCGACCAGCGCGTCCGCGCTCAGTCGGTCGGCCGCCCGGTCCGCGACGACGAACTCCGCGCCCGTGTCCGTCTCGAACGGGGCGAACATCGAGGGCATGAACGCGAACGCGAGGACGACCACGCCGAGAAAGAGGCTCACCCCGACGGCGAAATCGAGGGTCGTCTGGGCGCGGTCGGTCATCCAACCACCAGCCACACGGCCAGCGCGATGGTCTGGAGGATCACGACGAACTTGACGCCGGCCATCAGCTTCGCCGTCCGGATGTAGCCGCTGATGATTCCCGAGAGGATCGCCTGCAAGGTGACGGCGTGGAAAAAGAGCAAGGAGAGTAGTTGGGTGTCGATGCCGCCGCCGAACTGCGAGGCGCCGCTGGCGCTCCCGCCGCCGCTACTGCCCGCCTGCTGGGTCAACCCCGCCATCACGTCGAGGAACTGCGTTTTCAGAATCGCCATCACGCCCAGCAGGGTGAGATAAGTCATCAGGATGATCGCCACCTGCATCCGGGTTCGGGACCGCCGCTCGCGTTCGATGTCGTCCTGATTCTCGCTGGCCTGGGCCGCCGTCGTCAGCACCTCGGTGATCTGGCTGGAGGCCTCCTGGGCCTTGCTGATGAGCTTGACCGTCCGCGCCAGCCGGGGGATGTGGTACTTGTTGTTGAACTCGATCAACGCCGTCCGCAGGCTCATCCCGTAGTTCACCTTGGCGTAGAGCACGTCGAACTCGTCGGCCAGCTTTCCGGAGGAGGTTTCCGCGACGGTGTTTACGGATTCGAGAAGCGTCTGTCCGGTGTCGTTCGCGCTCGACAGTTTGCGGAGGTTGTCCGACAGTTTCCCGGTGATCGCCGCCCGCGACCGGACGTTCCACTCGTGGAAGACACCGAGGGGGACCAGCGTCAGGTAGAGCGGGACGTACACCCAGACGAACGTTCCCCAGACGGGCGCTTGCACCATCCCGTCCCACGTCGTCGGCGCCGCGCCGCTGACCCCCGCGAAGGCGACCAGCACCAGCGCCGTGGGGGCGGTCAGCGCCAGCGTGAAGAGCGGGTGATCCCGGAAGAAGTGATGTGGGTTCCGGAGGAGCTGTTTCGTCCGGAACGTGCCTTCCCGAGTTCTGATGCGGTCGAAGACGCCGAACTCGCCGACGTAGTTCTCGATTAGACCGAGGCTGAACAGCCCCCCGTTGGCGGTCCGCTCACTCCGCCCACCGTTGCTGGGGTCGAGGTAGCCGTCGCCCGGTTCGTCCTGTTTCACCGTCGACACCAACACCAGAAACATCACGCCGGTGATCGGGATGAGGCCGTACACCGTCGCGTACAGCATGAACGACTGCGCCTCGCCGAGCATGCTCATGATGACGAGGATGATGATGAGCAACAGGGGAAACAGCGAGAGGGTCATGTACATCTCGCCGAACAGCTCCAAGGTGTCGAGCGTGACCTCCTGTTGCTGTTTGGCGGTCCGCATGTGTTTGTCTTTCTTATCTGAGAGGAACGCCTGCATGTTCCCGCCGGAGTTGACGATAGAGAGCATGTCTGTCAGGAACTGCGAGAGGTCGTCACTCGGCGTCTCGATAGCCTGTTGCTGGATGGCGTTGCGGTAGTCGGTGCCGAAATACTCCGTCTCCTGGACGATGCTCTGGAACTCGCGGGCCACCTCACCGTAGGTGTCCTCGGCCCGCGCCATCGCCTCCAGAATCTCCAACTGGTTCAGACCCCCGACCGACAGGGCGTACATAAAGGAGATGGAGTCCGAGAGCAGCATGTTGATCTCGCGTTCCCGCGAGGAGGCCCGAGAGTAGGGGATGGCGACCAGCGTGCCGAAGCCGGTGGTGAAGCCGACCGATCCCGCGACGATGCCGAGGATGCCGATGGCGGCGGGGACCTTGATCGCCTCGATGATGCCGACGACCGTCTCGTTCGGTATCCGCGCCCCGGTCGAGAACAGATCGGGTGAGACAATGCCGAACGCGAAGAGGCTGTAGCCGACGAGCGTCCCCAGAACCCAGAGGACGAGTCCGAGGAGAACGCCAACCGCGAGCGCCCGCGAGAGGTAGAGTTCGACGGTCGTCGCCATCCGAGCCTGGACCAGTTTCGTCTCCACGTCGCCGACGAAGTCGCCGTCGTCGTCGAACAGCCGGCGGTAGAGCGGGTAGAACAGGTCGCCGAGAACGTCGACGCCGCGGTTCAGTCCGCCACCAGTGTCGAGACTCACGTCACACCTCCTCGTCCGCGTCCGCATCGGTCACGTCGCCGAAGCCCCACTCGTCCATGTCCGTGGACGAGTCGTCGTCCGTGTCGTCCGGTTCGGTGCCGGCAGTCACGTCGTCCGGTTCGGCTGCCTCGGACTCGCCCCAGTCCAAGTCGATATCGGCGCTCGACTCGTCGGTCGGCCCGTCGTCGAAGGAGATGTCGAACCCCTCGTCTGGCTCGGCCGCTCCGGCGTCTCGACCCGCATCCGCGTCGACCGGCGAGCCGTCGTCCAGGTCGACCTCACCCTCGTCGTCGGAGTCGGGGGTCTCGTCACCGCCGTCGGCCGAAGCCGAGGTCGTCACGTCCGGCGCGGCGTCCATCCCCGTGAGCGCCGTGTCGATGCCCGGAACCGAGTCGCCGCGATACTCCGCCAGCAACTCCGTCTGGGCCCGGTCGAGGATGTCCGCACACCGCTCGAGTTCCGCCTCGGTCGGGTCGGGTCGGGGAACCATCGCCTCCTTCTCCGGATCGATATCGATGAGAACGGACTCCATCTCGCGGAGGTCCTCCAGACTGCGTTCGAGTCCGTCGTTCGCCATCAGCGCGAGGATGGTGTCCTCGTCGTTGATGAACGCCTGGACGGTTGCGGCGACCTGCGTGTAGGTGTTGAGCCCGTTCTCGATGAGGTAGGCGAGGACGGCCTCGCGTTTGAACAACTCCTCTTCCAGCCGACCGCGAGTCCACCCGCGGTCGAACCGAATCTCGTCCAACGTGTTCGAGTTGCTCATCCGGAGGAATTCGTCCGTCTCGGCCTGCCACTGATACACGTCCTGAACGTTGATCTCGTCGTTTTCGGCGTCGTAGAAGTTGATCTCGGTGAGGTTCTTGTTTCGCCGGACCTTCCGGCCGCCCACCCTGGTCTGGGTCTGGATCGACACCAGATCGAGCGCGGAGAACATCGTCTTCGAGACGTTGATCGGGTCCGTGGTGAACCGCTTGAGCACCTCGCCCACGCTGTCGGCGTGGAACGTGGTCAGCGTGGTGTGCCCGGTCGACATGACCTGAAAGAGGGTTCGACCCTCCTCGCCACGGATCTCGCCCATGACGATGTACTCCGGACGCTGGCGGAGCGCGGCCTCCAGCAGGTCGAACTCGTCCACGTCGCCCTGTTCGTCGTCGGAAAAGGAGGGCCGGGTGACGGAGGCGACCCAGTTTCGCTGGGGGAGCTCCACCTCACGGGTGTCCTCGATGGAGACGATCTTCGAGTTCGAGGGGATAAAGAGGGAGACGGCGTTCAGGCTCGTGGTCTTCCCCGAGGCCGTGCCGCCGGCGAAGATGAGCGATTTGTTGTTCTCGATGGCGAGCCAGAGATACGCCATCTCCTCCAGCGAGAAGGTCTTCCAGTTGATGAGGTCGATCGGGGTGAACGGAACGTCCTTGAACTGGCGGATGGTGTAGTTGGTGCCGTGATCGGACACCTCTTTGCCGAGGGTGAGTTGAGCACGGGAGCCGTCCGGCAGGGTGGCGTCGACCTGTGGCCGGCGCTTACTAATGCCTTTCCCCGACCGCTGGGCGAGTTTCACCACGAAGTCGTCGAGTTCGTCGTCGCCGTGGTAGATGTTCGAGATGATCTGCTCGTAGTCGCTGTGGTAGACGAAGACGGGCGAGTGGTAGCCGTCACACGAGATGTCCTCGACGTTGATGTCGTGTTTGATGCCGTCGATACGCTCGTAGCCGATGAAGTCGCGTTTGAGATAGTAGAGGAGTTTCTCGACCTGGTACTCCGAGAGGTGGTCGGCGTCTTCCTCGATCAGGGCGGGTTCGGGGCGGACGCTGAGCCCGGAGAGCTCTTGATCGATATCCGGCGACGGCCGCCAGCCGAGTTTCGAGAGGAGACCCCCAACGGCGCCGTCGGCGTCCTCGACGCCGACACTCTCCGCGATACTGTCGAGCAACCCCGCACCGGACGTCTTCGAGTAGAGGTCGTACCGTTCGAGGAGGGCGTAAGTCTCGTCTTTGATAACGCGCTCGCGCTCGTCGAGACCGCCCGCTACCTTCACGTCGGCGTATTTGATCGCGTTCTGGAGTTTGGCCTGCAGGAAATCGAGCAGGTCGTCCTCGATGGGCGTGGTGTGGGGTTGGACCACGTAGTATTTCTTCTCGTTTTCCTTCCGGGACTGGAAGATGACGACGTAGGCGTAGGGTTTGTTCACCCAGTAGCGGTCGATCTCCTCGAAATGCGTCTTCTTCTCTATCGGGACCGTCTTCTCCATGTCGTATCGGTTGGTGACCGCCGTGGAACCGAACTCCGTCTCGAAGAAGGCGTCCTCGTCGATGTCCTCGTCGACGTCGACCGTCCGTTCGTCGACGACGGTGTCGAGGTCCGTAGCGAGGTCGTCGGCACGGGAGAGGACGTTCTCGGTCTTCTCGGGGTCGAACCCGAGCGTGTCGCTGGGGTCGAACGGAACCGCGTTCCCGTCCCCGTCGGTCGGGGGGTCGCCGTTCCCGTCGTAGTAGAACTCCCGTTTGTAATCCTCCCAGGTCCAGAGGTCCTTGACGACCGGCGTCCCGTCGGCCTGCACCCGCGTGAGCGCCGCATCGAGTCGGCTCGCTGCCGTTGCGCCGGCGACGAGTGACGCGTGAAGCTCCGCGTCGACCGCGTCGTGTCCCCGTCCGACGGCGGTCGCGCCGTCGAACCCCTCCGAATCGGAGCTCTCGGCGTCGTCGATAGCCATTGCCCGATCCAAGTTAGTCACAGATATAAACTCTGTTGGCCGATCTAGACGGATGATAATTGGACGCGGGAGGGGATCGACGTCTCGAACGTTTTTTCAGGGGGTGCCACATACCGAATCGCACAACTGACCATGACAGTTAGTCGCAGGAAAGTCGTCGCGGCCGCTGCCGGACTCGTTGGCTCACTCGCGGGGTGTGCGGGTGGTTCCGGTGGTGGCAGCGATGGCGGTGATGGTGGCGGCGAGGCGACCGAGACGAACACTCCCGAACCGACGGCGACGGCAACCGAGACGCCGACGCCGACCCCGTCCGGTCCGCCGGAGGACGCACCGACCACGACCATCACCGTCGAGAACAAGACGTTCGTCCCGATGGTCGCGGAAGTCGAACCGGGGACCGTCGTCGAGTGGGTCTACGATGGGATCGGCTCACACAGCGTCACGTCGATGTCGCCGTCCAGTTCGGAGAGCGGCCGAACGGCCTGGAACCCGGAGATCGCCTCGGACTGGGAGATGGACGCGGACATCACGAGCGACCCGGTCAGCCACTACTTCCCCGAACCGGGCGTCTACGAGTACAAGTGTTCGTACGACTTCGGACACATCGGCGGGTGTGCCGCCGTCGTCGTCGGCGACCAGGACTACGACCAGGAGATGCTCCCCTGCGAACCGCAGTGAACCGATACGGATTAGTGTAACTGTTCACCGGGGGTTCGCCAGGACGGGTCGGCGAACCCCCGGTGATGACTCACACTAAACCGCATGAGGCCCCGTTTTTCCTCGCTCGCCGTGGGACATCGCCCCACCGGCGACAGTCACCACGCTCCGGTCAGGAGGGCGGCCGCGCCGATACCGAAGAGCGCACCCAGAAGGTTCGCGAGGGCGTACCACGCCGCGAGCGTGCGGTCGCCGGCCTCCCAGAGACGAACGGTGTCGACCGAAAACGAGGAGAACGTCGTGTACGAGCCACACGCCCCGGTGCCCGCGAGGAGGAGAAGGTCCTCGCCGGCACCGAGAAAGGTGAGCGACGCGAGGACGAAGGAGCCGACGACGTTGACCGTGAACGTGGCGTACGGGAACGACCGCTTGCCCGCCACGCCGCCGACGTACTGTCCCGTGGCGTACCGGAGGACCGCACCGACGGACGCACCGGCCCCGATCAGGTAGGCAGGATCGACCATCAGATCCCCTCCGCGAGCCGTCGGGCGACGGACCGACCGATCAGGACGGCGGTGAACCCGACGGCGTAGCTCGCCGCGACGTATCCGAGGCCCACCAGCGGCGCCGACTGCACCGTCTCCAGCGCGAACGTACTGTAAGTCGTAAACGAGGAGAGGAAGCCGGTCCCCGCGACGTAGCTCGTCTCCCGGGCGACGACGCCGACGAGTTCGGCCTCGTACACCAGAAATCCGAGCGCGAAACAGCCGAGGACGTTCGCGGCGAACGTCCCGCCGAGTCCGGGGATCAAAAACGACAGAACGTGACGGAGGTTGGCGCCGACGAACCCGCCGATGGCGATCAGAAAGACGATTTCGGCCGTCCGCAGATGCGTCGGAATCCGGCTCATGGTGTGGCGTCCACGACAGCCCGGTTCGGGGCGACCGATATTAATCTCGGGGACGGAACCCCGACTACCGGGCTAGCCGGCGGCCACGGCCGCAGGTATCGATCGGGTGCCCGGCCCGGTGGGCCGTCGACACCGTCCCGTTCGGGTGGCTGTTCGCACGGCACGAGGGGGAGAGAGACGGGGAGTCGGGTCCGGAGACCCCGGCGTTCAGCTAGTTTTCTCGGTTTCGGTCGTCTCCGTGGTCTCCGTAGTCGGCGTCTCGGAGCCGGAAGCGGACTCCTCGGCACCTTCCTGCAGTTCTTCCTCGATCTCCTCGCGCCCGCGCTTGAACTCACCCATGGCCTGCCCGGTCGAACGGGCCAGTTTCGGGATCTTGTTCGCCCCGAACAGCAAAACGAGGACGAAGAGGACGATGAGCAACTCCGGCCCGCCGGGCAACCCGGGGAACAGTGGAACGATTGGGTCGTACATCACTACCTCCTGCTAGCCTGTTCGCAATTATAGGCTTTTTGCTGTTCACGACCCGTCGACGCGCCGTCAGCCATACCCGCCGGTATCAACAAGCGTAAAGCCGTTCTCCGCCGAATGGCGATCATGGTCGACATCGGCGACGAGGCTCCGGATTTCACTGCCCCGCTCGCGAACGGCGATGTCGAGAGCTTCAGGCTCTCGGAGCGTCTCGACGAGGCACCGATCGTCCTCGCTTTCTTCCCCGCGGCGTTTACCAACACCTGCACGACCGAGATGTGTACGTTCCGCGACCAGTTGGCGAACTTCGAGGACATCGGATCGACGGTGTACGGCGTCAGCGTCGACTTGCCGTACACGCTCAACGAGTTCCGCCGGCGGAACGACCTGAACTTCGGCCTCCTCAGCGACGAACGCCGCGAACTGATCGAGGCCTACGGGGTGGTCGACCGGTGGGAGCCACGCGACATCCGGGTCGCCAAGCGGGCCGTCTTCGTCGTCGACGGCGACGGCCGGATCACGTATACGTGGGTGGGTGACAACCCGAAACAGGAACCGGACTACGAGTCGGTGCGCGAGGCGGCGGCCGAAGCGTCCGCCTGATCGTGTGTATTGTGAGTTACAATACCGCGCACGGCCCGGACGACGGGAGCCGGCGGGCTTTTTTTCCACGGCCGGCGAAGGCCGCCGTATGGACAGTGACGACGCGGACGGCCGCACGTACGACCCCGACGCCCCCCACGCGTTCCCCGACCGGAAGCTGAACGAAGTCCTGTCGGTACTCCTTGATGACGTGGAGGTGACGACGTATCTCGAAGCCCAGAACGTCAACGCCGTCACGCGGAAGGGGTACAACGATCACGGCCCGAAACACATCAGCATCGTCCGGAACCGGGCGCTCCGCCTCTACGAGCTGCTGAAACGCGCCGACGTGGCGTTCAACGGCGCGAGCGATCAGGAACTCACGGAGGCCGACGAAGCGGTGATTATCGCGCTCGCGGCCACCCTCCACGACGTGGGCCACGTCGTCCACCGCGACCAACACGCCTACTACTCCATCCCGCTCGCCTCGGACATCCTCGACCGGCTCCTCCCGAAGTGGTACGACACGGGCGACGCGGTGCGGGTGAAAGCCGAGACGCTCCACGCCATCCTCTGTCACCACACGGAGGAAGACCCCCTGACCCGCGAGGCGGGCGTCATCCGCGTCGCCGACGCCCTCGACATGGAGCGGGGACGCTCGCGAATCCCCTACGAGAAAGGCGGGCGGGGCATCAACACGCTGTCGAGTCGGGCGATCCGTGACGTGACGCTCGAAGCAGGCGACGACAGGCCGGTTCTCGTCGAAATCGAGATGGTGAACGCCGCGGGGGTCTACCAGGTCGACAACCTGCTGAAGGCGAAGCTGCGGGATTCGACGCTGGAGGAGTACGTCCGCATCGTCGCCATCAACACGAAAGAGGAGAGCGGGCTGGTCGAACGGATCGAACTTTAGTCCACGACGGTTTCGGCCGTGACGCCACTGATCTCCAGTGAGCCTTCGAGGGTGCGGTTCGGGTAGGGGATATCGATACCCGCCTCGTCGAAGCGTTCCTTGACCGCAGCGACGTACTCGCCGCGGGTTTTGACGAAGTCCGAACGACTCGGGTCGTCGATCCAGACGCGAGATTTGAGCACGACGGAGGAGTCACCGAGGTCGGTCAGGCGAACGGAGGGCGCGGGGTCGTCGAGGATATCCGGGTGAGCGTTGGCCTCCTCGAGAATGATCTCGTTTGCCAGTTCGATGTCGTCGTCGTAGCCGATGCCGAAGGGCACCTGCAGGCGGAGTTGTCCCTTGGCGACCGGGTTCTTGATGACGCCGTCGGTGAGAGCGGAGTTGGGCACCGTCAGGAGTTCGTTGTCGAAGGTTCGCACCCGCGTCACGCGGAAGCTGATGTCCTCGACGATACCCGAGTTGCCGTCCCACTCGATCCAGTCGCCGATGCGGAACGGCTTGTCGGTGAAGATGAAGATGCCGGCGACGAAGTTGGCGATGACGTTCTGCATGGCGAAGCCGATGGCGAGCGTCGCCGCCGCGGCGACGGTGGCGAGAGACTGCAAGAAACTGCCGTAGCCCGCGAAACCGAAGGCGACGGCGATGCCGACGAAGACGACGAGCGCCAGCGTCAGCTTTCGGAGCGGTTTGCGGGCGTGGACCTCCAACCCCTGCGCGTCCATCACGCGGTCCACGAGCGGGATGACGACGGCTCGCCCGACGACGTAGACGACCAGCAGGGCGGCGACGAAGGCGATGGCCGAGCCGATAGCCGCCGCGTACGGCACGCCGTTCTCGGTGAGGATGCGGGCGATGGCCCCACCCCCGCCGTTCTGCAGGGCGACCGGCGTCATCGATAGAGGACTGCGGTGTTGCCCCGCATCTCGACGACCTCTGCATCGACCCGTTCGGCCAGATCGGCCGAAAGCGTCTCCACGTCCGTGCCGCCACGGGCCGCTCGCAGGAACTTCACTTTCACGAGCTCCCGATCCCCCAACTGGTCGTCGAGTTCGTCGACGACGGCCCCGAGTCCGCTCTTGCCGACCCACACCGTCACGTCGAGGTCGTGGGCCCGCTTGCGCAGCGCTTGCGTATCCATACACCGCTACTGGACCCGAACCGGTTTGAAAGTTTATAATAAGGACGGCGAGCGTCGTCGCCGTCGGCGATACCGCTTAACGGTACGGATACCGCGCCGTTGCCCCACAGTCACAGCGGACGACGACGTGGCCGTCCCCCAGACGGACGCGGGCGTTCCGACCCGGTACGAGGTAGGCGTCACAGGCGTCGCAGGTGAACCGCCGGAACGCCCGGGGAAGGGTGAGGCGGTTGCGCTCGGCGATACGGCGGGCCAGACGGACGTACTCCCGGGCGCGTTCCGCCTCGCCCTCCTTGACGGCGGCGCGGGCGAGCGCCGCCAGTCGGTCGACGCGCTCCTCGGGAATGCCCATGGTCGAAGCGGACCGCGGGGCGCCAAAGGCCTTCCGACACCGCGTCGGGGCGCGTGCCGTGGAACGGAAACTATCGGTAGCGTCAAGGGAACCACCGATCAATCGCCGGCCGTGCGGGTGTTGAACTACCTCGAACTGGAGGACCGACTCGACCGAAGCGGCATCGGCACCGCCGCCGACCAGCAACGCGCCGCGCTGGCGACGACCGACGTGTCGGTCGTCACGTCGCCGTGGATCGGCGGGTCGCCGGCCGGCGCCGCTGCCGGCTTCCTCCGGGGCCACGGTGCGTTCCGTAGGTACGACGTGGCCCACTGCAACGTGATCGGCCCCGGTTCGGTCGCCGTTGCCCGTCACGCCAAACGGACGGGGACGCCACTCGTCCTCCACGCCCACGTCACCGCTGAGGACTTCGCCGAGAGCTTCCGTGGCTCCACCTACCTCGCCGGCCCGCTCCGTCGCTACCTCCGCTGGTTCTACTCACAGGCCGACCTCGTCCTCTGTCCCAGCGCGTACACGAAGCGGACCCTCGAATCCTACCCCGTCGACGCTCCGATCCGACCGATCACCAACGGCGTCGACACCGCGTCGCTGGCGGGCTTTGCGGACCTCCGCGAGGCGTACCGCGAGCGGTTCGGCCTCGACGGACTGGTGGTTTTCTCCGTCGGCAACGTCTTCGAGCGCAAGGGCCTGACCACCTTCTGTCGACTCGCCCAGGACACCGACTACGAGTTCGCGTGGTTCGGCCCCTACGACACCGGGCCACAGGCTTCCGAGGCGGTGCGTCGGTGGACGACGAACCCGCCCGACAACGTCACCTTCACCGGGTGGGTGGACGACAAGCGCGGGGCCTTCGCCGCCGGCGACATCTACTGTTTCCCCACCAAGGCGGAGAACCAGGGTATCGCCGTACTGGAGGCGATGGCCTGCGGAAAGCCGGTCGTCCTCCGGGACATCCCCGTCTTCGAGGAGTTCTACACCGACGGCCACGACTGCCTGAAATGCGAGACGCGGGCGGAGTTCCGCGAGGCACTGGACCGACTGGCGGCCGATCCGGAGTTGCGCCAGCGACTCGGCGAGAACGCCGAGGAGACGGCGAGCGAGCACTCCCTGTCGCGGGTGGGCGAGAAACTGGCCGACGCCTACGCCGAAGTCACAAGCGATTAACCCCTCCTCGTCGAATCGCCGGTGATGCATTCGGTCGCCGTCTTCACGGACACCTATCTGCCGACGGTCAACGGCGTCACCTACACCGTCAAGGCGTGGCGCGACTGCTGGGCCGGCCGCGGCGGCCGGATGGACGTGGTCTACCCCCGAACCGACGGCTACGCCGCCCGCGCCGGCGAGTATCCGGTTCGGAGCGTCCCCTTTCCGTTCTACCCCGGCTTCCGTCTCGGCGCGCCCTGGATTCCGCGGCGCGTCCGCGACGTCGAGGTGGTCCACGCCCACACGCCCTTCGCCGTTGGCCTCGCGGGTCTCCGACTGGCCCGGCGCCACGACCGACCCTTCGTCGCCTCGTACCACACGCCCACGTCGGAGTACGCCGACTACGTGGCGCCGAGTGCCCGGATCGAACGCCTCGTCGAACGCGTAAGCGAGCGCTACGAGCGGTGGTTTCTGGACCACGCCGACGCAGTACTCGCACCGAGCGAGGCGACGGCCACCCACCTCACCGACGCGGTGGGTGTCTCGACGCCCGTAACCGTCGTCCCGAACGGCATCGATACCGAGCGGTTCCGCCCCGTCGACGCCGACGCCTTCCGGTCGCGGTACGGCCTCGACGACGCCGCGACGCTGATCGGCTACACCGGCCGTCACGGCTACGAGAAACGCCTGGGGGATATCGTCGACGCCGCGGCGACCCTCGACGCGACGGTCGTCTTCGGCGGCGACGGGCCGGCCCGACCGGATCTGGAGCGGCGGGCGGCCGAATGCGGCGTCGACGCCCGCTTTCTCGGCTTTCTCGACCGCGAGGAGCTTCCCGCCTTCTACAGCGCGCTCGACGCCTTCGTCTTCCCCAGCCCGATCGAAACGCAAGGGCTCGTCGCGCTGGAGGCGAACGCCTGCGGGACGCCGGTCGTCGGCGCAGACGACGGCGCCCTCGCCGACACCGTCGAGGACGGCGTCACGGGGTATCACTTCGAAACGGGCGACATCGAGTCCTTCCGGTCGTCGATCCGGCGGACGCTGGAGGACGGCGACGCGCTCCGCGAGTCGTGTCTCGAAGCGCGAGAACGACACGGGGTCGGCCGCGCAGTCGACCGTCTCGCGGACGTCTACGAACGAGTGAGGTGAAAACGCGGGTCGACTGACGGGCTTATACTGTTTATCGTAACTGGTTACGGTGGGTCGTCAAGACGGTCCGACGACCCTCCGGTAATGACTTACGATGAACAGTATTAGTCGTCCTCGATAGCCTGAGCGATCCGCTGGAGCTGGCGCGTCACGTCACGTACCTCGTCGCGGAGCTGTCGAACCTCGCGAACGAGTTCCTCGTTGCCGACGGACTCCTCCTCGCCCTGGCCGCCACCCATGCCCGGCGGGCCGCCACCGCCGCCCATGCCCGGCGGGCCGCCACCCATGCCACCGCCGCCCATGCCGCCGGGACCACCGCCACCCATCATCCCGCTCATCATCTGCGCGAAGGGGTTGCCGCCCTCGCCGCCACCCATCATCTCCTCGGGGTCGGGGCGCTCGCCCTCCTCGCGCTCCTCGGCGCGGCGCTCGCGGATCTCCTCGACGCGCTCGCGGAAGGACTTCTCCTCCTCGTCGCCCTCGGTTTCCTCGCCACCCTCTGCAGCAGCGTCGTCGCCAGTGTCGTCGTCTGCCATGGCCCTCGATTCGCAATCCACGCCGAAAAGGGTTGTCGTCTCCCCGGCACCGACGGTCGGTGACGCCCGATGCACCTCCGGGAACGCGTGTGTTTTTTGAGCATCGAGCGAGTGTCGCGTGGTATGGCAACCCGTGGACAGCACAGTGGTGGGGCGTCCCTCCCCGACGTGATGCCGTTCGATCCGGCCGTCCTGACGCGGCTAAGCTGGGAACTCGGCTCCCGTGTGGTCGACGACGAAACCTCGACCCGGGTCGGTCGGTGGGAACGCGTGCAGTCGTCGTGGTCGGCGTCGGTGTTTCGAGTGACGAGCGAAACCGTCGTCATGCGTATCCACACGCCGATCGGCCGAGAACGGTTCTACGGGGCAGCGTGGATGGACGTCCAGGATCTGCTCCCGGAACTCGACGGCACGCCCGCCTGGGAACGGCGCGCCCGGGACCGTCGGTCGTAATCGGCAGTCCGAAGCGGAGAAGACGGGGTCGGTCACCCGAACGCGCCGAGACTCGACTGGAGTCGCCGGTCGGTGTCGCCCTCGATCACCTCGTACCCAACCAGATCCCGCATATCGACCGCGTAGGTGCTCCCGCCGTGGTCGAGGACGAGCAGTCGCCCTTTCGTCCCCCGGACCCGGCCCGCCGCCAGCGTCTCGGCGACCGGGCGCTCGGAGAGCCCGAGGCCGTAGTCGAACGCGAACGTTTCGATGGGATCGAACTCGTCGAGCAGGGCGGCCCACGCCGCGTCGTCGACGGAGCGGCCGAGACCCGCCAGTTTCGCGGGCACCCGCACCCGGTCGGGGATTCCGGCCGCCAACTCGGCCTCGATTTCGCGGGCGATCCGGCCGTTCTCGACGGTTCGGATGTGGGCGCCGCGGTCCGCCCCCTGTTCGCGGAGGCGGGTCTCCAGCCGGTACGCCTTGGTGACACCCACCTTGAACGTCTCCGGGGCGAACGCGGCGAGGTAGATGGCGTGGTCGTCGACACAGTCCATCTCGTCTTTGAGGCAGGTGCCGGTACACCGGGCACAGACCCACGTCGAGGTGTGGTCGGGGCAGTGAGGTGTGTCGTCGGCGTCACAGGGGCGGTGGCCGTCGTCTGTGAGGGTGCCGGCACAGTGGCGGTCGTCGAGGCGGTAGGCGAGTTCCGTGCCGGGGTCGAGGGGGACGTACTCGACGGTCGCAGTCGGGTGGCGAGGGTCGGCGCTGGCCGCGTCGTCCCTGACCGAATCGCTCAGGAGGAGGCCGCCGTCGTCCGTGTCGTAGCCGACGATCTGCACGGGTGACGTTGGGGGCGCGGAGTAAAGGGCTATACGATCTCGTCGATCAACTGTCGGGCCGCGCGACGGACGGCGTCGTCGCTCGACGCCGAGGGCTCCCAGCCGAGGGCGGCTAGCTTCTCGATCGAGAGGCGCATCTTCGGCACGTCGCCCGTCCACCCGCGGTCGCCGCCCGTGTACTCGTAGGCCGGATCGAGTCCCAGCTCCTCGCTCACGATGTCGGCGATACGGGTGACGGAGGTGGTCGTCCGCGATCCGAGGTTGTAGGTGTTGAGCGCCGCGTCCGCGTTCTCGACGACGTGGCAGATGGCGTCCACGCAGTCCTCGACGTGGAGGTAGGATTTCTCCTGTCGGCCGTCGCCGAGGATGGTGAGCCGGTCGGGGTCGTCGTCGAGTTTCTCGATGAAGTCCGGAATCACGGTGCCGCGCTGGTGTGGGCCGACGATGTTGGCGAAGCGGAACGTCCACGCCTGCAGGTCGTAGGAGTGGGCGTACGTGGAGACGAGCCCCTCGTCGGCGAGTTTGCTCGCGCCGTACTCGCTGATGGGTTCGAGGGGGCCGTAATCCTCCGGCGTCGGCCGCGGCGCCTCGCCGTAGACGGTCGAGGAGGAAGTGAAGACGAAGCCGTCGACGCCGACGTCGTCGGCGCGTTCGAGGAGGGTGTAGGTCATCTCGGTGTTCTCCTCGAACAGCCGCCGGGGGTCGGCGTAGTTCGTGTCGGTGTAGGCGGCGAGGTGAAAGACGATATCCGTGTCGTCGGTGACGACGGCGGCCACGTCGTCGGGGTGTTTCACGTCCGCGACGACGAGTTCGGCGCCGTCGGGGACGCGGTCGGCCTCGCCCTTGGACAGGTCGTCGGCGACGACCACGTCGTTGTCCGGGGCGAGCCGAGCCGCGAGATGGGTGCCGATGAGGCCCGCGCCGCCGGTGACGACCACGCGCCGGTCGGTGAGATCCATGCCCGAGGGTCCGCCGCGCCGTCCAAGTGCCTTCCGGTCGGGTTCGAAAACCGTTACCCACTCCGCCCCCTCGGAACGCCCATGCAAGACAGTCCGGAGGTCGTCGTGTTGCGTCTGGGGCACCGCCCCGGCCGCGACGACCGCATGACGACACACGTCGCCCTGACGGCGCGGGCGCTCGGCGCCGACCGGGCGGTCCTGGTCGGCGAGGCCACGCAGGCGGGCGAGACGGTCACCGACATCACCGACCGCTTCGGCGGCCCGTTCGAGGTGACCGTCACCGACTCGTATCGGCCGCTCCTGCGGGACTGGGAGGGAACCGTCGTCCACCTCACGATGTACGGCGAGCCGGTCGAGGACGTGACGCCGACGATCCGGGAACGCCATCGCTCGGAGCCACTCCTCCTCGTCGTCGGCGCCGGCAAGGTCGACTTCGAGGTGTACGACCGTGCGGACTGGAACGTGGGCGTGACGAACCAGCCCCACTCCGAGGTGGCGGCGCTGGCGGTGTTTCTGGACCGGCTGTTCGATGGACGGGAACTCGACCGGGAGTGGGAAAACGCGAAGCGGCGGGTGATCCCGCAGGCGACGGGCAAGCGAGTCGAAGAGGTCGACGACTAGAGTCGCTCGGCCGACGAATCCACCTCGTGACCGGGCAGCAGTCCGTTCGCCTCCAGCAGGTAGTACGCGGCCGTGTGGACGACGAAAGCGGCGACGAGGCCGTTCAGCGCGGCACCACCGGGGCCGGGAAGCACCTGCGGCGCGGCCACGCCCGGAACGACCTGTCCGGCGGTGAGGACGGCGACGGCGGCGCCGACGGCGTAAGCGAGGATGGCGCTCCAGCGAACGTCGACGAAGTCGACGTCGTCCATGTGGGGAACGCTCAGCCGCCAGCAGAGCAGGAAGTCGGCGATGATGACACCGCCGAGAGGGGGGACGTACTGGCCGAGCGTCGACAGCCACGGGATGAGCAGACCCTCCGCGCCCGCCAGCGCGAGCAGGATGCCGACGGTGCCGCCGGCCAGCACGAACGGCCGCTTGCGGTCGAACTCGAACGCCTCGCTGCCGGCGACGCCGAAGGCGTAGGCGGCGTTGTCGTTCGTCGTCCAGATGTTGAGGATCAGGGCGATCAGACCGATGGCGGCGAGTCCCTGCGCGGCGAGCACCTCGTAGAGGTCGCCAGCGGGCGTCACGTCGTAGACGGCGCCGCCGACGGCGCCCGAGAGAAAGAGGAAGCCGTTACCGATCAGGAAGGCGATGAGGCCGGCCCAGAACCCGACGCGGGTCGAACTCGCGAACCGGGCCCAGTTCGGCGCCTGTGTGCCGCCGCTGATGAACGTCCCGACGACGATGGTGACGGCGGCGGCAAAGCCCATCTCCCCGCTCCCGGTGCCGGCGAACAGGCCGTCGACGCCGCCGGCGTCCCCGATGGCGATGAACACCGACAGGAGGCCGACGACGACGAGAACCGGGACGGCGATCAGCGAGAGTTTCTCCATCCCTTCGTAGCCGAAGTACGCCGTCGCGAGGTGGAGCACGCCCCAGATCACGATGAGCGCCAGCGTGAGCGTCGGGGAGTCGAGGCCGAAAAACGTCGCAGTGGGGACGGCGACCATCGGGATGGTGACCCCGAACCAGCCGACCTGCGTCCCGCCGAGTAGGAGGTCGGCGAACTTCGCGCCCAACCGGCCGAAACTGTACCTGGCGAGGAGGACGGTCGTCAACCCGGCTTTGGCCGCGATGCCACACAGCGCCGCCACGTAGATCCCGAGGATGGTGTAGCCGACGGCCGTCGCCGAGAGCATCGGCCCGAAGCCCATCGCCGCACCGACCTCGGCGCCGGACCACAGCGTGCCCGCGAAAAAGACGAACCCGAGGAGCACGGCCGAGATACTCACGAGTCCTTTCCGCTCGTCCCGAGGGACGTGGTCTATGGGATAGTCCGGATCGGGAAGGTCCTCGTCGCCGAACACGAACGTCCGCCAAGTCGATGATTCGTCTTCTGTTGCCATCGTCCGTTGTCGCACAGGTATTGTTGATAAAATTTGGCATTACGTCCACGTTCGTGCGGAAATTCGGAGTGCGAAGGAATATGTAGCGGCTGCCCATCGATCCGATATGACCGAGTACATCGTCACCGGGGGGCGGACCCTCGACGGCGACGTCGTCGACATCGAGATCAGGGACGGAACGATCCGACGAGTGGTGCCCGCGGGCGACGGCGATCCGGCGGCGTTCCCGGCGGACCGGCGCCACGACGCCGACGGTCGGCTGGTCACGCCGCCGCTGATCGAACCGCACGTCCACCTCGACGCGACGGGGACCGCCGGCGACCCGACATGGAACGAGAGCGGGACGCTTGCCGAGGGCATCGAGGTGTGGGCGGCGTACAAGGAGGGGATCACGGTCGACGACATCGTCGACCGCGCGACACGAACCGTCGAGTGGTACGCGGCACACGGTGTGACGCGGATTCGGACCCACGCCGATACGACGGAGCCGTCGCTGACGACGGTCGAAGCCCTCCTCGAACTGCGCGACCGGGTATCGGATATCGTCGACCTGCAGGTCGTCGCCTTCCCGCAGGACGGTATCTTCACCGATCCCGACCACGAGGACCTGCTCCACGAGGCGGTGCGGATGGGCGTCGACGTGATCGGCGCGATTCCACACAACGAACACACGCGCGAGGACGGGGTCGAGAGCGTCCGGGCGGTCTGTGACCTCGCCGAGCGCCACGACCGGCCGCTCGACCTCCACATCGACGAGACGGACGACCCGAACTCGCGGTTCACCGAGGTGTTGGCGAGCGAGGCTCTCAAACGCGGCATCGGCGACCGAACGACGGCGAGTCACACGACGGCGATGCATTCGTACAACAACGCCTACGCCGACAAACTGATCTCGCTGCTCGCCGAGAGCGGCGTGAGTGTCGTGACGAACCCGCCGGACAACTCGGTCCTGCAGGGGAGTTACGACGACTACCCGCGGCGGCGTGGCCACACGCGCATCGACGAACTCCGGGCGGCGGACGTCACCGTCGGTCTCGGCCACGACTCCGTTCTCGATCCGTGGTACCACTACGGCCAGGCCGACCCCCTGGACGCCGCCTTCGTCCTGCTTCACTACGCCCACATGGCCGGCCGGGACGACGTGGCCGACCTCTGGGAGATGCTGACCGAGGCGAACGCCGCGGTGGTCGGCGCGAGCGGGTACGGCCTCCGGGAGGACACCGAGGGGTCGCTCGTCGTCTACGACAGCCCCGACGCGTTCAACGCGCTCCGCACCCGGGCACCGCGGACGCTCGTGCTCCGGGCAGGCGACGAGGTGGCGCGGACGGAGCCGGCGCGGACGACGGTTCAGCGCGACGACGGCCCGAGTGCCGTCGACTTTCACCGGTGACTGCCTCCTAGAAGGAGAGAGGGCTCCCACGGCACCGCATCACTGGGCTGAAACGTCAGACGTGTGCGTTCCAGTAAGAGACCGAGGCGACGTGGTCACCGATCGGCGTCTCCCCGAGAGCGGTGTCGACGCTCCGGAACGCCCCGGCCAGCCGGTTCGGTATCTTCCGGTAGAAGCCGTACGGGAACACGAAGTCGTGGCTCGCGTCCGTGAGCGTCAGGCCCGCTCCGTCGATGAGGCGTTTCACCTCGTCGTGACCGTAGAGCCGCGAACCCATCGGGAGCAACCAGTTGTAGAGGACGCGCGTGCTTCGGTCGTTGAACGTATCGAAAAACACCTGCTCCTTGGAGACCCGGCACATCTCCGCGAGGAACTTCGCCGGCGTGTCGGCGAGATGGAAAAACCGCATCGCAAAGACGGTGTCGAAGTGGTCGTCCGGGAACGGGAGGCGGGCAGCGTCGCCGCGGATGAACTCGATGCGGTCGGCCACACCCGCCGCACGGGCCTTCTTTCGACCCTCGGCCATCATCGCCGAGGAGATGTCGAGGCCGACGATGTCGGCCCCGCGCTCGGCCAGCATGGCGGTAAACCGTCCCGTCCCGCAAGCGATTTCGAGCACGTTCCGGCCGTCGAGGGGATTCAACGCGTCGAGGACGGCCCGCTTTTCCCGACGGTCGATGAGTCGCCCACCACGCGAAAACCGCTTGACGTCGTACTCCTGGGCAACTTCGTCCGTCTGGTACCACTCCTCTCCTTTCACGCTACGCGTCTCTCTGCCCGAAGATTAAAACCGTACTGGATGTATCCGCCGCACGTGCCCGGCCATCGTCCCGCGGCCGACGCGTCATCGTTCTGCCTCTTTTTACAATTAATCACATATAAGGTGTTTCGTGTGTTTGCACTAATATAGAGATAACCTTTACCACTACTGACTCGGACGTGAGGGTATGAGCACCACAGCGGCTGATTCCGTCGGCGACGATCGACTCACGACCACCGAATACCGGGAGCGACTGCGCGAACTGCCCCCGAGTGCGAAACTCGTCGCCAAGGTGCTCGAAGGGGAGTCGCCACTCTCGCAGGGTCAACTCGCCGAGGAGTCGTTGCTTCCGGACCGGACGGTCCGCTACGCGCTGAACCGTCTGGAGGAGTCCGACATCGTCGACTCCCGGTACAGCTTCAAGGACGCGCGAAAGCAGGTCTACTTCCTCCGCACCTGAAACGGCTCGCCGTGACCGTTGTCCGGTGATTCGTCGGACCGTCAGACACGACCGATGCCACCAGTGGCAGCCATCACCGTTTCTCGTCACGCGAGCCAGCACACCACGGACAGAAGGAGAGTTCGGGGTCGTACTCCCGGCCACACGACGGACACGCGACGGTCCGCTCGGCGTCGGGGGCCGGGCCGCCTCGGCCGACGCCACCCGTCGCCGACCGGCGGGCGACGTAGTACGTATCGACCGTGTTCAGCGTGAGCAACAGGACGATCGGTCCAGTCACGCGGAGCGGAAGCGTCGACAGCGTCACCGTCTCGGGGTCGGCAAACGAGGCGATCAGCACGAGTCCGGCCCCGAGCACGAGCGAGAACCACACGAACGCGCGCCCCCACTCCCGAAGGTAGGCGTGCCCCGCACCCGCGACGCCGATCACCGCGCCGACGACGCTGACGACCACGGCGACGACCACCCGTCGCTCCCTGTCACCCATCGTAGCACCGATGGACGCGCCACGCGCTTATACCCTCGGCCGACTCGTGCGGACGGCTGTGCCGAGGGGTCGCCGAGCCGTCTTATCCACACACCGGCACGCCGCTCCACATCACCGACCGCCGAGGCGGTCGACCAGATCCGCGAGCGTCGCCAGGTCGTACTGGCCCGGCGCGGTCGCCTCGGCCGGATCGACCGGCGCGTAGCCGATTTTCGACCCGTAGAGCGGGGCGACCACCCGGGTGTGCCGGCCGGCCTCGCCCATCGCCATCGTCGCCACCCGATCCCCGCGTTCGGTCGCCGCGTGCGTCGCCGACAGCAGCCGTAGCGCGTCGCCGGCCCCCGTCGCCGTCACCGCCGCCTTCCCCACGTCGCCGTGGTCGGCGGCCGTCGCGAGGGTTTCGTCGAGTCGCGCCGTCGAGGGCGTCGACTCGAAGTCGTGGAACGACGCGATGACGGTGGCGCCGTTCGCCCGCGCGGTCGCTGCGGCCCGCTTCCCCGGGCCGTTCCGCAGACTCGCCAGTTCGACATCCACCGCGCCGACGGCGTCGTGGGCGCTCGCCGCCTCCAGCGCCGCCAGCCGCTCCGCCTCGGGCGCGTCGGCCTCGCCGCCCTCCGTCGGATCGCGGTTCGTGGCGATGATCGGCAGCGATCCGTCGTAGTCGGCGAGCGCCGCGAGCGGGTCGGCCGCGAGATCCATCCGAAACTCGACGGCGTCGGCACTCTCACGCGCCGCCGGCTCGTCGCCGAGGTCGGCCGTCGCCGCCGCGAGGACCAGCGAGTCGAAGTCCATGCTCATCCCTCGGGTGGGAGCGGGTTAAGCGCGTCCCCGTCCGCCGGCCGGTGATTCAGGACGTACCGCCGGCCGCGCTCGGCCGAGCGCTCCGACACCGACTCGACGGCGTACGGACGGATACGACGCTCGCGTTTCGTCACCACCCGGAAGTCGAAATGTTCGGCCTCGTAGCCGCCGTCACGGTCGGTCATGGCCGCGCGGTGACGGTCGAGGCGCTCGGCCACCCGGCGCTGTGACCGCGCCGGCAGATCGTCCAGTCGGTCGTCGAGTGCGTCGAACAGGTCGCCGTCGAGGTCGTAGCCCACCGAGTTCCGGGCGGCGTGCATCGCAGCGAGGGCCGTCGTGCCCGTCCCCGCGAACGGATCGAGGACCCGATCGCCCCGAACCGAAAACATCCGAATCAGGCGCAGGGGAATCTCCAGCGGAAACGCCGCGGATCGGTCACGGCGGCCGTCCGCGCCGCCGCCGAGCGCCTGCTCCTCACCTCGAAGCTCCCAGAGGTCGGAGAACCAGCAGTTGCGCTCCTCCCAGAAGAACGCGCTCTCGTACCGGCGGTCGTCGCCCGGCGGAAGGGAGCGTGGACCGCCCTTCCGGAAGAGAAGGACGTACTCGTGTTCGAGCGTGACGTAGGCGTTCGGCGGGAGCGTGCCCGACCCCATGAACTTCGTGTGGCTGTTGGTCGGCTTCCGCCAGAGCACATCGGGCAGCGGCGTCAACCCCCGCGAGCGGAGGGCGTCGACGATCCTGGCGTGGTTGGGATACTGCTGGAACTCGCCGCCGACCGAGCGGGTGGCGTCGCCGACGTTGACACAGACGACGCCGCCGGGGGCGAGGGCGCGAACCACGTCGTCCCACACGGCGTCGAGTTGGGCGTGCATCAACTCGAAGGCTGCGTCGCCGTCGCCGGCGTCGAGGGCCGCGCGCACGTCCGGATCGCGGTCCGCAAAGAGGTCGTCCCAGAGGTCGATCATCGGGTACGGCGGCGAGGTGACGACGAGTTCGACCGACTCGTCCGCGACGGCGTCCATCGCCACCGCGTCGCCGACGTGGAGGACGTGCTCCGTCCGCATTGCCCTACCCTCCCCGCCGCCGACGGGTATCGGTGTCGGTTCCGGCGACCGAGTACGGCAATCCCTATTGTCCGTCCGTCCCCGAGGGAGACCATGGACCCACCGGATCGCATCGTCTCGCTCGCGCCGGCGGCCACCGCGACCATCCGTGAACTCGGCGTCGCGGACCGCCTGGTCGGGATCACGACCCACTGCCGCGCCGAACTCGACGCCGGACCGACGGTCCTCGGCGGGTGGCTGAACCCGGATCTGGACGAACTCGCTGCGCTCGATCCCGATCTGGTCTGTACGAGCGACGCCCTCCAGGCGGAGGTTCGTGACGCCCTCCGTGACCGCGGCGTCCGCGTCCACCACATGGACGCCCGGACGCTCCCCAAGGTGATCGAGGGGTTCGCCGCCCTCGGCGACGCCGTCGGCCGCGAGGCCGAAGGCGAGCGGATGGCCGCCCGGAGTCGCGAGCGACTCGACCGGCTACGCGCCCGGGCGACCGACACGTGGCCGACCGTCTACTGCGAGGAGTGGGCCAACCCGCCGATGGCCGCCGGCAACTGGGTGCCCGAAGTCGTCGCCGCCGCGGGCGGGCACCACCCGTTCGTCGACCCGGGCGAGCGGTCACGGGCCGTCGCGCGCGACGCCGTCGAGGCCGCCGATCCGGACCACGTCGTCCTCCACCACTGCGGCCACGGGGAACACACCGACCCCGCGACGTTTACCGACCGCGGGTGGGCCGTCGACGCCGAGGTCCACGCCGTCGACGACGCCCTCCTGAACCAGCCGAGCCCGAACCTGATAGACGGCGCCGAGCGGCTCGCCGAGCTGTTTTAATCCACGTCCGGCTCCGGATCGGGAGCGTCCGTTCCGCCCCCGGTCGTCTCCTCCACCGCGCTCGTCAGCGAGACGTTGAGCGCGAGCATGGAGACGACGCCGCCGGCGACGGTGACGAGGTTCTTCACCGCGTGATCCAGCACCGCGGCGCCGAAGGCGGTGGCGCCGGTGACGGGTGTCAGGCCCGCGACGAGGAGGGTGAAAGCCGCCTCGTAGAGGCCGATGCCGCCGGGCGAGAGCGGGAGCACCTTCGCGAGGTTGCCGACGCTGACGGCGAAAAAGCCGACGGCGACGAGCGTCGGCGTCGCGAGCGGAACGTCGAAGGCCGCGAGAACGAGGACGGCGGTCACCACGTCGAGCGCCCAGATGGCGAGGCTGCCGACGCCGACGCGGACGAACGCGCCCCGGTCGGCCGCCACCGTCTGTACGTCGGCGACGAACCGCTCCAGAACCCCCGCCACGTAGTCGGCGTAGGAATCCGAACTCACGCCGGTGACGACCCGCCGGACCAGGTTGCCGTCGCGGCGCGCGCTCACGACGATGGCCGCGACGGCGAGAAGCGCCGCCGCGGCGACGCCGGCCGCGACGGTGAGCGCGACCTGCGCGCTCCGTGGGTCGATGCCCGGAACGCCCGACGAGACGGCGGTGACGAGCCGACCGCTCGCGCCCGTGAGGACGAATCCCAGCAGGACGGTGCCGCCGAGGACGGTGATAGTCAGCAGGTCGAAGACGCGCTCGACCGCGAGCGACGCGAAGCCGGTCGGATAGGGAATCCCGCGCCGTGCCTTCACGACGTAGGCGCGCACCCCGTCGCCGAGTCGGGCGGGGAAGACGAGGTTCCCCGTCTGACTGATGAAGACGGCGCCGGTGAGAAAACCGAGGCGCTCACGATAGCCGAGTTCGCGGAGGATGTCGCGGTAGCGGGCGCCACGGAGCGGCCACGACAGGAGGTAGACGGCGCCCGCGAGGGCGACGAGTTGGAGGTCTGCCCCCTCCAACTCCTCGAGGACGGCCTGTGGGTCGAGATACAGCGTCATCAATGCGAGGGCGACGAGGGTCATGAGGGCGCCAGCGCCGACGCTCACCCGCCGGGTGATCCGGGGACTGACCGAGAGCTGCCACCATAGCCGGAGGATCCCACTCCCCATCCCGAACACGTCGCGCACGAGGTCGACTTTCGTGTCGCCTTTGGGCTCCCACTCGACGGGGAACTCGGCGACGGTCAGCCCCGCCCGCTGGGCGCGGACGAGGAGTTCGGTGTCCCAGAACCAGTGTTCGTCCGCCACGTCCGCGTGCAGACGCTCGAACGCCTCGCGGCTCAGCGCCTTGAACCCACACTGGTGATCCCGGAGCGATGAGCGGAGAAAGAGTCGCACGAGGCCGTTGTACGCCCGCGAGGGGACGCCGCGTTTGGGCGGGCGGTCCGCGACCTGTCCGGGCATCCAGCGCGACCCGGTGGCCACGTCGGCGTCGCCGGTGCGCACCCGCTCGACCAGTTCCTCCAAGTGGCGCATATCCGTCGCGAGGTCGGTGTCGAAGTAGACGAGGGTGTCGCCCGCGGCGGCCGCGAACGCGTGTTCCAGCGCCCCACCACGGCCGAGGCGGTCGTCGCTGTGGAAGTGACGCACTCGGTCGTCCTCGGTGGCCATCCGGTCCGCAATCTCGGGCGTCCGGTCGTCACAACCGTCCTCCGCAACGAGCACCTCGAAGGAGCCCTCGGGGAGGAAGTCGGCGAGGGTGGCGAGCGTCGTCCGGACCGTCCGTTCGATGGTGGCCTCCTCGTTGTAGGCAGGGAGGACGACGCTCACGTCGACGCCGGAATCCATTTGCCGAGGATGGTCGGGCCGCGTTCAAGAACTTTCTGTCTGCGGCCCTCGGTAGTGTTCAAATAGGTCTGTGACCACCTCGAAAGCCCCGACTCGCTGGAGTCGGGGGGCTCGCTGCGGTCCTCGGCCTTCGGCCTGCGGTCCTTACGTCGCCCACCTTCCTCCAGCAGCGAGGGAGCAAAGCTCCCTCGGGCAATCGGGCGGCTCCGCCGCCCGATGACGAGTCGCCCCTTTCACTCCCACCCGGCGGCAGCCGGTTGGCCAGCCGATGCGGGCGGGACTGATAGTGTTTATTGTAAGTCAGTACCGGTGAGTCACCAAGACGGTCCGGCGACCCACCGGTAACCAGTTACAATAAACACTATCAAAAGGGCCGGCGTCTCGGCGAACCCGGACGTTCACGAGAGCGAAGCTCTCGTGAGCCAACCAGAAGCCGAAGGCTTCCGGGGACGCCGGGGGCTTTCGAGGTGTCTTCAAGAGAGACGTACTAATCGCAACAGCACAGCGGTCCCCGCCGTTTTTCCCGTCGTCGACACGAGATACCCCATGACCACGTTCGACTCGACGGCCGTAAGCGTCGTCGCGCTGATCGGCCTGCTGGCGGCGAGTGCTTTCTTCTCCAGCACCGAAATCGCCGTCTTCTCGCTGTCCCGGGAGTGGCTCGACGAACGCGTCGCCGCCTCTGACCGTCGGGCTTCGATGCTGGCCGAACTCCGGGACGACCCGCATCGACTCCTCGTGACGCTGCTCGTCGGCAACAACCTCGTCAACGTCGCCATCTCCAGCATCCTGGCCGTCCTCCTCGCGGACCGGTTCTCGGGTGGCGTCGCCGTCGCGCTGACGACCGTCGTCGCGGGAAGTGTCGTCCTCGTCTTCGGCGAAATCCTGCCGAAGGCGTACGGCCTAGGTCACGCCGAGGAGTGGGCACTCACGACGGCGCGGCCGGTGTGGGTCGTCGAACGGCTCCTCCTCCCCATCGTCGTCGTCTTCGACTTCGTGACACGCCGCGCGGGGGCGATGATGGGCGCCGACCCGGACATCGAGGAGCCGTATACGGACACGGACTCGAAGCATACGGGAGGGAGCGAGCGGGGCGAAGGAGCGAAGTGAGCGGCCCGCCAACGGCGAGCCGTGAAAGAGTTCGAGCGCAAGCAACTCCTCGAACGCGTCAACCGAGAGGGGGCGACGGTGGGCGCGGACATCCCCGAGCGCATCACGGTGCAGGGCGAGGAGGTGGACCTCCAGCGGTTCGTCTTCGAGATCAAACGCCGGGAGACGGTGCCCGCCGGCGAGCGTGAGCGGGTCGATCGGGCGAAAAAGAACCTGCGACGCGAACGCCTCCAGCGCCTCCAGCGCATCGAGGACGACGAGGTGAGCTACGAAGAAGGCAAGCAGTTGGTCGAGAGCATCATCGGCATCGACCGCGCGCTCAACGCCCTCGAGCAACTCGGCCCGGCGAACCTCGAACGCGAGGCGCAAGCGCAGGAAGCGGCCGACCGCAAGCGCTGGATGTCGTTCCTGAAGAAGGCGCTCGGACACGAGGACACCAGCCACAACACGCGAGGGCGACTGTGAGCCGCAACGCCGACGTCGCCGCCCGGTTCGAGGAGATGGCCGACCTCCTCGAAGCGCAGGACACAGAGTACAAACCCCGGAGCTACCGCCGCGCCGCCGAGAACGTCCGCGACTGCCCGGTCGCGGTCGAGGAACTGGTCGAGGAGGGGAAAGACGCCGTCATGGACATCGACGGCGTGGGCGACGCCCTCGCGGACAAGATCATCGAGTACGTCGAGACGGGCGAACTCGAGGAACTGGAGACGCTCCGCGAGGGACTGCCGGTCGACATGGCGGCGCTCACGAGCGTCGAAGGCGTGGGACCGAAGACGGTCGGAGCGCTCTACGAGGCCCTCGGGGTCACCACGCTCGACGAACTCGAAGCCGCCGCGCGCGACGGGGAGATCCGGGCGGTATCCGGCTTCGGCGAGAAGACGGAAGCGAACATCGTAGAGAACATCCCGTTCGCCCGGCAGGCACAGGAGCGGGAACTGCTGGGCGACGCCCGCCCCGTCGCCGAGGAGATACTCGACGCGCTCCGCGACGCCGATCCGATCGAGCGGGCCGAAGTCGCGGGGTCGCTCCGGCGGTGGCGCGAGACCATCGGCGACGTGGACGTCCTCGCCGCGAGCGCGGACGGGGAGGCGGCGGTCGACGCCTTCCTCGGCTGGGACCCGGACGCGGCGGTGATCGAGTCGGGGACGACGAAAGCGAGCGTTCGTTCCCGCGGGATGCGGATCGACTTCCGGGTCGTCGTCCCTGCGGAGTTCGGCGCGGCGCTCCAGTATTTCACCGGGAGCAAGGATCACAACGTCCATCTGCGCAACCTCGCCATCGACCGCGACCTGAAGATGAACGAGTACGGGATGTTCGATATCGGGGACGTGGACGGCAAGGGCGACGATCAGCGCGCCGGGCGTCGGGTCGGCGGCGAGACGGAGGCGGAAATGTACGACGCGCTCGACCTGCCCGTAATCCCGCCGGAACTCCGCGAGGATCGGGGCGAAATCGAGGCCGCACGGGCGGGCGAGTTGCCCGACCTGGTGGTCGAGGCGGACGTGGGCGGCGACCTCCACACCCACACCGACTGGTCGGACGGCGGGGAGTCGATCGGGACCATGATCGAGGCGGCCGAGGAGCGCGGCGACGACTACATCTGCATCACCGACCACGCCACCGGCCCGGGGATGGTCGGCGGCGTCGGCCTCGACGACAACGAGTTGCGCGAGCAGATGGACGCGGTGGCCGCGGCTGCCGCGGACGCGGATATCGAGGTCCTCCACGGCGTCGAGGCGAACGTCGACGCGGACGGCGGCCTCTCCGTCGGGGACGGCGTCCTCGCCGACCTGGATATCGTGATCGCCTCGCCCCACAGCGGCCTCGGGATGGACCGGGCGGCGGCGACCGAACGGCTCGTACGCGCGATCGACCATCCGGAGACCGACATCCTGGGCCACCCGACCGGCCGCCTCATCAACGACCGGCCGGGCCTCACGCTCGACGTGGACCGACTCGCGGCGGCCGCGACCGATGCCGAGACGGCACTGGAGGTAAACGCCAACCCGAACCGCCTCGATCTGAACGACGAGGCGATTCGGACCGCCGTCGACGCGGGCGCGCCGGTCGCGATCGACACCGACGCCCACGGGATCGGGGAACTGGATTACCGTCGCTACGGCGTCCACACCGCGCGGCGCGGGTGGGCCGAGGCGGGTGACGTGTTGAACACCCGATCGGCCGCCGACCTCCGGTCGTGGCTGGAGTAGCGGCGCGATGGCCGAGCAATTTCTCTGTGACGCGATGCTCGGCAAACTGGCGCGCTACCTGCGGATGTGTGGCTACGATACGGCCTACACGTCCGATCGCGGCGTCGAGAGGGATGGCGCGATCAACGATCTAGCGCGACACGAGGACCGGACACTCCTCACCCGCGACACCGATCTCGCGGCGCGGACGGCGGGCGCCATCCTGCTCGCAAAACGGGATATCGAGGACCAACTCCGCGAACTCGGCGACGCGGGCGTGTCGCTCTCACTGCCCGAGACGCCGACGCGGTGTGGGCGGTGCAACGGGACGCTCGCGCGCGTCGACGGCGTCACGCCGACGCCCGAGGACACGCCGGACCCCGCCGAGACCCCTCTCTGGCGGTGTACGGAGTGTGGACAGTACTTCTGGAAGGGGAGTCACTGGGACGGCGTGCGGGGGCGACTCCCGTAACCCCGGTCAGCGCCCGTTCCAGTCCTCGCAGGCGTCCATGTCGGCCATGACGCCGTCGTGGAAGCCGCAGTAGGGCTGGATGCCGCGCTCGGTGCGGACGTACTCGAAGTGTTCGCAGTTGCCACAGTAGCGGTCGGCGGCGTCGGTGCTCGCGCCGGCCACGTCGGAGGACTGCCAGACTTCGCTGCCCCCACCCGACGCGGTGGCCGTGCCGCCACCGCCCGACGAGCCGTGACCGCTCCCGGCCGTGGGCGATGACGAGGAGGAAACCGAGGCCACCTCACGGATGTCGTCGTCGTCGCTCCCGCCGTCGCTCACCTGCGCCCCGACAGTCGCGGTCGGGGTGGAACTGCTCCCGCCGAGGCCGACGCCACCTCTCGGTTTCGAGCGGTCGACTTCGATCACTTTCGTCTCGCCCTGTCGGGTCACTTCCATCGTGACGGTGCCGCCGGGGTCGTTCCGAGTCTTGAAGTTGGCGATACCGACGAACAGACACCAGAAGGTAGTGAGCGCACCGAGGAAGTAGACGCCGACGGTGGGCAGGGTCAGATCCACCATGCCGGGCGCGCAGTTGGCGCCGGACCACCGGCAGGGGTAGGCGTAGGCAAAGAGCGTGACGCCGAGAACGGCGACGCTGGCGCCGATGCCCGCGGCGGCGCGAGTGGAACGCTCGGCCGGCAGGACGGCCGAGATACCGAGGAAGACGGCCGGCACGCCGAGGCCGGCGAGGATGCCGCCGTACTCGCGAACTTCGAACAGGGTGGTCCCACCGCCCATCAGTACGTCTGTCGTGGCGACGACGATGCCCGCGACGACGAGGACGATGCCGACGACGAACAGACTCGCCCCCGCGTAAATCTGCCGGAGGCTGGGCCCGCTCCGGTCGTCCCCGTGGTAGACCTCCCCGAGACTGGTCATACGCTGGCTACAGCCGCCTCACACAAAACCCTACGTCAGACGGGCGTGTGACGGCAGTACAGTCGATACGTTGGATCGCGGTGAGGGTGGACTGGGCGCGGCGGCCCGGTGGACGGGGACGAGGACCCCTGGATCGGTGGTTCCGGGCGGTCCGAAGGGGTTAACTCACGGGGGACAGTACCGCGAGCCATGAGCGACGATACGGACGAGGAGGAAGCGCCGGCGGTCGAACTCGGCGAGGGCGAACCGGTCGAGGGGGCGCCGCTCGCACGGGTGGCCTCGCGGCTCACGTGGCCCCAGGAAGCGAGCAGGGTGCGCGAGAAGGAAGGCGACGCGACGGTTCGAACGCCCGATGGCCCCCGAACCCTCGATTCGATCCTCGACGCCGTCGACGAGACGTACTTCGACACCCGACAGACGTTCCTGTCGGCCGTCCGGTCGGAGGTCGGGACGGGGCCGATCCCAACCGCCGACGAGTGAGCGCGCCCTCTCGTCGCCGATGGCGAGGATCTATCCTGATGGCCGACAACCGCTAGACGATGCGCACACCCCACCTCTCCTGGGTGCAGACATCCCTGCTCGCCGGGCTCTGTCTCGCCGTGTGCTGGTCGCTCTGGAGCGTTCCGCCCACCAGCCTCGACGCCCGGATCGTCCGCGACGTGGTCCTGTTCGTCGCCCTGCCCGGTGCGCTCGCACTCTCGCGGGGCCGTGACCTCGGCTGGCGCGTGGATCGACGCGCCCTCCGCAACACCCTCCTGCTCGCCTGCTTCGTCGTCCCATTTTACATCGTGGGGTCGTCGCTGCCGACGATCCGGACGTACTACCCGATGTGGGCGACTGACACCGCCCTCGCCGCGTTCGTCCCGCACGCACTCGCCCAGTTCGTCGTCGCCGCGGCCGCCGAGACGTACTACCGCGGGTTGCTCTGTGTCGGCGTCCGCGAACTCGGATTCAAGAGCGTCTTCATCAGCCCCGTGGTCTACGCCGCCCACCACGTCCACAAGCCGCCGATCGAACTCCTCCTCTCGGCGCCGACGGACGTGCTCTTCGGCGCCGTCGACTACAAGAGCGAGTCGATCCTCCCCTCGGTGGTCGCTCACGGCGTCGGTCTGGCGCTGCTTGACTGGTTGGTGCTCCACCCCCCGATCGTCCCCACCGCGACCGTCGTTCGAACCCTCTCGTGGCTTCCCGTGCCGCTGTGATCGCAGCGCGATTTTATTTCACCGCCGGCCGTCACGTCGAGTATGGCAACGTTCCAACACGTCCTCGTGCCGACGGACGCAACAAGGCGGCGAGGCGCGCGGCCGAACACGCGACCGATCTCGTGGGCGACGACGGCAGGCTAACGGCCCTCTACGTGATCGACATGGGCGACGCCGACTACGTGGCGGTACCGAACGACATCGAGGAGATCAAAACGCGCATCCGAAAGAAGGGACAGAAACTCGTCGACGAGGTCCATGAGATGGCCGCGAACGCAGGCGTCGACTGCGAGACGAGGGTCGTCACGGGCATCGCCGACGAGGCAATCACCGCCGACGCCAAGGATCACGACGTGGATCTGATCGCCCTCGGAAAGCGCGGCAAGCGCGACCCCGACAAGCCGCTGATCGACAACACGGCGCGGCGAGTCGTTCAGGCGTCGTCGGTGCCGGCGCATACAGTTTGATGTTGCGTCGTCTCCACTACTACTCACAGCTATGATGCTCCCGATCGATCCGACCACAATCGACCCCGCAGACATCGGCGAACAGCGCGCAACTCTAGAGATGGACCACGAGGAAGCGATCGAACACGTCCGCGAGACGTTCGAAGCCGCGGGCTTCGGCGTGCCGGTCGAGTTCTCCGTCTCGGAGATGCTCAACGAGAAGATCGACGCCGGCCGCGACCCCTACTACGTCCTCGGGGCGTGCAACCCCGCGATGGCCGACCGCGTCCTCGAGGCCAGCGACGGCCGCGTCGGCGCGCTCATGCCGTGTAACGTCGTCGTCTGGCAGGAAGAACCCGGCGTCCAGACCGTCTACCACGCCAGCATCATGCGGATCGGGCGACTGCTCGGCATGGCACCGGACGACGAGGAGATGGCCGACATCGTCGCCGAGACGGGTGAGATGGTCGAGGCGGCCTACGAGGCGCTTTAAAAATCCGACAGCGTCGTCTGTAACCCCGCGACCATCGCGGACTTGCGACGCAACGACCCCATCGACGCGGGCAGGTAGTCGACGACACCCCGAACCGCGTCGGCGAACGTCTCCGCGGTGGCGTGTTCGCCGTCGAAAGCGTGGCGGACGCCCTCGCGGACCTGCCAGACGCCCGCCGGTCCCCAGTAGTCGTCGGAGACGTGCCGGAGGACGAGACATTTCGCCTGCCGGCCCCGCTCGTCCAGATGTTCGAGGGTCGCCAGCCGGGCGGCGTGGTACGCCCCCGCCGTCTCCTCGACGTAGCCCGTGCGGCCCTCGGCGCCCTCGCGGTCGGCCGCGAACCACATCCCCGCCTCGGGGTCGGGGTTCCAGACGCTCCCCGGCGCCTTCAGTTCGACGAGTTCGAACTCCCACCGACCGGGCGCGAGAAGCACCCAGTAGGCGTTGCCGAGGAACTCGTTGCGGTGGATCTCCACCTCGTCGATCCCCCCTGCGTCCCGGAGCGATCCCCGCAGGAACTGGCCGACGGTGTCGTCGACGGCGGTGATCGACCACCGGGTCGGGACGAGCCGGCGGTTTTCGCGCCGTCCCAGCGCCCCCGCCGAGAGGATGGAGTTCACTTCGTACACGTCGAAGCCGCGGCGATAAAGGTAGTTGATCGCCCCCTCGGCGCGCCAGTCGTCGTCTTCCAGGGCTTTCTCCACCGCGCGGGGGACGTGCGGGTTCTCGCCGAGATGGGCGGAACGGGCGCGGGCGCTCGGGCCGGTCGGCGCCGAGGCGCCGTCGGCGTCGAACTCGACCGACGGATCGCCGTCGAGACCGATCTCCACGTCGACCGGACGGTCCGCGATAGCGACTTCGCGGCCGACGCCGACGAAGCCGTCCCAGGTGTCCGATACGTCGACAGGGGACGACCGACGGGAGTTGAGTAGGCTCGTCCGCCGGCGGAACACCTCGTCGAGGTCGATTCCTTCCTCGTACCACGCGCCGCTGGTGACGTACCGGGTCGCGTCGCCCTCGTTGCCGACGGGCGAGAGGATGCCGGTGGAGACGTTCGGGTAGTCCGATCGGCCGACGAAGATGGACGGGGAGACGCTGCCGACGATGGCGTCGCCCGAAACCGAGCGCTCGACGCGGTCGGCGACGCTCTCGACGTGATCGAGTATCTCGTAGGACTTCCCCTTCGCGAGGCGCCGTCGCTCGGCGCGTTCGTCCGCCTCGATATCGACGAACTCGTCGAGGCGCATAGCGGTCATTTCGGGGGCCGGGATTTGAGGCTGTCGGCTGTAGCCGGCCAGAGAGTGACGCCGCCCTAGATGGCCCCCTGACGGCCGACCGGAGGGCCTAACTGTGGATACCCATCGCCTCGATCTGTTCCTGATACCGATTCCGGATGGTGACTTCGGTCACCTGGGCCACGTCGGCCACCTCGCGCTGAGTCTTCTTTTCGTTACAGAGCAGGGAGGCGGCGTAGATGGCGGCGGCCGCGTACCCCGTCGGCGACTTGCCCGAGAGCAGACCCTTCTCCGCGGTCTCCTCGATGATTTCGTTGGCTTTCGCCTGCACTTCCTCGGTCAGGTCGAGTTCGGAACAGAAGCGCGGAACGTACTTTTTCGGATCGACGGGCTTCATCTCCAGTCCGAGTTCCTGGGAGATGTAACGGTAGGTGCGACCGATCTCCTTGCGTTCGACGCGTGAGACCTCGGATATCTCTTCTAGCGATCGGGGGATGCCCTCCTTGCGGCAGGCGGCGTAGAGGGCGGCGGTGGCGACGCCCTCGATGGACCGCCCGCGGATCAGGTCCTCGTTGAGCGCGCGCCGATAGATCACGGACGCCACCTCCCGCACCGAACGGGGAACGCCCAGCGCGGAGGCCATCCGGTCGATTTCGCTCAACGCGAACTGCAGGTTGCGCTCGCCCGCGTCCTTCGTCCGAATCCGCTCTTGCCACTTCCGCAGGCGGTGCATCTGCGAACGCTTCCGCGAGGAGATCGAGCGCCCGTAGGCGTCCTTGTCCTTCCAGTCGATGGTCGTCGTCAACCCCTTGTCGTGCATCGTCTGAGTGGTCGGGGCACCCACTCGTGATTTCTCCTGCCGTTCCTGGTGGTTGAACGCCCGCCACTCCGGACCGGGATCGATCTGCTCTTCCTCGATGATGAGTCCGGTCTCTTCGTGAATCAGTTCCCCGTCAGCCGTCCTCACGAGGTCTTCCGGATCGAGATCGTCGAGATCGACATCCTCGTCGGCTTCGTCCTCCTCCTTCTCGCCCTGCCATCGCGTCCGGTCGTCCCGCTGGCGGGTGGGCCGTGTCATCGCGTTTATATAGTCGTAGCTGGATTTTACTTAAATCCTTGGACAGGTACGACCCAGAAAATCACAGATCCGCCGGCCGGTCCACGTCGCGCCGGACGCCGGGGTCGCCGGTGTCGACGAGCGTTCCGTTCTCGAGGAGGATCGACCGGGGCAGCGAGGAGGACACCGATCACCGACGCCGACTCGCCCGAGGCGTCGAACGGCGGGGAGACGACGGGGAGGTTCATCGCTCCACGACGGGGGAGGGGATAACCTCGACGGATCGGTCGCGGTCGAGCGCCGACTCGGTGAGGACGAACCCGCCGCCTGCGTCGCGCGCGCACTCCGCGAGAGGACGCTCGGATCGAAGGCGTCGTCGTACACCGGGAGGGGGGAGTCGGCGTGACCGAGGGGCATCGCCACGCCGTCGTCGAGGGTGACGGGGACCGCGTACGCGAAGCCGGGCGCGGTGATGCCGACGGACCGGGCCAGCCGTTCGGTGACCGTCGGGAGCGACGCGTCGCCGGTCAAAAACGGGCGGGCGACGAGCGTCGTGACAGCGTGGGCGCCGACGGGTTTCCCGGGGATGACGAAGGCGACGGCGTCGTGGTCGGGGAGTTCGGCGACGGCGATCGGTTTCCCCGGTCGGAGGCGCACCCGGTGAAAGTGCAGATCACCGAGGGCGTCGAGCGTCCGGATCACGAAGTCCTTGTCGCCGACGCTGGTGCCGCCGGTGGTCGTCACGACATCGTGTTCGCGCGCGAGGGCGTCGATCCGCGACTCGACGCGGTCGTAGTCGTCGGGGACGCTTCCCTCGTCGGTCGCTTCGTGACCCCACGACCGGACGAGGCCGACGAGCATCGCGGAGTCGAGGTCACGCTGACACCCCTCGTGAATCTCCGTTCCGGTGGCGAGCAGTCCCACCGAGAACCGGTCACGGACGGCCACGGAATCGATCCCGAGATCCGCGAGAGGAGGGCGTCCTTCGGGGAGAGTCGCTCCCCGGCCGCGAACAACGTGTCGCCTTCGGCGACGTTGCTCCCGCGCTCGTAGACGTAGGTACCGGGGGTGAGGTCGATCCCCCGCAACTGGCCGGCGTCGACGTGTGCCTCCTCGCGTTTCAACACCGCGTTCGCCCCCTCGGGGGGGCGCCGGTGGCGATGCGTGCCGCTTCACCGGGGTCGAGCGTCGGCGGTTCGTCCTCCGGGAACACCTCGATGTCGGCGAGGTCGAGCGGGTAGGGGTCGGTCGCGTCGAACGCGAAGCCGTCCATCGTGGCGTGGCTGTGGGCGGGCACGTCCGCGGGAGCGTGGATCGTCTCCGCCACGGTGCGGCCGGCGATCCGGTCGAGCGGGACCGTCTCCCTGCCGAGCCGTGGCAGCCACGCCTCGCGGAGGCTGCGGACCCGTTCGGCGCCCTCGTTCCACGCGATCAGGTCGTCGTGTGCGGTCTCTCCGGTCGTAGTGTTGGGGGGTAGGCTTCACCGAGTGTCGTGGGCATCGCCTACCGTGCCACGACCCGTGTTAGAACTGTACACGGTCGCGTTAACTTTGGCGTGAATTGTGCCGGACGGCGAGGGCTTGGAGCCACGATTCTGCTGTCTGCGGTTCGACATGGCTAAAACTAGTTGCAAACGAGGAGGTTCGTCGTTCTATCTCCCAAAAGACACGTTCGATAGCATTCCGATTCCCGTGTGAAATCATCCGGAATCGGTAGCCGTCTTCGTCGAGAACGTTCACTAGATAATCGGCATCGTCGACGAGGAACTCGACGCCATCGAGCCGATATTGCCGATGCAGCTCGGCCAGAAACCATCGCGTTGTCTGTTTCGTCGTCGTCGGAAACAGCCTAAACTGCAGGATATCGTTCGTTTCGGGATCAACGGCACCGTACAGCCAGTAGTCGTCGCCGTTGATGCGGATCACCTTCTCGTCGACCGCAAGTTGATCCGCACTCACCGTCGAAATCGGCTGTAGATCAGCCTTATGCACCCAGTTGTGAACCGCGACGTGACTACGTTGGACTCCCAACTCATCGAGAAACTGACTGGCATCTCTCGTTGACATGCCGGCGAGATGACACCGGATGCCCACTTGAATCGCCCACTCGGGAGTCCGCTTGCGCTCCACAAACGACAAGTCGATCCACTCGATACACTCGCTGAGGCGTTCGGATTCTGCCATAGACACTCAGAAATCGAACGCCTCATCCTCTAACTTAACGCGACCTGGGACACTCGCCGAACGTTTATGAGACTCCGTGACACAGACCGGATATGGTCGAAGCGTTCGTCAGACTGTTGTGTCCCGAGTGTGGGAAAAACTGGGAGAACGGGCCGACTGAACTCCCCGGTCACCGGAAGAATTTCAGCTGTCCGAACTGCCACGCGACGCGCCGACTCGCGGAGTTCATGCGGACCGAACGCGACCTGGAACTCGTCAAACAGTTCGAGTGATTAGAGCTCCGGCACGGCCGACAGCGCTCCACACGCGTCACATTTCAGCACCGTCGCGCCGCGCTCCTCGACGAGTCGGGTGTCTGGCGAGCCACACTCCGAACACGTCACGAACGACTCGACGTACTCGTCGAGTGCGTCGGCGACGCGGGACTGCTTGAAGTCACCGGTGAAGCGGGCGCGCCCCCGGTCGTCGATGCTGGCGCTGGTGCCCAGTTCCGACTGGAGGAACTTGAGGAGGTGCGCCTCGTCCCGGTTCAACCGGTCGAGCGTGGGCGCGAAGTTCTCATAGCTGGTGACGTTGCCCTCGGGCCGCACCTCGGGGTCGGGCACCTGGAACCGGTCGGCCGCGTCGCCTACCTCGGGGGTCTCGGTCAACGCGCGGTCGAGACTGTCTTCGTAATCCATATTTCGCTATCCCGGCGCGGGCGACTAAAGCGTTTCAGGAGTCGCTCGGCGGCAGTTAATAAGTGAGACGGGGACTCCGGGTTCGAGCGCTAATGTGTCGTTTGAAGCCGTCGATCGAGGGTAAAGGATCGCCTACCGATCGGGGACAGTAGTCGCCCCGAACTGGCCGTATAGAGTCCGACAGCGACCTAATTCCGACGATCACGGTCGCATAAGGAAGACGTTTACAATCGCTACGGGGATCGAATCCGCGGTCGAGGGCCGAGAAGCGGATCGATCCGGACGCCGCGTTCGCGCGTCCGAGTGATTGCCAACCGCCGTCGAGGCGTATCGGTACGCCGCCACGGACCGGATCGGGATCGTCAACGACTGCGGCGACCTGCCCGGGCACGGCTCACCCGCGGACATCGCGGACGACGGCGGCCATCCCGATCAGCGACAGGAGCAGGGCCGCACCGAGGGAGAGATCGGTCGGTAACGCCCCGAGTTCGCCGACGAAGACGACGAGGAGGGCGACGGAGAGCAAGACGACGGTGCTCAGGCCGGACGACTCGAACGAGGCCGACGCGTCCGGCGGATCGGGATCGAACCGATCGAGATACCGCAACAGGTCGTCGGTTTTGGACGTTCGCTCGACGGTTCCCCGGTCACGGTCGAAATCGACGGCGCCGAACTCGTCGAGTTTGGGGAGGTGTGCCTGGTACAGCGAGACGTACACCCGCTTGCGTTGTGTGGAGGTGACGGCCGACTCCGCAATATCGTTCTCGACGGCCGCGACGTGTCTCGCGAGGTCACCCTGCGTCGTCGAGTCGTGGTCCCGGAGATACTCCAGGATGAGCCGCCGCCGGTGGTTCTGGAGGATGGCGAAGATCCGGTCCAGTCGCTCCGACGATGCTGGCCCCGCGTCGGATCGTGTCTCCGCCTCGACGGCGGATGTCGAACTCATGCGAGGGGGGAACGGCGGCGACACGCCTGTACTCGCCGCTGCCCGTACCCGGCTCCCCCCGGTGAAAATATCATTTCTATTTACACGTCTGGTTATATCGATGAGTTATAACAATGTCGGTGGTATTTACGTTGGTGAGTGAATCGACACCTGGGTCTGCAGACCGGTCTGGCGTCGGAGAGGGTAAGGAGTCCTTACCGCCGAATTCCGGGGTATAGGACGCGTCCTGTCAACTGCGGGAGTGAGAGTCCGTGTCTATAGCCGCATGTTAACTCCACTCAAGATAATAATATAACCTTCCACTCGCTATAGATGGTTGTTATGAAAAAGCAGGAGCTCATTCACCTGCACGGCCTCCTCGCGGAGGTAGAGAAACAGTGCGCAGCATGGCACGACGACGAAATCGACCTGACCGCCTACGAGGACATGGGGGTACGACCCACATCGATCCACAAATCGAAGACGGACCACAAGGCGGCTGTTTTTAAATTGGCAAAGGGAATCACTTCTTCGCTGGAAACGTCCGAGGAGCGCGTCGCTCCTCACGCGGACTGATCCGACGGCGCGGTCTCCTGCAGAGCACTACCCGGCCAGCGCCGGCTATACGTCTCCTCATAGGGGGCATCGTAGCCGGCCGGAGGGCCAGCGATCCTCGACTGGCTGTGGTCTCCGATTCGGGCGAAACCGAACCTATGAACAGCTACGATAATCCCTATTAGAAGTCGGTCCCGGTGAGTCGCCGGCACGTCACGGCGACACATCGGAACACGGGGTCACCGATCCCCCTCACTCGTCGACCAGTTCCTCGAACTCGGGGATGAGATCGTCCTCGTCGTCGCTCTCGTCGTCCGCGTCCGCCGACGCCTCCTCTTCGGACTCCATCGGATCGACCCGCAGGATCGAAAGCGGCACGTTCTCCAGTCGCTGCCCGATCTCCTTGCGCGCGATACGCGACGCGTGTTCCTCCTGTTCGACGTTGAACACCTTCATTTCGAGTTCGAGGGCGACGAGGGCCTCGTCGGCGGCGATGAAGGCGGGCGGCAGGTCTTCGCCCGACGGCGACGTTCGGGACCCCATCTCTATTTCGACGTAGTTGAGGTCCGGATTCAGCATCTCGCCGGTTTTCGCGATGGCGATACGGATCGCCTCGTCGGAAGTCTCTACGTCGTACACCGGAACCGCTGCCTCGACGACGACTCGACAGTCCATACCACACCGTACTTGTACGTCCACCGTCATGAAGTTTCGGCCGCGTGATCCGTATGGGCGTCGAGACGACGATGCAGTGTATAGTCTATTCAATCTATTTGACGGCCGAATCCGGTAGTCCCGATTTTTTCGCGGCCTACACCGATTTTGTCGGCAGATAGATTCGACACCGGAATGCACAGTTGAATAATTATGCAATTAATTTTCGATAGCACACGCGACGGAAGGGCTCGGCGCCGAGATCGAGCGGCGGATGCACGCCCCGTTCGACGGGATCGAGGCCGACGGCGCGGCGGGCGCGTAACGACCCCTCGTCCGGATCGTCGTGCGTCGCCGACGCGGTCCCCCGACCACCGGGAACGGGCCGTACTACTCCTCGCCCGCCCGCAGGTAGTAAAACAGGTACGTCTGGGCGTAGCCCGCGTACGCGCCGCCGAGTCGATCGCGGATCGCCCGCGACGTGTCGGCGTACGAGCCCTTATCACAGTCGGGGTAGTGATCCGCGATGGCCGAGCGAATCCACGTATCCAGCGGGACGGCCTCCAGATAGCCCAGCGAGAAGAGCAACACGCAGTCGGCCACCTTCTCGCCGACGCCGACGAAGCGGGTGAGGTACTCGCGGGCCGCCTCGTACTCGCGTCCCCGCGCGGCGGCGGGGTCGGCCTCGCCATCGGCGACCATCGACGCGGTCCGTTGGACGTACGGCGCCCGATAGCCGAGTTTCAGGTCGCGGAGGTCGTCCTCGGTGCGTTCCGCGAGTTGCGCCGGCGTCGGGAAGGCGTGGTAGGTCCGGCCGTCCGCGGTGACCGTGTCCCCGTACTCGCGGGCGAGGGCCATCTGCATTCCGTGGATGCGCGAGACGCGCATCTGGGCCGAGCAGATGAATGAGATCAGACAGGGAAACGGTGGATCACGAACCAGTCGCATCCCGCGGTAGGTGTCGTAGGCCCGGTCGAGAAGCGGGTCGTCCGGCGTCGCCGCGAGGACGGCGTCCAGGTCGTCGTCGAGGCGCAGGAGGTGGGTGAGGAGGGGGACGGCGTCGGTTGTCGACTCCCACTTCAGTCGCCCCTCGGTCTGGCGCACCCGGAGGACCGCCCGGTCGTTGCCGACGGCGTCCATCGGCGGCACGACCGTCTCGTACCACGCGTCCCCGCCGTGGGCCGCCGTGCGCTCGTACATCCCGCCGTCCGGTCGGTCCCAGAGGTAGCTCTGCCCGCTCTCGACGGTCGCCTGCAGGTCGAAGTCGCCGTCGAGGTCGGCAAGCGGGATGGCGCCACGTTCCATGGAGGGAAGGAGGACCCCCGTGGTTTCCCGGTTTCGTTTTATTCGTCGTACGCCGCGGTCAGCGGCGGCCGGTCGACGCCCCGGTCCGCGCGGTAGTCGGCCGCGACGGCGACGACCGCGACCCCGAGGAGTTCCCACAGGAGAAGGGCGGGCACCACCGTCGACAGCGGGTCGCGGACAAGGACGGCCTCGTCGACGGCCGCGAGTGCGGGCGTCCAGCGCGTGAACCCGAGCGAGGTGGCGGGGTCGAGCGCGACGACGCGCACGAGGACGACGGCGGCGGTGACGACGCCGACGGTAGCGACGAGAGCGAGGGCGGGCGTCGGGGGGCGAAGCCGGCACCGGCGATAGAGCGCCGGCCGGAGGAACGGGAGGACTGCCGCAGAGGCCGCGAGCGCCGCGTAGCCAACGAAGACGCCCGCGAGCGACAGGTAAAGCGCCTGGCCGACCGCGTCGAGGGCGACGACGACGCCGGCGAGCAAGCCGGTCACCGCCAGCGCGGGGTCGGGCAGACCGGGACGGGTGTCGCGGTCGACGCCCGGCACCACCTCGGCGAACCCCCGGAGCGTCCGGGTCGGGAGCCACGCCGTCGCCAGCGCCGCCGCGGCGGTGGCGAGGACGGTTCCGGGAACGACGAGGAGTTCCACCCCCACGCCGAGTCCACTGGCGGCGGCGTTGGCGAACGGGGCCGGCGCGAACACCAGTCGGGTCCACGGGATGACCCCCAGCGTGACGAACGCGGCGACGGTGGCGACGAGGCCGGCGATCAGGACGCCGACGAGCGTCGCTCGCGGCACCGTCCGGCGTGGATTCCGGGTGACCGACGAGGCGGCGGCGCCGGCGTCGAACCCGACGAAGCCAAAGAGGGTCACCACCGTCGCCGCGCCGAGCGACGCCAGCGGCCGCTCCCGGAGTGTCGGCGTGGGAAAGAGCGGCGAGAAGTTGTCGGGCGCGACGGCGAGGAGGGCGGCGACGGCCATCACCGCAAGGAGGGCGACGAGCGGCCCGGTCGTGGCGAGTTGCGCCCGGGCGGCCGCCGCGGGGCCGAGGGCGTGAACGGCGACGACGACGGCGAGGACGGCCATAGCGGTGGCGGTGGGGGAGAGGGGAACGAGGAGGGAGAACGTCCGCCCGAGGGCGGCCGCGAGGGCGGCGAGGACGGCGACGTACGCCCCGACGGTCGGCCACGCGGCGAGGAAGCCGAGCGGGCGCGACCCCCACGTCCGGGAGACGGCGGCGTAGACGATTCCGTCGCGTTCGGCGAGCGGACTGGAGAGGTAGACGGCGTAGGCGACGGCGACGGCACAGACCGCGAGCGTTCCGACGAGGTAGGCGACGGGCGTGGCGGGACCGCCCAGGTTCTCGACGCCGTGGGGCAGGCTGAACACCCCGGCGCCGAGCGGGAGGCCGAGAGAGAGCACGACGACGTGACCGAAGCCGAGAGGGCGGTCTCGTGACACGGTCACAAGGGGCACGGCTGGCAAAAATAGCTTGCGCGGGCGAGACGCACCTTCGACAGTATTATTCCGTTCGTCCGACTTCCTCCGATATGAGCGAAATCGTAGTGACGCTTCCCGACGGGTCGGAACTCTCCGTCGCGGAGGGGTCGACGGTCGAGGACGTCGCCTTCGAGATCGGACCGGGTCTCGGGCGCGACACCGTGGCCGGCGTCGTCGACGGCGACCTCGTCGACAAGGACACGCCCCTGTCGGACGGCGCCGACCTCGTCATCGTCACCGAGGACAGCGACGAGTATCTCCGCGTCCTGCGCCACTCGGCGGCCCACGTCTTCGCGCAGGCGCTCCAGCGCCTGCATCCCGAGGCCAAACTCGCCATCGGCCCCCCCACCGACGACGGCTTCTACTACGACGTGACGAACGTCGACCTCGACAGCGAGGATCTGGCGGACATCGAGGCCGAAGCCGAGGCGATCATCGCCGAGGATCTGGACATCGAGCGCGAGGAACGCCCGCGTGACGAGGTGTTGGCGGAGTACGCCGACAACCCGTACAAGCGGGACATCCTCGAAACCGAAGCGGCGGGAGAAGACCCCGTCACGATCTACCGACAGGGCGAGTTCGAGGACCTCTGTCAGGGTCCACACGTCGGGTCGACCGGTGAGATCGGTGCGTTCAAACTCCTCAACATCTCCTCGGCCTACTGGCGGGGCGACGAGGACGAGGACACGCTGACACGGGTGTACGGTACGGCCTTCGAGGGCGAGGCGGAGATGGAAGCGTACCTCGAACGCCGCCGCGAGGCCCAGGAGCGCGACCACCGGAAACTCGGGCGCGAACTCGATTTATTTTCCATCGACGAGACGACCGGCCCCGGCCTCCCGCTCTATCACCCCAACGGGAAGCGGGTCCTCGACGAACTCTCGGGGTTCGCGCGCGACCTGAACCTCGATGCCGGCTACGACCCCGTCGAGACGCCCCATCTCTTCCGGACGGAGCTCTGGAAGAAATCCGGTCACTACGAGAACTACGTCGACGACATGTTCCTCCTCGACGTGAACGACGAGGAGTACGGACTGAAGCCGATGAACTGTCCCGGTCACGCCACCATCTTCGACCAGCAGTCGTGGTCGTACCGCGACCTACCCGTCCGCTACTTCGAGGACGGCAAGGTGTACCGGAAGGAACAGCGTGGCGAGCTCTCGGGGCTCTCGCGGGTGTGGTCGTTCACCATCGACGACGGGCACGTGTTCGTCCGCCCGGATCAGATCGAAGACGAGGTGAACCTCGTGATGGACAACATCTTCCACGTCTTCGAGACGTTCGGCCTGGACGCGGAGGTGGCACTCGCCACCCGCCCGGAGAAGTCCGTCGGGAGCGACGACATCTGGGAGCGCGCCGAGTCACAACTGCGGGACGTACTCGACTCCCAGGACATCGCGTACGACGTGGAGGCGGGCGACGGCGCCTTCTACGGCCCCAAGATCGACTTCGCGTTCGAGGACGCCCTCGGCCGCAAGTGGGACGGCCCGACGGTCCAACTCGATTTCAACATGCCCGAGCGGTTCGATCTGACCTACACCGGCGAGGACAACGAGGACCACCGCCCGGTCATGCTGCATCGCGCTCTCTACGGCAGTTACGAGCGCTTCCTGATGGTGCTCATCGAACACTTCGACGGGAAGTTCCCGCTCTGGCTGTCGCCCGAACAGGTCCGCATCCTCCCCGTCAGCGACGACAACCTCGGCTACGCGGGCCGCCTCGCGAACGAACTCGACGACTTCCGGGTCGACATCGAGGATCGCTCCTGGACGGTCGGCCGCAAGATTCAGCAGGCCCACAGCGACCGCGTGCCCTACATGCTCATCGTCGGCGACGACGAGGAGACGAGCGGCACCGTCTCGGTCCGGGATCGGAAAGAGCGGGAGCGAAAGGACGTCGACCGCGAGGCGTTCGCGGCCCACCTGCGGGCCGAACGCGACGAGAAGCGGATCGAACCGGACTTCCTCGATTAGAACATCACGCGGTTTTCGTCGTCGATCAGGTTGTAGAGTCGCCGCTCACAGTCGGTCGCGAACTGGGAGCGAGCACCGGCCGGCATCGTCTCGGCGTCGGGCCTCGATTCTGCGCGCCACGTATCGTCTGTCAGTGTCGGTGCCGTGCGGTCGGTCGTCGGGAGTGAAGTGCTCATGTGCGGTGGAATCGGAAGTCGGTCGAACGTCGATACCTGGGGGTCGGGAAAAGTCAGTCGCGTACAGGTACGACGTGAGCACGCATCGAACGGGACGACGGACGCATCTATCATAAACGTTCCTGTTCGATCAGGCGGGGACGGGGCAGTCGACGCCCGAGAACTCGAAGCGGGCGCCGCCGTCGGTGCCGTCGACGACGGCCGCCGACCAGCCGTGGGCCTCGGCGATGGCCTGGACGATGGTGAGTCCGAGGCCGGTGCCGTCGTTCGTGGAGTAGCCACGGTCGAAGACGGCGTCGCGTTCGTCGGCGGGGATGCCGGGGCCCATGTCCTCGACGTAGAACCCGCGCTCGATGACGCCGACGCGAACGGTGAGCGGATCGGAGCCGTGTTCGACGCTGTCGTCGGGAGCCTGCGACCGAGGGCTGGTCGAGCCATGCTCGACGCTGTTCCGAAACAGGTTCTCCAGCAACTGCTGGAGTCGCTCGCGGTCGGCCGTGACGCGGCCATCGCTCTCGACAACGAGGTCGGCGTCGCCGGTGGCGACGCTCGCCCACGCGTCGTCTGCCACATCGCCGAGGCGCACCTCCGCGGCCGATTCGATGACCGATCCCTGTCGCGCGAGTTCCAACAGGTCGGTGACGAGCCGTTCCATCCGGTCGAGGGCGTCATCGGCTTCGGTCAGGTGGTCCGCCGCGCCCGTCTCCCGCGCCAGTTCGAGTTGTCCCTGAGCGATGTTCAGCGGGTTGCGGAGGTCGTGGCTGACGATGCTGGCGAACTCGGAGAGCCGCTCGTTTTTCCGTTCCAGTTTCTCGCGTGCCGCGCGCTCCTCGAGTTCGTAGCTCACCCACCGAGTCAACAGTTCGACGAAGATCCGCTCCACGTCCGAGAAGGCCGTCTCGCGGGCGTCGGCGTCGGCGAAACACAACGTCCCGTACAGGTCACCGTCGACGATCACCTTCCCGCCGAGATAACACCCGAGGCCGAAGGCGTCGTAGGCGGGGTCGTCCGCCCACCCCGCCGCGACGGCGTTGTGAACGCCGAGCAGGCCCTCCCCCTGGATTGTCTTCCGGCAGTACGCCCGCGAGAGCGGGCACTGCTCCCCCGGCTGGAGCGACGGGTGCGTTCCCCGTGAATCGACGATCCGCTGTGTGTCGCCGTCGATTCGCGTGAGGAAGCCGTAGTCGACGCCGAGGCGATCACAGCCGAGTTCGAGGACGCGCCCGAGTCGGTCCTCGAACGTCAGATCGCGATCGGAGAGCGTCTCGTAGAGCGCGGCCAGCGACGCCTCGGTCGCCCGGAGTTCGGCGGCGAACGCCGCCCGCTCGGAGACGTCGAGACCGACGACGACCAGCGAGTCCTCGGCGACGCGCGTCAGCGTCCACTCGTGATCGATCCGCCCGCCCGCCGGAGTCTCGACCGGCGCCTCGACGACCCGTTGCCCCGTCGCGAGTGCCTCGGCCAGGCGTTCGCGTGCATCCGGCACGACGATGGCGGTCACGCCGGCCCCGCGGAGCGACACGTCGTCGTCCCACACCGCCGCCGCGCGCGAGTTCCACTGGCGTATCTCGCCGTCCGGGGCGACGAGCAAGCCGATTCCCGGGATGGCGTCGAGAATCGTCGCCGTCGAAACCGACGACGCGTTCGTGTCCGCGCTCGTGTCCACACCCACCGCCGCCACGATTCGATCGATCAACCCATCGACTGCGGCGGTGTCGTCGACCGGCGCCAACACCTGCGGCAGGTCGGGGGCGCGGTCAGCGACCACCCGTTGCAGTTCGATACCCGTCCAGTCGGTCGGTCCGAACGCGATGACGACGCAGTCGATCGACTGGTCGAGGGCGTCGCGAGCGTCGTCAGCGGTCGTCGCCGTGTGGACGATCATCCGCGCCGCGGCGTCGAGGGCAGTAGCGATGCGGGTCGCCGCCGACGACGGCGGGTGGAGATACAGGACGCGAATCACGGCTATCGAATCGCCCCTTCGCACCGAGAGGGGTAAAACACACCGGCGTGGCGGGCCGCCGACCCCGAGGCGGGCCCGTCGTCCGACGCCAGTACGACCTACGCCGTCAGGATCGCTCGCAGATCGTCGGGATCGACGCGGTATTTGAACTGCGGCCGCCCGTCGACCGTGACGTAGGGGACGCGCTCGCCGTATCGCTCGCGCAGTTCGGCGTCTGCGTCGACGTCGACGGTTTCGAGGTCGACCGGTCGCGAGAGCGACATCGCGACGCGCTCGATCGTCTCGATGGCCTCGTCACAGAGGTGACAGCCGTCGCGCGTGTAGACGGTGACCTGCACCTCCGCCGCCGGATCGGGGGTCGCCGACTCGTCGTGGGTCACACCCGATCGTAGCCGCCACCCGATCCTAACGCTGTCGACTGTGACTGGGCCGTGGGACTCGCCGAGGCGGCCAGCCCCCGGTCGAGTCGGGGCAGGCAGTCGATCATTCCTCCGGCCTACGCCGCCGACAGCCACTCGGGGGTCGGCACGTCCGTCCCGCCGATGCGCGTCTGTGAGTAGTGGTAGACGACCGTGCCGCGGGTGTAGGTCACCGTCGTCCGGATGTCTATCACCCGCCCGCGGTCGCTGACGACGACCCGACCCGACGCCGCCGTGGCGGTGCCGTACGTCCCCGAGAGCGTGTCGTTGTGAACGCCGACAACGTCGTACACCAGCGCCGTGGTGCCGCCACGCGTCACCGTCTCGTTCAGTTCGAGTCGGTAGGTCAGGAGCTGTGACCGGAGGACTGCGTTGTCTATCGACTGGGCTGCGCGGACGAACGTGGTGTTGGAGCGGCCGACGACCGTCTCGTTGCGCACGCTCCACTGCCGGAATGTTCCGTCGGCAAAAAAGACCTCGCGTGTCCGCTCCGTGCCGTCGATGCGGGCGGAGAGCCGTCGGCCGCCCGTGTCGAGTCGCATCTCCAACGTGGTGTTCGCGGCCGCGTCGCTCTCGGCGCTGACGATACGGGACCGATACTGCACCGTCGCCGACGGGCCGGTGAGCACCGCCCGGTAGTGGGACTCGAGTGCCGCCCCCGTGTCGTTCACCCCGGTTTCGGACCAGCCGCCGGGGAACGTCCCGTTCCCATCACTGGCGGGTGTGGCCGTGGGTGTGGAGGTTTGAGTGGGTGTCGCCGTTGGGGTTGCCGTCTCCGTCGGGGTCGCCGTTCCGTCCGGACCAGCCCCGCCGCCACAGCCGGCGAGGACGACGAGAACCGCGAGCGCCAGCGCCGTACCGATCCGAATCATACCGTTACTGGAGCGCACGCTCTTATCACTGTCACGCTCTCCACCGGGTACGCCCGCTCGTTCGGGTCGTCGTCTCGGAGTGACTGACAGTATTTATTGTAACTGGTTACCGGTGGATCGCCGGACCGTCTTGGCTTCCCACCGGTAATGACTTACAATAAATACTATGAAAACCCGTCGAAGACGGAGGGGGCCGGGAGGGAGTTGAACGCTCCCTTCGGTCGCCCCGCAGTCGATTACCGGGGCCGCGCTCCCGCTGTGGGCTACCAGCTATGCACGCCAACCTACAGACCATCGAACCGGGAGAAGCCCAGCAGTGGTATCTCGAAGACCGCGCCGACAGCCTCAGCGAGAACTCCCTCAAAGCCCACGGCTACCGCACCAAGCACTTCGTCCGCTGGTGTGGCATCGACAATACGAACGTCCTCACCGGGCGACACTTCGCCTGCTACAAGGCGTGGCGACAGGAGGACGGTGACTTCACCGATCGAGCCGAATCTGAGGATGCTGATCTCTTCCATCCGCTCGCCCGCCGTGGGCTTGCTCACCCCGATCAGGTCGCATACGTCGCGGGTCGTCAGAACCCCGCCGTTGGCCGGATCGAGGAGTGCCCGAACGAGGGGCCGGCGCTTCTCGGGGATCGTGCTCAACGCGATCCGAGCGCACACCTGCATATCTTCGACGGTGACGTATCGGCTGGCGTTAGAGCCACTCCTCGGTTAGATACACGACAGGTGGCAGTTCCTCAGCTGAAGAGATAGCGTCACAGACCGCAGAGAGAATGCGGTAGAGTTCGAACGCCGACAGCCGCTGGTTCGGTGCGTAGAAGGTTCTGTCGCCATCCGCCCGAATCTCGCTTACGTAATCGTCGTCGTGAGTCACGACGATCCGGTCAGTCGAGTCAGCGTATCCGCGGACTTCGGCATCTTTCGCTCCCCGGCCCAGTTCCGATACGTCGACGACTCGCTCGACATCGTGACCATCCTTCTCGCAGAGCCGAGCGAACTTCGCTTCCGTATCCTCGTCGAACAACAGCGGTAACCTCACCGACATCGGACGCCGTTACTCCAAATCCTCGGGACCCGTCGCGACATCCGGATTCGACTCCGCTTTCTCACGCCGTTCGCCTCGTTTCTGCTCGATCCTCGCCATCTCGTCGGGGTGGTCGTGATAGTAGGCCAGCGCACGGTACACGTCGGCGACATCGAGGTCGTGCCGATCCGCGACCGTCCGCGGTTCAAGCCCACGCCCTTCCACCCGTTCGTGGACGAAGTACACCCCGATCCGCGTCCCGTCGATTCGTGGTTTACCACCCAACACGTCCTCGGTACTGACGATCCGAGATGGAGATGTACCGGGCCCCGACTTCGTTCCACTCATACCGCTCTATTGCGCGTCGGCGTATGAAAAGTCTCGCTTCATCCGAACCCGATCCATCGGCCGAGCCCCGCCGTGTCGGGTCCGCGGCGGCGGCGCGTGATGTCGCAGGCTGGCGGGTCGGTCGGGTCCCGAGCGAACTGACGGCGTACGGTGTCTCGCAGAAGCGGGCCGGGAGGGAGTTGAACCCGATTGCGAGGCTCACTGGCTCACGGCTCCGCCGTTCGCCATACCGAGACGCTCACTTCGTTCGCGTCTCGCACCGCTCGTCTCGCGTGGTTCAACTCCTCCACGGTCGTTCGAAACCGCTCGCTATCGCTCGTGGATTTCTCACGGGCCGGGAGGGAGTTGAACCCCCGACCGACGGATTAAGAGTCCGTCGCTCTACCTGACTGAGCTACCGGCCCTGTACCTTCGCTATCGGTGGGCAACTAAAAGGCGTTTCCCTTCCCGTCCGGTGAGCGGAAGGGACGAGGTTAAGTGAAATGCCGAGATACGTCGGCGTGCATGAGCAACGCGGCTACGGTCTCGACGATGTCGTCGTACGCGATCCTCGGCTGTGGGAGCGTCGGCCACGCGGTCGCCGAGGGCCTCGCGGACGAAGGCAAGAACGTGCTGATCCTCGACCGGGACGAGAGCCGCGTCGAAGCGCTTCGCGACCAGGACCTCGACGCCCGGCGCACCGACATCCGGGACGACGAGGTGGCCGACCTCGTCGCAGACCGGGACGTCCTCCTCATTCTCGCCTCCGACGTCGAGGCGAACAAGGCGGCCGTCTCCACCATCCGCGAGCGCGGCGGCGACCAGTTCATCATCGTCCGCGCGTCCGACCCCGTCTCGGAGGACGAGTTGACCGAAGCGGGCGCGGACGTGGTGATCACCCCCTCGCAGGTGATCGCCGAATCCGCCCTCCGCGCCCTGGAGACGGGCGAACTGGAGTACAAGGCCCAGCAACTCGCCGACCTCCTGCGGTCGGCGACGGGGCCGGTCGCCATCCTCACCCACGACAACCCCGATCCGGACTCCATCGCCAGCGCGGTGGCGCTCCAGGCCATCGCCGAGGCCCACGACGTCGACGCCGATATCCTCTATCACGGCGACATCGGCCACCAGGAGAACCGGGCCTTCGTCAACCTCCTCGGCATCGAACTCCTGCCGCTCTCCGACGCGGAGTCGCTCGACGACTACGGCCTCGTCGCGCTGGTCGATCACATGAAATCCGGCGACGTGGGCCTCGAAACCGGCGTCGACATCTTCATCGACCACTACGAACCGGAGACGGAGTACGACGCCGAGTTCATCGACGTACGGCCGAACGTCTCCTCCACCTCGACCATCCTCACGAAGTATATCCAGGAGTTCGACCTCTCGCCGGACGAGGCGGTGGCGACGGCGCTGCTGTACGGTATTCGCGCCGAGACGCTCGATTTCAAGCGCGACACGACGCCCGCCGATCTGACCGCGGCGGCGTATCTCTACCCCTTTGCCAACCACGACACCCTCGAACAGGTGGAGTCGCCGTCGATGTCGCCCGAGACGCTCGACGTACTCGCCGAGGCGATCCAGAACCGGCAGGTCCAGGGGAGCCATCTGGTCTCGAACGCGGGGTTCATCCGTGACCGCGACGCGCTGGCACAGGCCGCCCAGCACCTCCTGAATCTGGAGGGGATCACCACTACCGCCGTCTTCGGCATTGCCGACGACACCATCTACCTCGCGGCGCGCTCGAAGGACATCCGCATCAACATCGGAAACGTGTTGGACGACGCCTACGGCGGCATCGGCGAGACGGGCGGCCACTCGACACAGGGAGGCGTCGAGATTCCGCTCGGCCTGTTTACCGGCATCGAGGCCAGCGAGGACAACCGGGATACGCTCCTGGCGCTGGCCGAGGAAGCAGTTCGCAAGAAGCTGTTCGACGCGATGGGCGTCGAGAGCGCGGCCGAGGCTGGAAACGGGAGTTAGGCGACGACCTCTTCGTCCTCGTTGTCGTCTTCTAGCCGTTCGACCACGTCGTTGATCAGGATGACGTCGCCGACGGCCCGGACCCAGCGGTACGGGATCATCACACCCTTGCCGGCCTCGATGCGGCCGGCGAACAGTTCCTGGCTGAGTTCGCCAAGTGCGAGTCCGGTGACGGCCTGCTGGTTCAGATCCAGTCGCACGTCCTCGACTTCCCCGACGAAGACCCCGTTGTTCGAGTACACCTCGCGCCCGACGAGCGTCGTAATCTCCTGTGGCGTGCCGTCCATACCCCACCCTGTTCGCCGCGGGTCTTAATAGTTCGCGGATAGGGGCGACGGTGGTGTGTGGCGGCGCATCAGCGGCGGCTTTCGTGCGCGTCTTGTTTACGGCGCGATCAACTCGACCGGATGCGTCGACGGCCGCGAGAGCAGGGCGTCGAGTTGCTCCAGACAGGAGGTGCCGCTGGCGACGACGGTTCGATCCCGTGTTTCCGGTGTCGAGAACTGCTCGGCCAGGTCGTCGCCCACGTCCATGCTCAGTTCGTAGTAGGTGTCCTTGTAGCCGAAGGAGCCGGCCATCCCACAACACTCCACGTCGGAAGTGAGCACGTCGTAGCCGAGGTCCTCGAGCACGGCGACGGTATGGGCCTCCAACCCCAGCGTCCGCTGCTGGCAGTGGGCGTGGTAGGCGACTTCGTCGCCGTCGCCGGCGCGGAGGGCGTCGGCGTCGGCGCCGTTCTCCAGTAGGCCGTAGACGTACTCCATGATCTCGTAGGAGTGCTCCCCCAGTCGCTCGGCGGACGCTTCGGGGAGGAACCGCTCGTACTCGCCGTCGAACATGGCGAGGTCGGAAGGTTCGATCACGACCACGTCGCGCCCGGCGTCGATGTATTCGGCGAGGGAGCCGTAGACGTCGTGAGCGTGGTCCTCGGCGGTGGCGATCATCCCCTGCGAGAGGGGGGCGCGACCGCTGGAACGCACGGCGGGCACGCGGACGGAGACGCCGAGCGCCTCCAGTACGCGCACCGCGGCCTTCCCGCGTTCGACCTGGACGTGGTTGGTGTAGACATCGGGGTAGAGGACGACTTCGCGGGTCGGATCGGAGACGGTGGAGACGCGGTTCCCGAACCACTCGACGAGCGTCTCACGCTGGAATTCGGGCAGGTCACGGCGGGCGTCGACCCCGGCGACGCGTTCGAGCGCCCACCGGGCCGCCCCGGTGTCGGCGAGCCAGTTCGAGACGGGGGCAGTCGCACTGCCCAGTTTCGCCAGCGTCTCGAAGTTGCCGAACAGCCGCTTGTCCAGATCCAGTCCGCCGGGCTCCTCGTCCGGCGTCAGCCCCTCGACGAGGAAGTCGTAGCCCTCCGGTTCCTTCCCGCGGTTCACCCGATCGCGGACGACGGTGTTGATCCACGGGATGTCGATCTTGGTGGGACAGCCGTTGACACACCGGGAACAGCCGGTACAGAAGTCGTTGAACTCGGCGGCGGTGTCGAGGCCCTCGATGCCCGCCTCCCACCCGGTGCCGATGCCGCCGGAGTACGTCTCGCCGCCGAAGGCGTGACCGCCGACGTGCTGGAAGTTGGCACAGGAGTTCGAACACTGGCCACAGCGGATGCAGTACAGCGTCTCGCGGAGTTGGTCGTCCTCGCGCATCGCCATGCGGCCGTTGTCGATCAGGACGAGATGGAAGTCGCGGTCGGAATCGCGCTCGGAGAGCGGCGTCTCGTCGTCGTCGAAGTCGACCGTCGGCGAGTCGACCGGCGGGGTGAGCAGGGAGACGTAGGCGGTGAGGGCCTGACCCGTGCCCGACCGCGCGAGGAGTTCGAGAAACGGGGAGAGCTCGTCGGTGGAGGGAACCACCTTCTCGACGCCCGTGACGGCGATGTGGGTATCGGGCGTGACGGCGCATTTCCGTGCGTTGCCCTCGCTGGTGACGATGGCCATCGTGCCCGAATCCGCGGTGACGAAGTTGGCGCCGGTCATGCCGATATCGGCGTCGCGAATGCGCTCGCCCAGCTTCTCGCGGGCGAAGCTGGTGAGTTCGTTGGCCGTCTGCGGCGGGTCCGCGGGGTCGAACACCGTCTCGAACAGCTCCGCGATACTCTCTTGGGAGCGGTGGATGGCCGGCGCGATGAGATGCGAGGGCGTCTCGTCGGCGAGCTGAACCACCCACTCGCCGAGGTCCGTCTCGACCACGTCGACGCCGTCCTCGGCGAGGGCGTCGTTGACCTCTAGCTCTTCGGTGGTCATCGACTTGCTCTTGACCATCCGCTCGGCGTCGTTCTCGGCCGCCACGTCGCGGATGTACCGGTTGGCGTCGGCGGCGTCGTCGGCGACGTAGAGGTGGCCGCCGTTGTCCTCGACGGCTTCGCGAAGCCGGTCGATCAGTTCGGGGAGGCGGTCGATGGCGTCCTCCTTGATTTCGCGGGCACGGTCGCGGAGTTCCTCGTAGTTCTCCAGGTCGGCGACCGCCTCCTGTCGCTTCCGGTTGAAGCCCTTGGTGTTCTCCTCGATGGCGGGACCCTCGGTCGCCATCAGGCGCCGGATTTCGGCCGCCTTGTCGCCGCGACCCTTACTCATCGAGCATCACCACGTGGACGGCCTCGGGGCCGTGGGCACCGAGGACGAGTTTCCCCATGTCGGCGGTGGCGCTCGGGCCGGTGGCGACGATGGCGCTCAAGTCCTCCGCTCGGGCGGCGTCACCGAAGCGGTCCAGCGCCTCGGGCAGGTCCGGGAGCACGTCGCTCGCGCGGAGCACGGGAACGTGGAGTTTCGGGTAGAGGGAGACGAGTTCGGCACCGTCGTCGGTCGAGGGCAGGAGGACGCTCCCGTAGTTGGCGACGCCGTAGGAGGCGGGCGTGACGCCCGTCGCGGCGCGTTCCAGGTCGGCGGGCGTGGGGTCGACGGTCACGCTGTCGGGGTATTCGACATCGAACGGGAGGGAGACGCCGACGGCCGGATCGCGGACGATGCCGTCGAGCGTCGTCGCGAAGTCCTCGACCGTCGTCCGGGTCGACTCGACGCCGAGGTCGTCGAGGGCCGCCTCGAACGTCGAGAGGGTCGGGTTCGTGGTCGTCGTTGCCATGCCCGATAGCTTGGGACGCGGCGGCTTTGTAGCTTCGGTCCGCGGTCAACGACCGGCGAGGGCCGCGACGGTGCCCGACGCGGCGCGCTTGGCGCCGACGGAGCGAACCACCGCGTACGCCTGCACGAGCGCATACCCCACCCAGAGGGCGTAGCCCCCGGGACCGCTACCGACGACGCCGACGCTCGTCCCTACGCCGTCGACGCCGGCGGCGGCCGCCGTCTGGCCGATCAGGAGGACGCTGAAGTAGCCGTAGAAGCCCGACGCCCACCACATGGCGACGAGCCGGCTCCAGCCGGGCTGGAGGTGTTCGGGGAGTCGCCGCGTGTTGACGAGGAGGGTGAGGACGGTGTACGGCCACATCATCACGCCCGAGAGGGCGGCGCCGACGACGAGCAAGAGGAAGGGACCACAGGTGCCGAGCGGCGCCGAAAAGAGGAGGATGACGACCACGCCCCAGACGGTGAAGCCGGTGAGGAGCCACCAGAACAGCCGCGAGAGATCCCAGCCGGCGTCGCGCGCGAACGTCTCGTAGACGGCGTCCGCGGAGTTGCGGACGAACGACTCGACGATGGCGTACTCGGTGGTAAAAAGGGCGACGAAAAGGAGGACGAAAACGAGCAACGCCCCGAGGCCGCCGAGCGAGGGGGCGATAGTGCCAAGCCACATATCGAGCGCGTTCGCGTCGGCCCCCGGCGCGTGCCGGCGCGCGACGGCCATCAGCACCGTCGCCACGAGGAGGAGGCCAACGACGAACGTGAGGAGGTGTTCGACCTGAATCACGCGCCACCAGCCGCGCCACCGCTGCAGATTCAGGGCCGTGGCGCGGAAGGTGAAGCCGTCACGCCGGATCGGTTCGGGGTCGTCGCCGGTGAACGGGTTGCGCACGCGGCCCTGGTAGTTGCCCATGCCGTACCCCTTCTCGCGGGCCCAGAGGCTCTGTGAGAGGTTGAGATAGCCGCCGGCGCCCGCGAAGGCGAGGCCGCCGAGGAAGACGGCCACGTCCATCTCGGGGGGAAGCGTTCCGACGCCAGTCACGGCCGTGGGCAGGGAGCCGACTTCGGCGACGGCGCCGCTGGCGACGGCGAGGACGAGTGCCGTCGCGATGGCGACGAACAGCAGGCCGATCTGGAACGCCTCGACGGCGTTGTAGGCGACGGAGGAGACCTGATACGAGAGCCAGACGACGAGCAACAGGGCAACGGCGAGCGGTTTCCACGCGGGGAAGCCGAGAAGCGTCGTTCCGGCGAGGCCGGTGGCGGTGGCGGCGACCTGTGCGGCGCCGGCGGCCCACCCGGGCCACCCGAGGCTGAGGAGACCGGCCAGAAGGAACACCCACGGCCACGCGCGGTTGACGCGGACGTACGAACGAAAGACGCTCTCGCCGGTCGCGAGCGTCCACCGCTGGAGTTCGGTGTTGACGACGAACTGCGTGAAGACGCCGACGACGAACGCCCAGTAGATGGCCCAGCCGTGGCGGGCGATCAGACCGGGCCAGAACAGCGTCTCGCCACTCCCGAGCGACGCGCCGAGCATGATGGCGCTCGGCCCGACGACGTGACGGACACGCGGCACCCGCGGGAGTTCGGCCAGTCGGAGCGCCCCGCCCGTCCCGCGGTCGGGGTAGTCGGTCGTATCCGGCGCGCGCTCTAACTCGTCGTACGGCAGGGGACAGTACCACGTGCCGCGGTACTGCCGCCCCTCGACTTCGGAGGCGTGGACGGGGCGGTCCGCGTCGGTGCCGTCGGTAGCGGACGTATCGTCAGCCACGGTCGGAAGGGTCGCGTGGCGTCCGGCAGTCGCTGGTCGTCGGCGGTGTGCGCATGGAAGTCGGGACAGTGAGAGGTCGGTGTCGCGCCGAAAAAAAGGGACCGGTCGGCGGGCTCGGACGGAGTGTCGTAACCGTATCCCGGATCGTCTCGGCGAATCACCGGTACTGACGTACAGTGACCTGCCTCAGTCGCCGCCGAGGAAATGCCAGAGGTGGCCACGCTCGGCGGGCGGATCGACACCCGGGAGTCCCTTCAGCGCCGGCTGGATGGCGTTCCACCACGCCTCCGCGGACTCGTAGCCCGCGGGGTTGTCGTGGTAGACATCGCGGAGGAAGTCGGCCTTCTTGGCCTCGGGGTTGGACGCGAGGTAGTCGTAGGCAGCCGACAGCGCCTCCCGCCGCACCTCGAGGGTCGGCCCGCTTCCGGGGAGCGCCGCGTCCCGGATGGCGTTGTCGACGGCGAGTGGGCGGCCGTCGTCGGGGTCGGGACCACGCTCCATCGGCACCCACCAGACCCGGCTCCGGGCGCCGACCTTCCGCGTCCGGAGCCGTCCCCGGTCGACGAGCGTCTCCAGCTTGTTGTGGGCCGTCCGGCGCGAGCAGTCGAGCGCCGTCATCACGTCGCTCGCGGTGAGCGGCCGAGCGAGGTCGTCCCGTTCGTCGAACACCTCCAGCGCCCGCTCCGGCGGGATGTGATCGGCGTACTGCCCGTCGTCGTTTCGGGGCCGATCGCTCATGCCGAATCCCAGTTCACACGTAGGCATAAGCCTTTGCACACGAAAAAATACCCACTGCACACGTGTGAATTTTCCTTTTCGCTCGTGTGCACCGGATTTCGGCGGGACGATAGTAACCGGCATAGAACGCTTCAAAACCCGTAATTTGCCAGTTCATTCGACTGAACGTCGCCTCGAACGACACGTCGGAATCCGAGTGACCATCACGAAAAGCGAGGAACGCCGGATATATATCGGGGTAAACGGTGGCATAGAACGATGCCAGATCGATTAGCGAACGATTGTGGAACGAATCGGACGGCGGTCGACGCCGGGGCGGTGGCGTGATGGCGGCCATCGACGTCGCCATCGCGATGTTGCCGCTGGCGGCCATCGCGTACCTGATGGTCGGGCGATTCTGGCCGGCGACGCGGGCGATGCCCGTCGCGTGGGTCGTCGCCATCGGCGCCGGCTACTTCGGGTGGAACATGTCGCCGACCTGGATCGGCGCCGCCACCATCAACGGCTTCATCACCGCCGCGAACATCCTCTGGATCGTCTTCGGGGCGATCCTCCTGCTCTATACGCTCAAACGGACCGGGGCCTTCGACGCGATCAATCAGGGCTTCGCCTCGATCAGCGACGACCGGCGCGTGCAGGTCGTCCTGCTCGTTTTCCTGATGGGCTCGTTTATCGAGGGCGCGGCGGGCTTCGGGACGCCCGCGGCCATCGTCGGCCCGTTGCTGGTCGGCCTCGGCTTCCCACCGCTCGCGGCCGTCGTGGTAGCGCTCACCGGCAACCTGATGGCGATCACCTTCGGCGCCGTCGGGACGCCGCTCATCATCGGCATGATCGACATCTTCGGGGACGTGGAGGTCATCAACTCCGCCGTCGCCGCACAGGGCATGACTGTCCAGGGATGGGTGGCCGAAATCGCGGTGTGGGCGGCCTCCTTCCACGTCGTCGTCGGCGCCGCCCTGCCGTTCATCGGCGTGGCGATGATGACTCGCTTCTTCGGCGAGGAGCGCTCGATCAAGCCCGCACTCGAAGTCCTGCCGCTCTGCCTGTTCGCGTGGGCCTCCTTCGCCGTTCCCTACTGGGCAACGGCGTACGTCCTCGGGCCGGAGTTCCCCGGCCTGATCGGCGCGATGGTCGGCCTGTTCGTCACGGTCGGCGCGCTCAAAGCCGGCTTCTTTCACCCCGACGAGGAGTGGGACTTCGCCGAGCAGTCCGCGTGGCCCGACCACTGGGTCGGCGACATCCAGCCCGGCGAGTCCTCCTCGCGCGAGGCACACGTCGCCGCCGACGGCGGCACCGTCCAGACCATGTCGCTCCCGCGGGCGTGGGCGCCCTACGCCCTCGTGGCGCTGCTGCTGGTCGTCACGCGCGTCGTCGGCCCGGTGACGACGTTCCTGCAGTCGAATCTCGTCTTGCAGTGGCAGGGAATCCTCGGCACGTCGCTGTCGGCCTCGTTCGCCACGCTGTACCTGCCCGGTGCGGTGTTCGTCGCCGTCCACCTGCTGACCATCCCGATCCACGGGATGTCCACCGACGAGGTCACGGGCGCGTGGAGCGAGACGATAGAGAAGGTGACACCCGCCGTCATCGCCCTGCTCTTCGCGGTGGCGACGGTCCAGATCATGCTCCAGTCGGGAACGGCGACTGGGACCGACGGCATGCTGATCGTCCTCTCCGATACGATGGCGGGGGTCGCCGGCGGCGTCTACCCCTTCTTCGCGTCGCTCGTCGGCGCGCTCGGGGCCTTCCTCGCGGGATCGAACACCGTCTCCGACATCCTGTTCGGCACCTTCCAGTACGGCGTGGCCGATCAGATCGGCTTCCCGCGGACGATCATCCTCGGCGCGCAGGCCGTGGGCGGGGCCATCGGTAACCTGATCGCCGTCCACAACGTCGTGGCGGCGCTGGCCGTCGTCGGCCTCGTCGGCGAGGAGGGACGCGTCATCCGCTACGAACTCATCCCGCTCGCGTACTACGCGACGGCGACGGGACTCCTGACGCTGCTGTTCGGCTACGTGCTGTTCCCCGGCGTGTTCTGATACGTGTTCCCGGCGGGTCGCCGGGACCGACGGACAGCAACCCGTACGAGCGCGTCGGTCGATACCCCCCATTTTATGCGGCTATGCACCAAGTGGCCGCCAATGGCAACGACAGGCGACGCCGACATCGATCCCGCGTCGGCGGGCGATTACGACTATCGAAGCGACGGCGTCGACCGACCGGGAATGGTCGACGACCTGAACGGGCTGATCGCCGGCGACGTTCGATTCGACGACTACTCCCGACAGCTCTACGCCACCGACGCCAGCGCCTACGAGATGACGCCCATCGGCGTCGTCTTCCCCACCTCGACGGCCGACGTGGCCGCAGTGGTCGAGTACTGCGCCGAGCGGGGGATTCCCGTCCTCCCGCGGGGCGGCGGCACCAGCCTCGCCGGCCAGACCGTCAACGAAGCGGTCGTCCTCGACTTCTCGCGGACGATGACGGACGTACTGGAGATGGACCCCGACGCCCGGCGCGCCCGCGCCCAACCCGGCGTGAAACTCGGCGACCTCAACGCCGAACTCGCCCCCCACGGGCTGAAGTTCGCACCCGACCCCGCGTGGGGCGACAAGAGCGTCCTCGGCGGCGCCATCGGCAACAACTCCACCGGCGCCCACTCGCTGAAATACGGGAAGACCGACGCCTACGTCGAGGAAGTCGAGGCCGTCCTCGCGGACGGCACAGTGACGACGTTCGGCGAGGTGACACTCGACGAACTGCGCGCGGGCGCCGACCCCGACGGGTCGCTCGAAGAACGGTTCTACGCCGAAACCCTCCGCATCGTCGACGAGGAGGCCGACGAGGTGCGCGAGAAGTATCCGGACCTGAAACGCAACGTCTCCGGCTACAACCTCGACGTGCTGATCGACGAGGCCGAGTCGGGGTCGGTCAACCTCGCCCGCCTGCTCGCGGGCAGCGAGGGGACACTCGCCATCATCACGGCGGCGACCGTCTCGCTCGAACCCCTCCCGGAGACGAAAGCAATCGGCCTGTTGACCTACGACGACCTACTCGACGCGATGGAGGACGTGGCGCCGATTCTGGAGCACGACCCCGCCGCGGTGGAGGTGATGGACGACGTGTTGCTCGATCTGGCACGGGAGACGGCCGAGTTCCAAGACGTGGTCGGGATGCTCCCCGAGGGGACGGATTCGGTCCTGCTCGTGGAGTTCTACGCCGACAGCGACGACGAGGGTCGACGCAAAGTGGCGGATCTGATCGCCGACCGGGTGCCCGGCGGCGAGTCCGACGCGGACCCGTCGGCCGGCGCCGCGGACCTGACGGCAGACTCCCGGCGCGCCCGGGCGGCGATGGAGGCCCACGACGCCGAGACGCGGGAGAAGTTCTGGAAGATGCGCAAATCCGGTCTCCCGATCCTGCTTTCCCGCACCAGCGACGCCAAACACATCGCGTTCATCGAGGACACCGCCATCCCGGCCGAGAACCTGCCCGCCTACGTCGCGGACTTCCAGGAGATCCTCGACGATCACGACACCTTCGCCAGCTACTACGCCCACGCCGGCCCGGGCGTCCTCCACATCCGCCCGCTGGTCAACACGAAGACGGTCGACGGCATCGAGACGATGGAGTCTATCGCCGACGCCGCGACCGATCTGGTCGTGAAATACGACGGCTCGGTGTCGGGCGAACACGGCGACGGCCGGGCGCGCACCCAGTGGAACCGGAAGCTGTACGGCGACCACCTCTGGCAGGTGTTCCGCGACCTGAAGACCGCCGTCGATCCCGACTGGCTGCTCAATCCCGGAAACATCTGCGGCGACGCCGACATGACCGAACATCTCCGGTTCGACGCCGACTACGAGTTCGACGCCGGCTTCGACCCCGCCTTGGAGTGGGACAACGAGAACGGCCTCCAGGGCATGGTCGAACTCTGTCACGGCTGTGGCGGTTGTCGCGGTCCACAGGAGACGACCGGCGGCGTCATGTGCCCAACCTACCGCGCCAGCCAGGAGGAAATCACCGCCACCCGCGGCCGGGCCAACCTGCTCAGACAGGCCATGAGCGGGAACCTCGACGACGAGGCCACCGACGTGGAGTTCATGCACGAGGTGCTCGACCTCTGTATCGGCTGTAAGGGCTGTTCGAAGGACTGCCCCAGCGAGGTCGACCTCGCGAAACTGAAAGCGGAGGTGACACACGAACACCACCAGCGCCACGGCTCCAGCCTCCGGGACGAACTGTTCGCGAACATCGACGCGCTGAACGCGCTCGGATCGAAACTCGCGCCCCTCTCGAACTGGGCGGCGAAGGTGCCCGGCGCCCGCCTGCTGATGGAGAAGACGGTCGGCATCGCGCGGGACCGCTCGCTCCCCACCTTCCACCGCGAGTCGCTGGTCGACTGGTTCGACGCCCGTGGCGGCGCGCGAGTGGGCGAAGACGAGGCCGACCACCGCGTCCTCCTCTTTCCCGACACGTACACGACGTACAACGCGCCGGAGGCGGGGAAGGCGGCGGTTCGCGTCCTCGAAGCCGCCAACGTCCACGTCGAGATTCCCGAGGCCGTGACCGGGAGCGGCCGGCCGCCGTTCTCGAAGGGCTTTCTCGACTTGGCCCGGGAGCAGGCGGCGACGAACGTCGACGCCCTCGCGCCCCGGGTTCGGAACGGCTGGGACGTGGTCGTCGTCGAACCCTCCGACGCCGTAATGTTCCAGTCGGATTATCTGGACCTCCTCTCGGGGCCGGACGTGGAGACGGTGGCCGCCAACAGCTACGGCATCATGGAGTACGTCGACGCCCACCGCCTCGACGAGGCCCTCGACGTCGACGCGCCCGACGAGACGTTGACCTACCACGGCCACTGCCACCAGAAGTCGACACGGAAGGACCACCACGCGGTCGGCGTGTTGCGGCGGGCGGGCTACGGCGTCGACCCCCTCGATTCGGGCTGCTGTGGCATGGCCGGCTCATTCGGCTACGAGGCCGAGCATTTCTCGATGAGCACGGCCATCGGTTCCATCCTGTTCGATCAGATCGACGCCAGTTCGGGCGACCGGGTCGTCGCCCCCGGCGCCTCCTGTCGCACCCAACTCGGCGACCACTACGACGAGAAGCCCCCGACACCCGTCGAGGCGCTGGATCGGGCGCGGCGCTAGACGGGCGTCGCCGCCGTCCACAGCCGCTCGTAGAGCGCGCGCGCCCACCGCGTCGCCGCGGGGTCGTCGGTGCCGAGAAAGCCCCGCGGCGACTCGTCGCGGTAGACGACCAGCCCCATCTCGGGGCCGTCGGGCGTCTCCGCGAGAACGAGCGTCACGGGGTCGTCCCGGTCGAGACGGCGGAGCGACACGTGGCCGAGGTCGATCACTTCCTGCAACTCCCCGGGCCGCGTCGTCCGCTGTCGCTCGATGATGCGTTCCGTCGTCAGGAAGCAGCCGGTCATGCCGTCGAGTATCCGGTCGTGGTAAAGCCGGGCGTGGCGCGAGAGAAACCGCCCGGTGTACGCCGAGACGTGGGTGGCGTCGGCGACGAGGGTGGAGACGCATTCGACCGGTCGGGTGGGGGCGTGGGGTTGTGCCTCGACGACCCGCACGCCGTCGAGGACGGCCGGATCGAGGTCGAACGAGAGGGAGACGCCGTCGAACAGGGGAGCAACGGCGGCCGCGGCGTCGATACGCGCCGCTCGCTGGCCGTGGGCGTCGAGTGCCAGTCGCCCCGGAATCGTCACTCGATACCCGTCGGACGACGACGCCACGAACCCGTGGGTCGCCAGTTCGTGCATCGCCCGTTCGGCGGTCGACCGCGAGATGTCGACCCGCTCGGCCACTCCCACCTTCGAATCCGGCGCTCCGTCGAGCGCGCGAAGCACGTCGATGCGGCGCTCGACGGCCGCGACGGGGGAGAGATCGGTCATCGACCACCACCCGGTCCAAAACAATTATATATCATTCGTCACGCTGCGACACATTCTGCAGGGGGTAACATGAACATATCGTCGAATGTGTTTAGTAGTGCCGGGGTGCCTCTGACACAGGGTTCGTGGCGGGTTGCCCGGCCCGCCGCCCGAGCCGACGCCCGAACCGGCGGGTTCGCCCGGATCCGCCGGCTCGGGTGTCCCCGGTCGCGCATTTTCGAGTTCATCCCGACCGCCTGACCGCCCGGTGTGCCGATTCGACCGTCGCCCGCAACTGCTCGACGTCGTCGTTGCCCGCCAGATGCGAGCGGCAGCCACAGTCCGAGGCGCCGAAGCCAGCGACGGGACCGGCGGGGAGCCGGCCGGCGATGTCGCACTCGGCGTCGACGCCGGGCGACGTGACGACGGTGCGGAGTTCGGTGGCTGGGTGGCCGAGCAGGTAGTCGACGTGCCAGTGCCGGGTGTCGCTCTCGCCGGCCGCGAGGCGGCGGTGCCGGTCGACGCGGGCGAAGCCGCCGCTCCCGAGGGCGCTCCCGGTATAGGCGTACGCGCCGGGGGAGAGGGCGTGTGAGCCGAGCGCACCCACGTCGAGTTCGACCGCCTCGGGAAGCGCGAGCAGGAGGGTGTACGTGCCCCCGGTCATCGACGGCCGGTCGGTGCGTCGGGGGACGCCGCGGCCGTGGCGAGCGCCGGGAACCGCTCCCGGGCGGCGTCGTCGAGTCGGGAGACGCCGTGGTAGTCGTCCGGGTCGCGGCCGCGGCCGGAGAGACGCCCAACGACGTTCGCGATGTGGTCGTAGTTGTCCCGGACGAGCGCCCCGACGACTCCGGGGGTACCGGCCCGGTCGGCGAGTTCTTGGGCCGCGGACCGTCCGGCGTACACCCGTCCCCGTGCGGCGTCGACGAGGAACATGGCGAACGGCGTCTCGCCGTACTGCGCGTCGAGGAAGGTCTGTGCCGCGTCGTCGTACCACGAAATCGAGCCGGTCGACGGGAGGTTGCGGAGCGCCCGCGCCGCCACGGAGCAGTAGGCGCAGTCGCCGTCGTAGATCAGCACCGTCTCGGGACTCGTCATGAGCGGTCGTTGGGTTCGCGGGCGCAAAACGGTGTCGCGGGCACCCGTTCGACCGCAATCCGTATGTCCGCGCCGTCCACACCGCCAGTGTGGACGCCGTCGACCGACTCCGAGCGCGTGCCGACGCGGACCAGCTCGCCGACTACCGCCCTGTCCCTGGCCGTGACCCGATATACGCCGACTGTGATCTCGAACCGCGACTGGCGAGCGCGCTCGACGGGCGGGGGATCGACCGGCTCTACCGCCACCAGGTCGAGGCTATCGAGGCCGTCCGCGACGGACGGGACGCCGTGCTCGCGACGCCGACGGCCAGCGGGAAGAGCCTCGGGTACACCGTCCCCGCGTTCGAGCGGGCGATGGACCACGGGGGGCGGACGCTGTATCTCGGCCCGCAGAACGCTCTCATCGCCGATCAGGCGGACGGGCTGGACGAACTCGCCCGTGCGCTGGGGTTCGGCAGCCGCGTCTCGGTCGCCACCTACACCGGCCGGCTCTCGCAGACCGAAAAGCGCGACGTACGTGACCGCCGGCCGACGGTCCTCCTCTCCAACCCCGATATGCTTCACTACGGCCTCCTGCCGCACGGCCACCGGCTGTGGGAGTGGCTCCTCTCCTCGCTCGAACTCGTCGTCGTCGACGAGGTCCACGGCTACCGTGGCGTCTTCGGGAGCCACGTCGCCCTCGTCTTTCGGCGGCTGGCCCGCCTGTGTGAACGCTACGGGAGCGACCCGCAGTTCGTCTGCTGTTCGGCCACCATCGGCAACCCGGTCGAACACGCCGCGCGGCTGACCGGGCGCCCGGAATCCGGCTTTGCCCTCGTCGACGAGGACACCAGCGGTCGGGGACCGCGCCACTGGCTGCTGTGGAACCCGCCGGCGTACGAGGGCGGCGAGGGGTCGGGCCGTCGCCGGTCGAGCCACGTCGAGACGAAGCGGCTGTTCGTCGACCTGGTGGCTGCGGGCCACCGGACGCTCGCTTTCACGCGGGCCCGCCAGACCGCCGAGCGCTACGCCACCGAGAGCGCCGACACCCTCCGCGACCGGGGCAAGCGCGACCTGGCGAACCGGATCGAGGCGTACCAGGCCTCGCTGCGCGACGACCGCCGGCGCGACATCGAGGACGGACTCCACCGCGGCGACGTACGGGGCGTCTGGAGCACGAGCGCGCTCGAACTCGGCGTCGACGTGGGCGGGCTAGACGCCGTCCTCCTCGACGGCTACCCCGGGACCCGGATGTCGACCGTCCAGCGCGCGGGACGGGCGGGCCGCGGCGACGACCCCGCGGTCGTCGCCCTCATCGCCGGCGAGGACCAGTTGGACCAGTATCTGATGGACAACCCCGACGACCTCTTCGACGGCGACCCGGAACGGGCGACCGTCGACCCCGCGAACGAGCACCTGTTGCCCGCCCACGTCGCCGCGGCGGCGACGGAGAACTGGCTGTCGCGGGCGGACGAGGCATATTTCGGCGAGGGCTTCGCGGACGTGGTGGCGGACCTCGAAGCCGAGGGCGAACTGGAACGCCGCGAAACGAGCGAGGGGATGCGGTGGACCCACGCGGGCGACCACAGCCCACAGCACGGGACGAGCCTCCGCACCGTCGACGACCGCGAGGTCGACCTGCTGGCCGACGGGGACGTGATCGCCACCCTCGGCCTCGGCGACGCCCTCCGGGATGCCCATCCCGGTGCGATCTATCACCACCAGGGCCAGTCCTACGAGGTGGAAGGGCTGAATCTGGACCGCGACGTCGCCACCCTCCAGCCGACGTGGGCGGACTACTACACCCGCGTCCTGACCGAGAAGTCGATCACGGTGGATCGGGACCGGACGGCGACGCCGCTGTCGGCCCGGCCCGACGTCGACGTGTGCCTCGCGGACGTGTCCGTCACCGAGCGGGTGACTGGGTTCGAGCGCCGGGACGCGAAGCGGGGCGAGACGCTGGGTCGGGAGGCACTCGACCTCCCCGAGACGACGCTGTCGACGACGGCGCTGTATGTCACCGTCCCCGGGGACGTGGAGATGGCGATGCGGGGAATGGGTGACTTCGCCGGCGGCATCCACGCCGCCGAACACGGCCTCATCTCACTTCTGCCACTCGAACTGCTCTGTGACCGGGCGGACGTGGGCGGCCTCTCGACGCCGTATCACGACCACACCGGCGCGAGCACGGTCTTCGTCTACGACGGCTACCCCGGGGGCGTCGGCCTCGCCCGGGGCGCGTTCGATCGAATCGAGCCCCTGCTGGCCCGAACTGGACGAATGATCGACGCCTGTGGGTGTGCGGACGGCTGTCCGGCCTGTGTGCAGTCCCCACACTGTGGGAACGCGAACGAGCCGCTGGCGCCCGAGCCGGCGGTCCACCTGCTGGAGTCGCTGACGGGGGATTAGTCCGTCGCATCGTCGTCCGCGACGGATGCCGCGCCGTCCGCCGCAGTCACGAGGAGGTCGCCGGGACTCGCGGGGTGGTCGGTGTCGATGCCGCGGTCGTCGTCGCTCTCGTGGGCGGCCCGCGTCGCCGCCATCAGTATCTCCTGAGTGCTCCAGACGGGGTCCTCGCCGGGCGTTCGCTGTTCGTAGGTCCCGTCCGACGCCATCTCCCAGCCGGTGCGGTTGTCGTTGCGCATCACTTCGAGGACGAACCGGAGTTGCTCGCGGAGGTCGGAGTCGGTGACGGGCGCGACGGCCTCGACGCGGTAGTCGAGGTTGCGCGTCATCCAGTCGGCGGAGCCGATGAAGTACTGGGGGCTCGCGCCGTCGGTCGATTCGGCCGGGTCGTCCGGCCCCGCGCCGTTCTCGAAGTAGTAGATCCGGGAGTGTTCCAGGAAGCGCCCGACGACCGAGCGGACGGTCACGGTGTCGCTGACGCCCTCGATGTCCGGGCGGAGCCGACAGATGTCGCGGACGAGCAGGTCGATATCGACGCCGGCCATCGACGCCTCGTAGAGTTCCCGCACCATCGCCGGGTCTTCGAGCGCGTTCATCTTGGCGGCGATGCGCGCGGGCCGGCCGGCGCGAGCGTACCGGGCCTCCCGGCGCACCAGGTCGGTGAACCGTTCGCGCATCGTCACGGGCGCGACCAGAAGTTTGCGGAACTCCTCGTCGAGCGACGGTCCGGTGAAGAAGTTGAAGACCGTCACGAGGTCCTGCCCGATGTCGCGGTCCGCGGTCAGGAGGCCGAGGTCGACGTAGCCTTTCGCCGTCTCGGAGTGGTAGTTGCCGGTGGCGACGTGGGAGTAGAGCGTCACGCCATCCGGCTCCTCGCGGACGACGAGGGCCGTCTTGGTGTGGGTTTTCAGCCCCACCGTGCCGTAGGCGACGTGGATGCCGTTCTCCTCGAGTTTGCGCACCCACTGGAGGTTGTTCTGCTCGTCGAAGCGGGCCTTGAGTTCGACCATCACGGCCACCTGTTTGCCGTTGTCGGCGGCGTCGATCAGCCGCTGGATCACCTGCGAGTCGCTCGCGGTGCGGTAGATGGCGGCCTTGATCGCCAACACGTCCGGGTCGTTGGCGGCGGCGTCGAGGAACCGTTGGACGGTGCCGTCGAAGGAGTGATACGGATGGTGGAGGAGCACGTCGTCGCTCGCGATTTCGTCGAACAAATCGCCGCCCTGGAGCGTCACGTCGCCATTCAGCCCCTCGGCGAACCGGGGATGGGGGAGCGGCGACCACCGCTCGCGTTTCAGGTCGGGCCGGTCGAGGTCGGTGAGCGCGTCGAAGTCGCGGTAGTCGAGGGGGCCGCTTCGATAGAACACCTCCTCGGGATCGAGTTCCAACTGGTCGGCGAGAAGGTCCACCATCGCCTCCGGGGCGTCGGCGCTGATCTCCAGTCTGACCGCCATGGCGAAGCGCCGCTGTTCGATCACCTCCTCGATGGCCTCGATCAGGTCCTCCGCGACTTCCTCGTCGCGCCGGACTTCCGCATTGCGCGTGATCCGAAAGATCGCGGTGTCGAGCACCTCGACGTTCGGCATCAGGAGGTCGAGATGTGCCTCGATGAGTTGCTCCAGCAGGATATACCGCGATCCCTCCTCGACCGGGACGAGCCGCGGGCGGTTCTGTGGGACTTTGATCCGGGTGAAGATGGGCTCCTCGTCGGGGTCGTGGCGGACGAAGACGCCGAGCGAGAGGCTGAGATTCGAAATGAAGGGGAACGGATGGGCGGGATCGAACGACAGCGGCGTCAGCGTCGGCATGACCGACTCCTGGAAGTACGCCCGCATCCGCTCGCGTTCCGCGGCGGTGAGGTCCTCGTGGTCGAGGATAGCGATGCCCGCCTCCGCGAGCGCCGGCCGGATCACCTCGCGGTAGCACTCGGCCTGCCGGTCGAACATGGGGCCGGTCGTCTCGAGTATCTCCGCCCACTGCTCGTGGGGCGTCCGTCCGTCGACCGTCGGGTCGGTGATGCCGGCGTCGATCTGCTGTTTCAGGCCGCCGACCCGTTTCATGAAGAACTCGTCGAGGTTGCGGGTGAAGATGGCGAGAAAGCGCACCCGCTCCAGAAGGGGCGTTCGCTCGTCGAGCGCCTCGTTGAGGACCCGCTTCTGGAAGGCGAGGTGGCTCAACTCGCGGTTCAGGTAGAATCGCGGGGCGTCGAGGTCGGGAGAGGCGCACTCGTCACCGTTCGCGCCGTCTGTATCGTCTGGTTCGGACATGACTGGGGATGCCACGGCGTCGTCGCCGTCGCCTGAAATCACCGTACTGGAGGACGAGACTACACAAAGCCGTTGGTATGATTTCTACGGTCCTCTATCGAGAAATATATATCGCTGGCGCGGAGCGACAGGTACTTTAGGTGGGCCTAAACAATGAGTGGCATGGACGCCGACGTGTGCGTGATCGTTCCGACGATACGGGAGTTCGAATGTGTGCGGTCGTACGTCGACAACGCCGAGGCGCACGGCTTCGACACCGACCGACTGGAGTTCGTGCTGGTGACCGAGGATCACTGCCCGACGGGTGAGATGGCGGCGATGCTCGACGACCTGGGCGTGGCGGGCGAGGTGTTCGACGGGAGCCGACGCGAAACGTGGCTCGACGACCACGGCGTCGGCGACTACGGCCACCTGATCCCGGCGCGGAGTCACGCCCAGACGAGTTTCGGCCTGCTCTACCTGTGGGCCCACGACCACCCCTACGGCGTCTTCATCGACGACGATACGCGTCCCCACGACGACGTGGACTTCTTCGGGACGCATCTCCGGAATCTGGAGGGCAAGCGCACCGTCGAGTCGGTGCGCTCGGACGAGAACTGGGTGAACGTCCTCTATCACGCCGCCGACGACCACGGCCTCTACCCCCGTGGTTACCCGTACGCGGCGATGGACGAGACGGTCGAGACGGGGACCCGCGGGGTCGACGACGTGGTCGCCTCGCAGGGACTCTGGACGAACGTACCCGACCTCGACGCGGTGCGTATCCTGATGGACGGCGACCTGCAGGGGCAGGCCGAGACGCGCCTGACCGACGCCGACTTCGGACCGGATTTCGTCGTCGACCCTGGCCACTACCTCACCGTCTGCTCGATGAACCTCGGCTTCCGCCGGGAAGTCGTCCCCGCCTTCTACCAACTCCCGATGGACGACAACGAGTGGTCGGTCGGCCGGTTCGACGACATCTGGAGCGGCGTCTTCCTCAAGCGGGCGGCGGACGTGCTCGGCAAGGACGTGCTGACGGGCGACCCGCTCTGTCGCCACGACAAGGCGCCGCGTTCGACGTTCGACGACCTGCACAACGAGGTGGCTGGGCTGGAACTCAACGAACACCTCTGGAAACTGGTCGACGACGCGGGCGACGACGCCGACACGTACGCTGACGCCTTCGCTTCGATGGCCGACGCCCTGCTGGAGGCGGAGGCCGACTACCGCAACGGCGACTTCCTCGCCCACGTCGGCGAGTGTATGCACGACTGGCTGGACTGTCTCGACGAACTCCAGTCCGTCGAGCGAGCGGTCCCGGCCGACGACTGATAGTGTGTACTGTAACTGTGTACCGGTGGTTCGCCAGAACGGGTCGGCGAACCACCGGTGAGGACGTACAATAATCACTATCCGACCGTAAGCCGGTACCGGCGAGTCGCCATGTCGGTCCGGGACACCGATCCGTCCGGGGCGCGTCCCGACTCGCGGAGTTCCCGAACCGGCAAGTATAAGTGTTTTAGGGCGGCCTAAATCAAAGTATGACGGATCACCGTAGCTCTCGGCGTCGAATCCTCCGACTCGGGGGCGCCGCCGGACTCGCATCGATCGCGGGCTGTAACGGACTGCTGGGCGGCGGCAGTGGCAGCGGCGGGAATGGGGGTGGCGGAACCGGCGGCGAGAACGTCGTCGGTCAGATCGGTTCCGGTCGCTCGCCGTTCGGCGCGCGCGACATCTCCGGCGGCGTCTCGATGGCCGAGATGCCCGATCTGAGCGGCGAGTTGACCCTCTACTCCGGCCGTGGCGAACCGCTCGTCGGCCAACTCATCACGTTCATCGAGGACCTCTACCCCGACCTGACGATCCGGCCGCGATACAACTCGGCCGCGGAACTGGTAAACCAGATCGAAACCGAGGGGTCGGGCAGTCCGGCCGACGTGTTCTACTCCGTCAACGCCGGCTCGCTCGGCGCGCTCAAGGACCGCGAACGGACGGTCGAGCTCCCGACCGAAGTGCTGGACATGGTCCCCGATCAGTTCCACGACAGCGACGGGATGTGGATCGGCACGTCCGGACGCGCCCGCACCATCCCGTACAACACGAACGAACTCTCCGACTCCGACATCCCCGACGACATCTTCGCGTTCCCGGAGACGGAGGCGTTCCGCGACGCCATCGGCTGTGCCCCCACGTACAGTTCGTTCCAGGCGTTCATCACGGCGATGCGCGTGCTCAACGGCGAAGCGGAGACCCGACAGTGGCTCAACGGGATGCTCGAACTCGGCCTCGATACCAACTACGCCGACGAGTTCCTCGTGAGTCAGGCCGTCGCCGACGGCGAACTCCGCGCCGGTTTCGCCAACCACTACTACATCCAGCGGGTGCTCGCCGGCCGGCCGAACGCCCCCATCGCCACCGCGTTCACCGAGGGCGATGCGGGCGCCATCTTCAACGTCGCCGGCGCCTGCGTCCTCGATACCGCCGCGGACACCGACCTCGCCGCCAACTTCGTCCGGCACCTGCTGTCGGCGGAGGCACAGGACTACTTCGCGCGGGAGACGTTCGAATACCCGCTGGTCCCCGGCGTCGAACCCATCGGTCGCCTGCCGACAATCGACGAATTGAACCCCCCCGAGAATTTAGACCTCACCCAGCTATCCGATCTGGAGGGGACGGTCGATCTCCTCCGGGACGTCGGAGTGCTCTGACGCGCTATGGCCACGGACCACCCCACCATCGACGACGCGAGCGACGACCTGCCGCTACCGACGACGGTAGCGAGCGGGGCCGTCGCCGCCGCCGTCCTGTTGCCACTGGTGTGGCTGGTCCGAACCGCACTCGACGTGGGACTGGCGGAGGCTATCGACATCTCGACGCGCCCGTCGACGGTGCAGGTGTTGGTCAACAGCGCCGCGCTCGTCGTCGTCGTCACCGTCGCCTCGGTGCTCATCGGCGTCCCGCTTGCCTACCTGACGGTTCGGACGGACCTCCCCTTCCGCCGAGGGGTCACCGTCGCAGTCTCGCTTCCTCTCGTGATCCCGAGTTACATCGGCGCGTTCGCCTTCGTCTCGGCGTTCGGCCCGCAGGGCGCGTTCCAGCGGCTGCTCGCCCCCCTCGGCGTCGAGCGCCTCCCCGAAATCTACGGCTTCGTCGGCGCCTCGCTCGTTATCACGCTCTACACCTACCCCTACGTGTTCATCACGACCCGTGCGGCGCTGAAGTCACTCGATACGACGCTCATCGACGCCGCGCGGACGCTCGAACACAGCCAGTGGGAAGCGTTCCGTCGAGTGACCGTCCCGCAGATCAAACCGGCGGTCGGCGCCGGCTCCCTCCTCGTTGCCCTCTATGCCCTCTCCGACTTCGGGACGCCGGCGATCATGCAGTTCGACGCCTTTACGCGCGTCATCTACGTCGAGTTCACCACCTTCGGCCGCGACGTGGCCTCGCTGCTCTCGCTGCAACTCGTCGCGGTCACCCTGCTGATTCTCGGCCTGGAGTCACACATCCGGGGCAACGAACCGCTGTACGCCGGACGGCAGGGCGGCCGCACGAGCGGCACGGTCCGGCTCGGCAAGTGGAAGTACGTCGCGATGGCGGGGTGTCTCGCCATCTCCGGGCTGGCGCTTTTCGTCCCGCTCGGCATCCTGCTGACCTGGCTGGCACAGGGGGGCGCCGAAGTCGGGAACGCACTCGCCTTCCGGCCGTCGTACGCCCTCAACTCCGTCGGCGTCTCGGCGGGCGCGGCGCTGGTCGCCACCGTCGCCGGTCTGCCGGTGGCGTATCTCGCTGCGAAACACCGCTCGCGCCTGACCGAAGCCTTCGAGCGGGCGACGTACGTCGGCTACGCCGTCCCCGGCGTGGTGCTCGGCCTCGCCTTGGTGTATCTGGGCACGTCGTACGCCCAGCCCATCTACCAGACGCTCTACCTGCTGGTCGCGGCCTATGTCGTCCGCTTTCTCCCGCAGGCGGTTGGGTCGATGCGGGCGTCGTTCCTGCGGGTCAACCCCGCACTCCCCGAGGCGGCGCGGACGCTCGGGCGCTCCTCTTTCGGCGCCTTCCGCGCGGTGACGCTTCCGCTCATCGCGCCCGGCCTCCTCGGCGGCGCGGCGCTGGTCTTTCTCACCACGATGAAGGAACTCCCGGCGACACTCCTGCTCCGGCCGTCGGGGTTCAAGACACTCGTCACCCACATCTGGACGGCGACGGCGTCGGGCTACTACGGCCACGCGGCCGTCCCCGCGCTCATTCTCCTCGGCGTCTCGGCGCTCTCGATGCTGGTGATCCTCTCACAGGAGGGATACGATGTCAAATAGGACGATGCACGCGACGGACGTACGGACCGACGAACCGACCGCCGGCGACGCGCCGGTCCTCGAACTGGACGACGTCTCGAAGTCGTACGGCGTAGAACGGGTCATCGAGGACCTCTCACTCTCGATCCACGAGGGTGAAATCCTCACGCTCCTCGGCCCCTCGGGCTGTGGGAAGACGACGACGCTCCGTCTCATCGCCGGTCTCGAACGCCCGAACGGTGGCGAAGTCGCGCTGAACGGCACGCCAGTCTCCAGTTCCGACCGCTTCGTCGAACCCGAGGACCGCGGTATCGGCGTCGTCTTCCAGGAGTTCGCGCTCTTTCCCCACCTCACCGCCGCCGAGAACGTCGCCTTCGGACTGGAGGCCTGGGACGCCGACGCCCGCGAGCAACGGGTCGACGAACTCCTGGACCTCGTCGGACTCGAAGCGCAGGGCGACTCCTACCCGGACGAGCTCTCCGGCGGCCAGCAACAGCGGGTGGCACTCGCCCGGTCGCTCGCGCCCGAACCCGAGGTGCTTCTGCTCGATGAACCCTTCTCCAACCTCGACGTCGACCTCCGCGTGAAGATGCGCGAGGAGGTACGACGCATCCTCAAGGAGACGGGCGTGACCGCAATCTCCGTCACCCACGACCAGGAGGAGGCCATGTCCATCTCCGACCGCGTGGCCGTCATGAACGACGGCCGGATCGAGCAGGTAGGCGACCCCGAACAGGTGTTCCAGCAGCCCGAGTCCCGATTCGTCGCCGGCTTCCTCGGTCACGCCAGCTTCCTCCCCGGCTACGTCCACGGCGGCGAGGTGACGACCGGCCTCGGCCCGATCCCGCGCGATCAGATCAACGGGCTGGCGGGCACCTACGACCGCACCCGCATCGACGTGCTCGTCCGCCCGGACGACATCCGGGCCATCCCCGTCGACGGCGAGGCCGACGGGCAGGTGGTCTCCCGGCGCTATCTCGGCCCGACGATCCTCTACGAGGTTCGCCTCGACGACGACACCGCCGTCCAGTGTATGCACAACCACGACGAGTCCATCCCGCTCGACACCGAGGTCCGGATCGAACTCGACGCGGATCACGAACTCGCCTGGTTCCCGACCGACCAGCGGCCCCCCGACGCCGACGAATAGTGTCCGCGCGGCCCCGACGCGACCGTCTCGTCGCCGCGGCTCTCGCCGTCCTCGCCGGCCTCGTCGTCTACTGGCTCGCGGTCGACCTCTTTCCGTACCACTCCGTCAACGACGACGAGGGCGTCTACCTCACGCAGGCGGCCATGCTGCTAGAGGGTAAACTCTTCCTCGATCCCGGCGCGCTCGGACGCCTCGTTCGGCCGTGGTTTTTCGTCGCCGACGCCGCGGGCGGCGACCTCCGCTACTACTCGAAATACTCCCCCGTCGCCGCCGGCGTCTTCGCCGTCGGCAAACTGCTCGGCGACTGGAACGTCGCGCTCGGCCTCGTCGCCGCCGGCAACGCTGCTCTCGTCTACGCCCTCACCGCGGCCGCCTTCGACCGGCGGACCGGCCACCTCGCGGTCCCCCTCCTCGTCGGCGCGCCCCTCTTTCTCTTTACGTCCGCCGTCTTTCTCCCGTACGCCCCGACGACGCTCCTGAACCTCGCGTTCGCGGTCGCGTACGTGCGGACGATGCGTCGCGACTCGCCGCGCTGGGGACTCGTCGCCGGCGCCGCCGTCGGCCTCGCCTTCTTCGCCCGCCCCTACACCGCCGTCCTGTTCGCGGTGCCCTTTATCGCCCACGCCCTCGGCTCGCTGTGGTGGACGTACGGGACCGAGGACTTCCGCCCGACACTCACCCGCCTCCTAGCCGTCGCCGGCGTCGGCACTGCGGGCGTCGCCGTCACCCTCGCGTACAACCTCGTCATGACCGGCGACCCCCTCGTCTTCCCGTACAAGGCGTTCGGCCCGAACGACGGCATCGGCTTCGGCCGCCACGAGTTGCTGGGCTACGACCGGGTGTACACCCCGGCCCTCGCCGCGGAGACGACGGGCCGGCTACTGAGCCTCCTGACGACCGAGTGGACCGTCGCCGGCCCCGTCGGCACCCTCCTCGCCCTCGTCGGCCTCGCGGAGCTCCGGGCCGACCGAGACGCGCTCGCCGATCCGGCGCTCTCGGCGCCCGCGCTCCGGGTCGTCCTCGTCGGCCTCGTCCCCGCAGTCGTCCTCGGCAACGCCTACTTCTGGGGGACGCTCAACGGGCTAGAGAACGGCCTCATCGGCCTGCTCGGTCCGTACTACCACTTCGACCTGCTCCTCCCGCTCTCGGCGTTCGGCGCCGCGGGGGCGCTCGTCCTGTGGCGTCGCCTCCGGGACGCGACGGCCCCCCTCGACGCGCCGAGGCGGGGCGCCGTCCTCGCCGCGGCCCTCGTCGTCGCCGCTGGCGTCGGCGGCGTCGCAGGCGTCGCGGCGGTCGAGGACCCCTACGACGAGAACCGACTGCGCACGTCGAACCTCGCGAACACGTACGAACCCTTCGAGTCGTGGTCGCCCGAGAACGCCGTCGTGTTCGTCCCCGACCCCTACGGCGACTGGCTCCACCACCCGTTCCAGTATCTGCGCAACGACCCCGGATTCGACGGCGACGCCCTCTACGTCATCAACGACGGCGACGTGGAGCGGTTCGCCGCCCTCGACGCGGCCGGCGACCGCCGGCCCTACCGGTTCACGTATCGGGGCGAGTGGACGGGCGCGGTGACGCCCACGGAGCCGGCGCTGGTGCCGCTCGACGTGAAGGCGGGCGACCGCGTGGCGGCGACGACGACCCTCGGCGTCCCGGCCCGGGCCACTTACGCCCGCGCCCGAATCGTCACCGAGGCGGGGAGCGCGCGGGTGGAGATCGGACGGGTGGACGGGCCGGTCACCGTCGACTGGGGCGTCGACGCCACCGACGGCACCGCCACCGTCCGCGCCCCGAGCGGCACCGCGGCGGCGACGGCGCCACTCCCCGCCGGCGTTAGCGAGGTGACGCTTCTCGTCACCTTCGTCGAACCCCAAGGGACGACGGTCACGTACCGCCAGACCGCGAGCGTCGAGCGGACGGCCCGCGGCGTCCGCGTCATCTGGCCGCCCGAGATCAAAGTGTGCTCGCTCACTACCGACTGCGGGCGCGAGGGGGTGTACGTCGGTCCCGACGGCGACTACGTCTCCGGCGTCGCCGTCGAGACGAGCGCGCGAGCCGAAAACGTCACAGCAGCGTCAGCCGCGTGGTGAAAAACGAGTCCGCGGCGTCGCCGAGGGCGGCCGCGGGATCGCCGCTCGCGTCCACCGTCTCGACGGCGACGGCGTCGTGGTCGATATCGTCGAGGGCCGTCCGTTCGCCGAGGAGGACGAGTCGATCGGGGTCGCGCCGGTCCAGTGCGGCCCGACAGTCGTCGAGGTGGGTGGCGATCTGGTCGTTCCGTCGGCGCTCGAACCGCGACTGCGAGAACCCGCCCTTGGAGTGGGCCGATTTCACGTCCGTCTCGACGGTCTCCACGTCCGCCAACTCGCCGTCTTCGTAGACGCCGACGGCGAACAGATCCGACCGCACCAGCGCGACGGTGAGGCCGTCGGGCGGGTGAAACCAGTCGTCGTCGAGGCGGAAGCCGTCGTCCCACGCGACGAACGCCTCGGGGGCGAGCGGCGGGTCGAGGGCGACGCTCACGAGGCGAGCGTCGTCGACACAGACCAGACGGGGGGCCGCGCGGTCGACGAGGGGCGTGCGGTCGCCGAGGAGGTCACGGACCGCCGCCGGCACGTCGTCGTCCACGAACGCCGTCAGCGCCCCCTCCGGCCCGGCCTCGACGCTCCGGAGGCGGTCGAGGACGGCATCGAGGCGGTCGCCACGGAGCGACTCGACGCCGCGGGGGGCGAGGTCGGCCGCCGACTCGTCCTCACGCGCGGCGAGTTGGCCCTCCAGATCGGCGATGCGGTCTTCGAGGCGGTTGACCCGCTCTTCGGCCGTCTGGCGGGCGGTGGCGGCGTCGGCCCGACGCTCACTCTCGGCGTCGAGTCGGCGCTCCAGATGCCGTTTCTCCTCTTCGAGTTCCTCGATGCGCGTTTTCAGTTCGGCGCGCCCGAGCAACGAGTCGAGCATGGACGTACGAGCGAGCGCCGGCGTCTTCTACCCTGCGGCCGGCCGGCAGTATATGTGGGTGCGGCACGTACCCGGGAATCGATGGCTATCGCCCGGCACGGGACCGGTGCGCGCGCGACTCTCGGCGCCGTCGCCTCGCAGATCCATCCCGTCTTCATGACGCCGCCGCTGGCCGCCTCCGGTTTCGGCGCCGTCCTCGGCGGGCTTTACGATCCGGGGCTGGCCGTCTTCCACGTGGGCGTCGCGTTCTGTGCGCTCTACACCGCCCACGTCAAGGACGGCCTCGTCGACTTCCACCGCCGCGGCGAGGACGACGACCACCCGCTGACACGCCGGGGCTGTCACCTCGCGCTCGCCGGCTCGACGACGCTGTTTTTCCTCGGCACCGCCGCGCTGTGGCTCCTGGTCGATCCGGTCGCTGCCCTCCTGACCCTTCCCGGATGGCTGGTCGCCGTCCTCCACGCGCCACAGTTGGATACGAACCCGTTCGGCGCGACGCTCGGCTACCCCGTCGGCATCGGCTTCGCCCTCCTCGGCGGCCACTACGTCCAGACGCGGACGCTCTCCGTGGCCGCCCTCGCTTTCGCCGTCGTCTTCGTCGTCGTGCTGGCGGGGATCAAAATCGTCGACGACACCACCGACTACGACTACGACCGCTCGGTCGAGAAGCGAACCGTCGCCGTCGTCCTCGGACCGCCGGCGGCCCGCCGCCTCGCGACCGGCCTGATGGCGGCGGGCATGGTCGCCGTCGTTGCCCTGTCCGTTACCGCGGTCGTTCCCCGCGGATCGGCACTCGCCGTCGTCCCGTTTCTCGGCGTCGCCGTCGTCGCCCGCCGGGCCACCGCCGAACTCGCGACGATGCTGCTCGTCCGGGCCTCCTACCTCTTTTTTGCCCTCCTCGTCGTCGCCGTGTGGCTCCGCCCGCTCGCGGGCCTTACGCTCCCCGACATCACCGTCCTCGGCCCGTACACCTACCTCGCGACCGAACTGTTGTGGGGGACGATCGCCGTCGCGCTGGTGGTTCGGGCCGGCGCGGTGCGGGCCGCGGCGCGGACGGCGCTCGTCTGCTACCCCTTCGCCTACGTCTGGGACTGGTACACGCTCTCGATCGGCGTCTTCGCCATCCCCATGCGGACGGGGATCGACCTGCTGGGAATCCCGATCGAGGAACACCTGTTCATGCTGATCGTGCCGACGGTGGTCGTCGGCGTCCACGAGACGTTGCGCGAACTGGACGGGTAGGCCCGCCGCCTGCCGTCGGGGTCGCGACCGCTCGTCACAAAAGCCCGACGAAAACCACCTGCTGGCTCGCTCCGCTCGCCTGCCGTCTCACTCCCCCTTCGCGCCCGGATTCGTCACCGCGCCGTTGGCCGCGGAGTCGAACAGTTGTCCGTACTTCGCCAGCACGCCCGAGGTGTAGTTCGGTTCGGGGTCGTAGCCCTCCAGACGCTCCTCCAGTTCCTCGTCGGAGAGATCCACCGAGAGTTCGAGGTCGTCGATGTCGATGGTGATCTCGTCGCCGTCTTCGAGTGCGGCGATGGGCCCGCCGACGAACGCTTCCGGGGCGACGTGACCGATCGAGAAGCCACGGGTCGCGCCCGAGAACCGGCCGTCGGTAAAGAGCGACACGTCCTCGGCGTGGCCCTGACCGGCGACGGCGGAGGTGACGCCGAGCATCTCGCGCATCCCGGGGCCACCACGCGGGCCCTCGTTCCGGATGCAGATCACGTCGCCCGACTCCACGTGTCCCTCCTGAACGTACTCCATCGCGCTCTTTTCCTCCTCGAACACCCGGACTGGACCCTGGTGGTGGAGGTGGTCCTCGCCGGTGATCTTGATGACGGCGCCCTCGGGGGCGAGGTTGCCGGTGAGGATGCGGATAGCGCCGCGTTCGTGGATCGGATCGGCGACGGTGTGGAGGAAGTCGGCGTCCAGTTCGTCGACTGCGGGCGGGTCGTAACGCTCGATGGCCTCGGCCATCGTCTCGCCCGTCACCGTCAGTGCGTCGCCGTGGAGCAGGTCCGCATCGAGGAGTTCACGCAGGACGACGGGCACACCCCCCACCTCGTGGAGGTCGTTCATCACCCGCTCGCCGCCGGGCTGGAGGTTGGCTATCTTCGGCGTCCGGGCGCTGATGCGGTTGAAGTCCTCGATGTCGAGGTCGACGCCGGCCTCCGCGGCCATCGCGAGGAGGTGGAGGACGGCGTTGGTCGAGCCCCCGACCGCCACCTGCAGGGCGATGGCGTTCTCGAACGATTCCTGCGAGAGGAAATCGGAGGGCGTCCGCTCCGCCTCGACCACGTCGAGCACCAGTTCGCCGGATTCGCGGGCCACCTCGTAGCGAGCCTCGTCCTCCGCGGGCGGCGAGGCGGAGCCGAGCGGCGCGAAGCCGATAGCCTCGCTGATCGAGGCCATCGTGTTGGCGGTGAACATCCCGCCACAGGAGCCCGCACCGGGGCACGCGTGGCGTTCGAGGTCGTCGAGTTCGTCGTCGGTCATGTCGCCGGACGCGACGGCGCCGACGCCCTCGAAGACGTTCTGGATGGTCACCTCGCGGCCGTCGTGCTCGCCGGGCATGATCGACCCGCCGTAGAGGAAGACGGAGGGGAGGTCGGTCCGGATGGCCGCCATCATCATCCCCGGCATGTTCTTGTCACAGCCGCCGATAGTGACGAGGGCGTCCATGCGCTCCCCGAAGGCGACGAGTTCGACGGAGTCGGCGATCACCTCCCGCGAGATGAGCGAGGACTTCATCCCTTCGGTCCCCATCGAGATGGCGTCCGAGATGGTGATGGTGCCGAACTCGATGGGCATACCGCCCGCGCCGTCGATGCCGTCGAGGGCCGACTCGGCCACCTCGTCGAGGTGGACGTTACACGGCGTGATGTCAGCCGCGGGGTTGGCGACGCCGACCATCGGCGATTCGAGGTCGTCGTCGGTAAAGCCCATGGCACGGAACATCGACCGATGGGGGGCACGATCACGACCCGCGGTCACCTCGTTGCTCCGGAGGTTCGGATCCTTGCTCCCGGCGTAGGGCTCCTCGTCGGTTGGCTCCTGCTGCTGGCTCATGTGGGACCCCTACTCACTCGGGGCGTTAAAACCCTGCCGACCGGCTTCGCGCGGTTTGCCGTAGTCGGAACCGATGGCCGCCGAACGGGGATGGCGACGCCGGTGAACGGCTGCGATAACCGCTATCGGTCCCCGAAACGGGTGGCTAGTCGTCCCGCGTCGCCAGTCCCGACAGATGCCCCGCCTCGGGGACGATCACTTCTTCGGCGCCGAGCGTCGCCGCGTTCTCGCTCCCCGGCAGGCAGAAGACGGGCGCCCCCTCGACGACGCCGGCGATAGCTCGCGTGCCGACGATCCGCGTCCCAATCTCGTCGTACGAGAGCCGGCGGAACAGTTCGCCGAAGCCGGGCAACGTCTTCTCGAACAGCGGTTCGGCCGCCTCGACGGTCACGTCGTCCGGCGTCACGCCCGTCCCGCCGGTGCTCACGACGGCGTCTACGTCGCCACGGCGCGCGACGTTCCGGAGCGTCGCCTGCACGCGGTCGTAGTCGTCGGGGACGAGTTCCCGCGTCACCACCTCGTGACCCTCGGCCTCGAACGCCGCGGCGATGGCGTCGCCCGCGGGGTCGTCGTCGAGCGTCCGCGAGGACGAGACGGTGACGATGCCGGCGCCGAGGGTCTCGACATCGTGGTGATGGTGGTCGTGGTCGTGTCCATCGTCGTGACCGTGATCGCTCATACGCCACGATTCGGCCGCCGTCCACTAATACTGTCGGCTGTAGCCGTGTGCGCCACGTCGGCGCCTCAGGACCGACGGCCGTGGGCCGCGTCGCGACCGCCGGACGAGAAAACCGTCGATACTGATCATTGTAAGTCAGTACCGGTGGTTCGCCAGAACGGGTCGGCGAACCACCGGCAAACAGTTACAATAAACACTATGACACGTCGCGCCGTACCCACGGGTATGGTCGACGGAGCCACGACCGGGAGCCGCATCGTCTGTCTGAACTGCGGGTTCGAGACGCCGACGGGAAGCGACGCGTGGGAAACGGCCGACCACCCGTCGCTCGGCACCCTCACGCAGTGTCCCGAATGTGGAAGCACGAACGCGACGAGCAGGTAGTCGACTCGACCCGAATCGGTGTCGCTTCCTACGGGTTCCGAACCCACGAACCACACCGTTTTGTCCGTCGGCGCGGTTAGCGAGGGTATGAAAGCGGTTCAGATCACGGCACACGGGGGTCCGGAGGTAATCGAGTACGGCGACGCGCCGGCGCCCGAGGTGGGGAACGAGGACGTGCGCGTCGACGTGAAGGCGGCGGCGCTCAACCACCTCGACGTCTGGACGCGCCGGGGGTTGCCGGGGATCGACCTCGACCTGCCACACACGCCGGGGAGCGACGCGGCGGGCGTCGTCCGCGAGGTTGGGGCGGACGTAACCCGGTTCGAACCGGGCGATCACGTCGCCGTCACCGCCGGCGTCTCGTGTGGCGACTGCGAGTTTTGCCGCCACGGCGAGCCGTCGATGTGCGTCTCCTATCACATCCTGGGCGAACACGTCCCCGGCGTCCACGCCGAGGAGTTCGCAGTCCCGGAGGCGAACCTCGTCCCGGTGCCCGACGACGTGCCCTGGCCCGTCGCGGGGTCGGCGTCGCTCGTCTTCGGCACCGCGTGGCGGATGCTCGTCGACCGTGCCGACCTCGGCCCGGGCGAGTCGGTACTCGTCCTCGGCGCCTCGGGCGGCGTCGGCCACGCCGCCGTCCAGATTGCCGACTACCTCGGCGCGGAGGTGTTCGCCACCGCGAGCACGGACGCGAAACTCGACTACGCCGTCGACTGCGGCGCGGATCACGCTATCGACTACGAGACCACCGATTTCGCGGGCGAGATCCGCTCGTTGACCGACGGCCGCGGGGTCGACGTGGTGGTCGATCACGTCGGCGCGGAGACGTGGGGCGACTCGCTCGCGAGCCTCGCGAAGGGCGGTCGCCTCGTCACTTGCGGCGCCACGACCGGCCCGAACCCGGAGACCGACATCAACCGCATCTTCTGGAACCAGCTATCGGTGATCGGGTCGACGATGGCGACGCCCGGCCAGTTCGACGACGTGCTCGAACTCGTCTGGGACGGTACGTTCGAGCCCCGGATTCGGGAGACGCTGCCGATGAGCGAGACGGCCCGCGCACACGAACTCCTCGAGAACCGCGAGGGGTTCGGGAAAGTCGTCGTCGTCCCCGACAGTGAGCAGTGACGGGGCGGCCAACGGCGACGACACGGTGACGGTCACCACCGGCGAGGCGCCGACCGACGCCGCGGCCGACGACGAGGAGGAGGGACTCGGGCGGGTCGGCTGGGTGCTGGTCGCCGCCGTCGTCGTCGCGGTGCTCGTCGTGCCCGGCATGGTCTATCTCTGGCCCGCCGGCGGGGCCGTCTTCGGCGCCACCTACCGCTCGGCGATGCTCGTCCTCCCGATGATTCCGGCCGTCATCCTCGGCCTGATCGCCGTCTGGTCGATGCGCGACCGGCGCTGAGCCGCCGGATTGCGGTTCTATATAAATTTCCCCGACAAGATTTATACCGTGTGGTGTGGTACCGTATACCGAATCGCATGTTCGAAGAGTTCTCCTCGGGCTACTACCTCGGGCGACTGTACGTCGAACCCCACGGCGGTGAGCACGCCGTCATCCACCGGACGGACCACGAGCGGATGAACCGGCGGCTCTACACCGACGGCGAGGGCGTCGAGCGCCTGGACGCGCCCCTCGTGATGAAACTCGACGGCCGGCACTTCCCGGTCCTCGGGCAGGAGGGCGTCCCGTCGGGCACACTCGGCCTCCCACCGGACGTCACCGAATCCGACATTCCGGACCGACGCGAGGTGTTTCTCGCCAAACCCGACCGCGCCGCGGAACTCCTCCGCTACGCCGGCTACACCGACACGCAACGCGAAGCCCTCTGATACGGTTTAGTGTAAGTCATTACCGGTGGGTCGCCAGGACTGGTCGGCGACCCACCGGTAAACAGTTACACTAATCCGTATGAGACGCGGTATCGTACGTTAGTGCCCGTGGGACGGTCGGCGACCCGCCGGAACGACGATCCGTCCGACCCCGTCCCGACAGCTTATCGGACCGCCTCCCGTAGCGGTCGTTCATGACCGCACGCGAACGGCAGGGACCGCTCGACGGTCTGCGCGTCGTCGACTGCTCCGGCATGATCGCCGGGGGGTTCGCCACGACGCAGTTGGCCGACTTCGGCGCCGACGTGATCAAGGTCGAACACCCCACGGGCACCGATCCGCTCCGCGAGTGGCCGCCGTACGACGGGGGCGTCTCGCTCTGGTGGAAATCCATCGCCCGCAACAAACGCTGCGTGACGCTCGATCTGAGCACGCCGGAAGGGAGCGCGCTCCTCCTCGATCTGATCGCCGACGCCGACGTGCTCTTCGAGAACTTCCGCCCGGGGACGATGGAGAAGTGGGGGCTCGGCCCGGGGCGTCTCCACGAGGAGAACCCGGGACTGATCGTCGTCCGGCAGTCGGGGTACGGCCAGACGGGGCCACGCTCGGCGAAGCCGGGCTTTGGCACCGTCGCGGAGGGGATCAGCAACTGGGCCCACGTCAACGGCTTCCCCGACAGCAAACCCCTCCTGCCACCCATTAGCCTCGGCGACCTCACGGCCGCCACCTTCGCCGTCCAGGGCGTCATGTTCGCGCTCTTCGAGCGTGACGTGGGGCGGACAGGCGGCAGCGGCGAGGGACAGGTGATCGACATGAGCCTCTACGAGCCCCTGTTTCGGCTCTTCGTCTCGGAAGTCGAGGCGTACGACCGTCTCGGTGAGGTGCGCGAGCGCATCGGCAACCACCACGAGAGCGCGGCGCCGCGGAACGTCTACGAGACGGCGGACGGCTACATGACGCTCTCGGCCTCGGCACAGTCCATCTTCGAGAACGTGGCCGAGGCCATCGACCGACCGGACATCGTCGACGACCCCCGTTTCGCCACCAACGAGGCCCGCGTCGACCACGCGGACGAACTCGACGAGATAATCGAGGCGTGGACGCGGGAGCGCTCGACCGACGAGGCCATCGCGGGGATGGAGGCCGCCGACGCCATCGTGGGTCCCGTCTACGACATGGCCGACATCTTCGAGGACGAGCAGTACGCGGCGCGAGACGACATCGTGGAGATGGAAGACGACGACCTAGGCTCGCTGAAGACGGCGGCGCCGGTTCCCCGCCTCACGCGCACGCCGGGTGCCGTTTCCCACGCCGGCCCCGGACACGGCGAGCACAACGACGAGGTGTTCCTGTCCGAACTCGGCCTCGACGAGTCGGCGTACGACCGCCTCCGCGAGGAGGGCGTGATCTGATGGCCGCCCTCCGCGACGTGACGATCCGTGAGGGCACGCAGATGCCCGGACGGGAGTACGGCGTCGAGGCCCGGGTGGCGGCCGCGCGGGCGCTCGACCGCCTCGGTCTCGATGCGGTGCAGGTCGGCTTCCCCGTCGTCGGCGAGACGGACCGCGAGGCGATCCGCCGGGTAGCGGGCGACGACGGCGTCGACGCCGACATCGTCGGCATCGCCCGGGCCCGCACCGGAGACGTGGAGGCCGCCCTCGACGCCGAGGCGGACGTAATCGAGGTGTTCGTCCCCACTTCGGAGCGCCAACTCGAGAACGTCCTGGGGACGTCGAGGGAGGAGGCCATGGAGATGGCGGCGGCGGCGCTGGACCGCGCCCGCGAGGGCGGCGCGGGCGTCCACCTCACGCTCGTCGACGGCTTCCGGACCGACCCCACCCACCTCGTCGACGCATTCGAGCGCTTCCCGTCGGTGCCGACGATCACCGTCGCGGACACGGTGGGCGCACGGATTCCGGACCGCGTGCGGACGGTCGTCGCCGACCTCCGCGACCGCGGCGTCGACGGCGACCGACTGGGCGTTCACTTCCACGACGACGTTGGCGTCGCCGTCGCGAACACGCTCGCGGCGGTGGGTGCCGGCGCGACGACTGCGGACGTGAGCGTCGCGTCGCTCGGCGAACGCGCGGGCAACGCGGCGCTCGAACGGGTCGTGGTGGGGGACCGAATCGACGGTCCGGGAGCTTTCGACCTCGACGAGACGGAACTCGTCCCCGTCTGCGAGGCGGTTCTCGACGCCCTCGACGAGTCGGTCGACCCCCGGACGCCGATCCTCGGGAGGGACGTGACGACCCACGAATCGGGCATCCACACCGCCGCGATGCTCCGCGATCCGGCGACGTTCGAGCCGTTCGACCCCGCCGAGTTCGGCGGGAAGCGCCGTCTCGTCTTCGGTCCCGGAAGCGGCCGGGGGAGCGCCCACGGCTTGCTAGAGCGAGCGGGGATCGAGCCGACCGACGAGCGGATCGCACGCCTCCTCGACCTCCTGTCCGAACGGGGACCGATGGATGCCGCGGCGGCGAGTGAGCTGGTCGAGGGGACGTTCTGACCGCCGGTCGTGACGTGCCAGCGCGACTCACGGAACCGATTTACGACGTGACACCGTCGCGAAAGTATGAACTACGATTCTGCGCTCGACCGTGCCTACGACACGCTCCCGGAGCGAACGCGCGAGGCGGGTGACCGTCTGCAGGTCCCCGACCCCGAGGGCGAGTCCGACGGCGCCTTCACGCGGCTGACGAACCTCGGCGACATCGCCGACGCCCTCGGGCGCAAGCCCGAGCATCTCCACCGATCGATCCAGCGCGAACTCGGGACGAACGGCCAGTTCGACGGCGACCGGGCGCGGTACAACGGCTCCTTCACCGTCGCCGACTTCGACGCCGCCATCGACGCCTACGTCACCGAGTTCGTCACCTGTTCGGAGTGTGGCCTGCCCGACACCAACCTCGTCCGCGAGGACGGCGTCGACATGCTCCGCTGTACGGCGTGTGGGGCGTTCCGACCCGTCGAGAAGCGGCCGAAACAGACCTCGTCCGCGGGCACCCCGACACTGGAGGAGGGCAAGACCTACCAGCTACAGATCACGGGCACCGGTCGCAAGGGCGACGGCGTCGCCGAACGCGGCAAGTACACCATCTTCGTCCCCGGCGCCCAGGAAGGGCAGGTCGTCGAGGCGTACATCGACAACATCAGCGGGACGCTCGCGTTCGCACAGCTCGCCTAAAGCGAAACCGATAGCCCGGCGGCGGGCGTCGTCGGCCCATGCGACTGGCACGCATCTGTACGGCGAAGGGGATTTTCACCGGCGAGTACGAGGACGGCGTCGTCACGACCGAGGGCGACGGCGCGACGTACGTCGTCGGCGAGGACGCCGAACTGATGGCGCCCTGCGATCCCGCCGCCATCTTCTGTACCGGCCGTAACTTCGGCGCCAAGATCGAACAGATGGGCGAGGGCGACCGGCCGGATCGACCGGACTGGTTCGTCAAGCCACCGCACGCTCTCCACCCGCCCGACGCCGCCGTCGAGTACCCCGAGTGGGTGGCGTCGTTCACCTACGCCGGCGAACTCGCCGCGGTGATCGACGACCGCTGTCACGACTTCGGCGTCGACGAGGCCGACGACCACATCCGCGGCTACACCATCCTCAACGACCTCGACGCCTACGAGCAGGACCGCCGGACTGCGCGGAAGGCGTTCGACGGATCGGCGCCGCTCGGGCCGTGGATCGAGACCGACGTCGACCTCGACGGGATGGCGATGGAGACGGTCATCTCCGGCGAGCAGCGGCAGTCGGCGACGACCGACGAGATGATCTTCCAGCCCGGGGAGGTCGTCGCCTTCCTCTCGGAGCGCTACACCTTCCGCCCCGGCGACGTGATCTCGTTCGGTAGCCCGGCCAACCCCGGCCTGTTGGAACCCGGCGACACGGTCGAGATCACCTACGAGGGCGTCGGCACGCTCCGAAACGAGATCGTATGAGCCACAACGCCTAATCCCGGCGCGTGCGCGTCACCGGTATGGCCGACCGTCTCGACCTCTCGGACGGGTTCGACGTCCACGACTACCGTTCGGGGCTGAAACTCCACACCCAGGACGGCTCGTCGATGTATCTGGAGAACCGACAGGGGTACGAATGTCCGGCCTGTGGGCGCCCGTTCGAGCGCCTGTTCGTCTCGGACGACGACCAGGTGACGTTCGGCAATCCGCCGGATGCGCCGTTCTGTCTCGCGCGGACGCCCGACCGGTTACTGCTGTTGACACATTGAGCCACGGCGGAACCGAAAAGGGTGAGAGCCCACGCGCCGAACCGACGAGCACACGATGTACGAGGACATCCTGCTCCCGACGGACGGGAGCGAGTCGATGGACGCGGTGATCGAACACGCGGCCGACATCGCCGCGCGCCGCGACGCCACGGTCCACGCCCTGTACGTGATCGACGACCGCTCCTTTCTGACGCTGCAAGACGACATGAAGGGGGACGTGGTCGACGGCCTCCGGACCGAAGGGGAGACGGCGACCACGGCGGTCGCGAGCCAACTCGAAGCCGACGGCGTCACCGTGCGGACCGCGATCCGCAAGGGTAACCCGGCCGACGAGGTGCTCGCGTACGCCGACGAGAACGGGATCGACCTCGTCGTCATGGGAACCCACGGTGCCGACTACGAGCGGAACATGCTCGGCAGCGTCTCCCAGAAGGTCGTGACGATGTCGGCGGCACCGGTGCTGACGGTCAACATCGGCGGGCAGGAGTAGTCACTCGGGGTCGAAGTCGAGGGCGACGGAGTTGATGCAGTAGCGCTTGCCCGTCGGGTCGGGACCGTCCTCGAAGACGTGTCCGAGGTGGCCGCCACACGTCGCACACAGCACCTCCGTCCGGGTCATGCCGTGGCGGGTGTCGGTTTCGAGTTCGACCGCGCCGTCGACGGCGTCACCGGACCCCGTCCGGTTGCTCGTCGGACTGCGTCCGACGGCGTCGTAGAAACTCGGCCACCCGCTTCCGGAGTCGAACTTGGTGTCCGAATCGAAGAGTTCGGCGCCACAGCCGGCGCAGGTGTACGTGCCGTTCCCCTTCCGGTCGAGGAAGTCGCCGCTGAACTTGGGTTCGGTGCCGCGTTCCCGCAGGATGCGATACTCCTCTTCGGTGAGTCGGTCGCGCCACTCGTCGTCGGACAGGTCGGCGAGTGAGCGGTCGTGTTCGCTCATACCCGGTGTAGGGGCCGGAGACTCATAGCCTCGGCGCCCGGGTCACCGCCCGCGGACCGGAACGCCGTCGATACCGAGCAAGTCGGACAGCCCGTCCAGTTCGTAGGTCGGATCGACCGACAACTCGTCCGTTTCGCGGTGGGGCCGCCGGACGAACGCGGCGTCGAGGCCGGCGTTTTGCGCCGCCAGTACGTCCGATTCGCTGTCGCCGACGAACAACGCACGGTCGACCGCCAGATCCGACAGCGCGCGGTGGAGGTAGTAGGGATCGGGTTTCTTCCGTGCCAAACTCCGGATCGTGGGGTCGCGGCCGTAGGCGGTCGCGAAGAGATCGCGGGTGGCGAAGAAGTCGTGCATGAACTCGACGGTGTCCTGCTGGTTCGAACTGACGATACCGCGGGGAGCGTCGATCTCGCGGACGGCGTCGAAATCGTCGTAGAGGGCGGCCCGGCCGGCCCGGAGTTCGACCCGCTGGGCGTGCGAGGAGTGGTAGTCGCGGGCGCGCCAGAACCGGGCCGGATCGAGATCGTAGGCCGCACAGACATCGGCGAGTACGTCGGGCGTGACGCCGAGGGAGAGCCGGTCGATATCGTCGGGGTCGGGGTCGGGGACGCCGAGGGCGTCGAACGCCTCCCACGTCGCGCGGCGGAGCACCGATCGTTCGATCGGTTCGACCAGGACGCCGTCGTTGTCGAACAGAACCGCCTCGTAGCTCATACCCGAGGTACGCCCGTAGAGACGAAAAGGGTTTCATGCGGATCGCCGTCCCGGATTGCCGGCCGCGGTGGGGAAAGAGCGAGCGTGGTCGCCGCCGGTCTCGGCGCTGAGAATCGAAGGGCGAGCTTTAATCCCCTCGACCGCTACGTCCGCGTCGATGGGCGACGACCGTGTCGAACGACGGACGATCCTCGGCGCCGGTGCCGGCCTGCTCGCGTCGCTGAGCGGCTGTAGCGGCCTGTTCATCGAACCCGAAGCGACGGGGACGCCGGGCGGGGACGCGCCGACGGCGACGACGACGGCCACACCGACGGCGACGGCCACGCCCGAACCGACCCCGGAACCGACGCCGACGCCGGCCCCGCTCCCGAGCGAGGACATCGAGATTCGGAACCGCCGGCTCGCCGTCCGGCGGAGCCAGTTCGAGAAGTTCGCCTTCGTCACGTATCGGTTCGACATCGAGAACGTGGGGACGCGGACGATCAGGGACGCCGAGTTCCGGGTCCGGGTCCGGTACGAACACGAGGAGTTCTCGCGGCTCGCCGCCACCGACTACCCCCGGTTCCGGTTCGACGACGACGCCGACGACGACGAGGACGGCCTCACTCCCGACGAGACGGCGGGCGTGAGCGGGCGGGTTCGTTTCGAGCGCGACGGACGGGCACAGGAGTCCACCGCCGGCGAACGGTTCGACCTCGAACTCGCGGTACGCCGAATACGGTACGTCCGATAGCGATCATTGTAAGTCAGTACCGGTGGTTCTCCGACCCGTTCTGGCGAACCGCGGGTAAACAGTTACTATGAGACGGGCGGTCGTTATCGCGGCTGAGAGCGCGGGCGAATAACTAAGTCGATCGCTCACCGAGCGGGGGGCAACGGTGTTCACCCTCGCCGCCGCTGCGCTCGGCCTCGCACTCGTTTTCGGTGCCGGAGCGTACGCCGTCACCCGACTCGACGCCCTCGACCATCGCGCCGTACTCGTCGTGGTCGCGGTGGGGTTGGCGGTCGGAGGCGTGGCCGCCCAGGCGGCACCCGTCACACCCGCGACGACGACCGGGACCGACCGGGTGCCGGACGCGGGGGCGGCCGACGGCCGGGCGGCGCTCGAAGCGACCGATTCCGTCGCCGCCACGAACGACTCGACGGCAGTGACGACGGCGACGGTCGTCGGCGTCCTCGCCCCCGACCGACTCACCTACCGGACGGCGGCCGGCGAGCGGCGGACGGTTCGACTCGCGGGCGTCGCCGCGCCCGGCGTCGACGGGGGCAACCCCGAGCGATTCGACGGGGTGGTGACCGGACAGCGGGGGCGGACGTGTCTCGCCGAACAGGGTCGGCGGGCGCTGGTCGACGCGCGGACGAGCCTCGTCGGCGAGTCGGTGACGGTCGCGTCGGTCGACGCCGGGGGCGCCGTGCTGGTCGCCGACGGCCGGTCGATCAACCGGCGTGCCGTCGAGCGTGGATACGCACGCGCCACCGACGACCGATACGCCGACGCGGAGCGGGCCGCCCGGAGTGCCGGGCGCGGCGTCTGGTCGTGTGCGACCGTCGAAGCGACGCCCCCGATCCGGGAGTCCGAGGAGCCGGGGATGTACGTCGCGGCCGTCCACCCGAACCCCCCGGGTGACGACGCGACGGCACTGGCCGAGGAGTATCTCGTCCTCAAGAACGCGGGCGATCGGACGGTCGACCTCTCGAACTGGTATCTCGTCGACGGGGACGGGAAGATGTACTTCTTTTTCGACGGGCGGACGCTCCGCCCGGGCGAGGAACTCGTCGTCCACGTCGGGGGGGGCCGGAACACCGACCGCCACGTCTACTGGGGGTCGTCGTCGCCGATCCTCGATAACGATCACGAGACGTTGAAACTCGTCGACGGTGACACCGAGCGGACGGTCAGACTGTCGTACTGATCTCCGAGCGGTTCGCTCGCTGCCTTCGGGACCCAGCACGTGCCGAACAACCATTCACCAGTTGAATTTCGTTGCCGTTGAATAGGGGTAATCGTCATCGTTATCCCCAGCGCACCGCAGGGGAAACTATGAGGCGGCTCACGATTCTGTCGGTCGTTGGACTTCTGCTGGTCGCACCGATCGTTCCCGCGGTGGCGTCGAGCGTCGTCACGGGGAACCCCGACTTGAGTTACAGCGTCGCTGACAACACGTTCCGGGCGAACGAGCGGGCACAGTTGACGGTCGTGGCGACCAACGACGGCGACATCGACGACGGGGGCGTCGCGCGCTTCGAGGACCAGGTGCAGACGGCACGGAGCGTCCAGATGCGCGTCCGCGAGGGACAGGTCGACGACGCCATCGACGTGAAGACGGGGACGGTGACGGCGGGGAGTATCGGCCCCGGCGGCACCGCCGAGTTCGGCTTCGCCCTCGAAATCGGCGACGCCGAACCGGGCACGTACACCATTCCGATCGAGGTGACGTACCGCCACGCTCGGGCGGTCGTCTTCGACGAGACGCCGTCCGGTCCGGCCGAAATCGAGTACACGTGGCTCGACGAGGAGGAGACGATCGACCTGCAGATCCGGGTCGAGGAGCGGGCGAAATTCGACATCGTCTCCGAAGGGACGAACCAGTTGTTCGCCGGCGACACCGGATCGCTGGCGTTCACGATCGAGAACACGGGGACACAGACGGCCGCGAACGCGTCTGTTCGGCTGTCCTCGGGCGCGTCGGGCGTGTTCTTCGGCAGTCCATCGACCCCGTCGGCGGAGACGGGCGTGTTCGTGCGGTCGCTCGACCCGGGTGAGACGCGACGGGTGTCGGTTCAGGTCGGCGCCACCGACGACGTGACGCCGGGCGCGTACCCGGTCAACGCCGTCGTCACGTACCGCGACGAGAACGACATCGGCCAGCGTTCGGATACGTTGACGACGGGCGTGACGGTGCGAGCAGAACGGACGTTCTCGATGTCGGAGCTATCGACCGAGAACTTCCGGGTCGACGAGTCCGAGGCGCGGCTTTCGGGCGAGATCACCAACACGGGGCCGGCCCCCGCCCGGAACGTCGTCGTCAGGATGCGCAATCAAGGCCCAGTGACGCCGACGAACGGCGAGTCGGCGGTCGGCACGCTCGATCCCGGTGAATCGGCCGCGGTGAACTTCACCGCCGCCATCGCGAGCGACGCCGAACCGGGATCGAACTCCTTTACGTTCGACGTGGAGTACGAGAACGCCGACGGCGACGTGTTGACGGCGTCGAACCCGATCCGAAAGACGGCGGTCATCGGCGCCGAGCGGGACCGCTTCGAGGTGTCGAACGTCTCGACGACGGTCACCCCCGGCGGGACGGCACGGCTCACCGCCGACGTGCGCTACGTCGGCGACGATCCCATCTCGGCGGTCAACGCCCGCCTGTTCACCAGCGACCCGCTGTCGACCTCCGACGACGGCGCCTTCCTCGGGACGATGGAACCGGGCGACACGGCGACGGCCACGTTCCGGATCAGCGCGACGAGCGACGCGCTCCCCAAACAGTACGCCTCGTCGATCGAGGTGCGGTACGACGAACCGGACGGCGACACGGAGTTCACCGACGGCATGCCGATCGGCGTATCCGTGAGCGAACCGTCGGGCGGCCCGCCGGTGCCACCGATCGTCATCGGCATCGTCGTCGTACTGGCCGTCATCGGCGGAGTCGTCTGGTATCGCCGACGATGATCCAGCCGTCCGACGGCGACGCGACGACGACCGCGACGGGGGAGGGGTGTTGACGTGTCGGGACTCCGCCGGCTGTTCCGCACCGTCGGCCACGAGATTCAGGCCCACCCGGTCGCGACGCTTCTGATCGCCGCAGTCCTCCTCGTTACGGCGTTCGGCGGCGCGGCACAGATCACCAGCGTCACGGGCGATCAGGCGTTCACCGCCGAGAATCCGACCCTCGAGAAGTTCGACGACGCCTTCGACCGCGGGTCGATATCCGTCCTCGTGAGAGGTGAGGTCACCGACCCCGCGACGGTCAGGGCGATGGCCCGCTTCGACGACCGGATGTCGGCGGTCGACGACGTAGCGTACGTCTCCAGTCCCGCCGACCGGGTGCGCGCGGAGTACGGCCGGATTCCGGACTCTCAGGCGAAAATCGAGCGCGTCCTCGGCACGCCGGATCTGGCGTTCGTGCAGGTGGTGTTCGATCCCGGCCTCACACAACCCGAGGAGCGACCCATCTACACCGAGTCGCTGTCCGCCGAGGAGTGGGCGCGCTTCCCCGCGGGCGTCGGCGTGATCATCACCGGCTCGGCCGCCTTCTCGGCGCAGCTCTCGGTGCTCATCCAGCAGAGCACGAACCAGTTGCTCGGCCTCGCAGTCGGGCTGATGATCGTCGCGCTCTTTTTCATCTTCCGTGGCGTGCGGCTGCGACTCCTGCCCATCGTCGCCGTGTTCGTGGGGGTGCTCTATACGTTCGGCGCGATCGGCTACGCCGGCGTGCCGAACTCGACGCTCACGAGCGCCGTCTTCCCCATCCTGATCGGCCTCGGCATCGACTACTCCGTCCAGTTCCACGAACGGTACGAGGAGGAGTTGGAGACGGCACCGCCGCGACAGGCGCTTCCGCGGGCGCTCGCGGGCATCGGTCCGCCGGTGTTCGTCGCGATGCTCGCCGCCGCGCTCGGCTTCGGCGCCACCTGGATCTCGACTCAGGGGACGCCCGCGTTCGTCTGGTTCGCCCAGACCTCCATCTTCGGCGTCCTGCTGACCTTCCTCGCGGGCCTGATCGTCCTGCTGCCCGTGTTGACGCTGTACGCCCGACTCCGACGGCGCGGGCTGGGCGAACTCGGCCTCCGCGAACTCGCCGACGGCGGGTGGACGGGGGACGCAAACGACGGCGACGAAACGGCGTCGGACGAGGCGGTCGGTGAGCCGGACGCGACGGTGGAACCGGCCCCGGAGCCGGAGCGGGTCGCACAGCCGGACGCCGCCGACCCCACCGACTCCGAACGCGTCGGCGCACTCGGGCGGCTGCTCGGACGCACCTCGCGAGCGCTGGCGGCCAACCCCGGGGTCGTCCTGCTCGTCGCCATCCTGCTGATGGGAGCGGGCTTCCAGGCCGGATCGGAGCTCGACACCCTGGCGGACACCGAGGAGTTCATCCCCCAGGACCTGCCGGCCTACGTCGACCTCCAGCAGTTCCGGGCGGCGACCGGCGGCGGAACGGCCGTCCAGTACGACGTGATGGTACTCGGGAGCGACCTCAGACATCCGGCGGTGTTACGGTGGATGGATCGGTTCGAGCGGACGGCCGTCGGGGCGCCGCTCGTCCAAGGGGTCGACTCGCCGGCGACGCTCGTCAAGCAGTACAACGGCGGGGAGATTCCGGAGACCGAAGCGGGTGTCGAGCGCGTCCTCGACCGCGTCCCCGCCCAGGAGCGGGCCAGATACTACAACGACGGCTACGCCCACATCACGGTCGTCGCGGCCCAGGACATGACGACGGGCGAGACGCTCTCGTTCATTTCGAACGTGAACGAGGTCATCTCGTTCAGCAACCCGCCGCCGGGCGTGCAGGTCGAACTCACCGGCACGGCCGCCATCTCGCCGCCCTCGATCGTCGATCAGATCGAGAGCCGGAACGTGACGACGGGGCTGGGGGTCGCCCTCATCTTCGCGCTCCTGTTGCTCTACTACCGGCGGCTGGTGAAGGCGGTGGCACCGCTGGTTCCGATGCTGTTCGTCATCGGGTGGCAGAACCTCTACATGGCGGCGCTGTCGATTCCCGTCTCCCCGCTCGGCGCCTCGCTGGGGGCGTTGACGGTCGGCATCGGCGCCGAGTACACCATCATCGTGATGGAGCGCTACTACGAGGAGAAGGGACGAGCGGGTGCGAGCAAACTCGACGCCGTCGAGATAGCGGGCACCCGCGTCGGCAAGGCCATCTCCGTCTCGGGGATGACCACCGTCTTTGGCTTCTCGGCGCTGACGCTCTCGCCGTTCCCCATCCTCTCCGATTTCGGCTTCCTGACCGTCGGGGTCATCTTCCTGACGCTGGTGGCCGCACTGGCGACGCTGCCGCCGACGCTGATCGTCCTCGATACGGCCGAAGAGCGCCTCCATGCCGCGTTCGGCCGGTCGGGGGCGGACGCCGACCCATCCCCCGAGGGGAACGCCTAACTGCTCGCGTGCCGAGACGGCAATCACTATGCCAACCCCACCCGCCGACTCGGAGTATGGTACGGCGCTCGTCCCGACGGTCACGCCCTTCGCGAACGGTTCGGTCGACGCCGAGGCGGTCGCCGACCTCGCGGAGTTCGTGCTCGATGGGGGAGCCGACGGCCTCATCCCCTGCGGGACGACCGGCGAGTTCGCCAGCCTCAGTGACGCGGAGTACGGGACGGTCGTCTCGGCGAGCGTCGACGCGGCGGACGGCGCACCCGTCCTTCCCGGCGCTGGGGCGACGAGCGTCGCCGGCACGCTCGAGCGCATCGACATCGCGGCCGACTGCGGCGCCGACGCCGTCCTGGTCGTCCTCCCGTACTTCCACGGGGCCAACGACCCCGCGGGCAACGAGCGGTTCCTGCGCGCCGTCCTCGACGACGCGTCGCTCCCCGTTATCCTCTACAACATCCCTTCCTGTGTCGGGCAGTCCATCGACGCCGACCTAGTCGAGGCGGTGGCGGACCACCGGGCGCTCGCGGGCATGAAGGACACGAGCGGCGACCTGACGCATCTGCTCGAAATCGTCCGGCGAACGGGCGAGGAGTTCCACCTGTTCCAGGGGTGGGACAGCCAGCTCGTCCCCGCGGTGTCGATGGGCGCCACCGGCGGCATCAACGCGGTGTCGAACTACCTCCCCGGCCTCATGGCGGAGGCCATCGACGCGGCGGCCACCGGCGACATGGACCGCGCCCGTGACCTCCAGTTGGATCGTATCGCGCCCCTGTTCAACACGTCGCTGGAGTATGGCTTCGCGCCGACGACGAAGGCGGCGCTGGTCGAGCGCGGCGTCATCGACGACGATGCGGTCCGCCCGCCGCTGGTCGAACTGAACGACGACCAGACGGCGACGGTCCGGGACGTGCTCGGCGAGTCGCTGACAGCGGCAGAATAGCTACCGGTCGCGTGCTCGAACCCGGTAGTAGCTGATCGCTCCGGAGAGGGCCACGAGTCTGAGGCCGAATCCGAGCCCGACGTACAGCAACGTCCCTTTGGGCAAGATGGCAGTCAGCAGTCCGAACAGAGCCATCGAGGCGACGATCAGGGCCTGTACGATTTCGATCGGGGACCAGTCGCGAGCCGTCTCGACCATCGGGCCCACGTTGCGTCGGCCGCCCCGTAGCTGTTGTGTGGAGCGAAGCCACGAGGCTTATCCTGTCCGCCGACGAACGTACGGTGTGAGTCAGACGACGCTCCGGATCGACCCGCACGTCCACTCGGAGGCTTCCTACGACGGCCACGACCCCGTGGAGCTTCTGCTGGAGCAGGCGGCCGAAATCGGGCTGGACGGCATCGTCGTCACCGATCACGACGTGATCCACGAGTCGCTCCGGGCGGCGGCGCTGGCACCCGACTACGGCCTGATCGGGATTCCGGGCGTCGAGGTGTCGACGGCGGTGGGCCACCTGCTCGCCATCGGCGTCTCCGAGATGCCGCCGCGGCGCGCGCCCCTCGACGAAACCGTCGCATGGGTTCGCGACCACGGCGGCGTGGCGGTCGTCCCCCACCCGTTCCAGCGGAGTCGCCACGGCGTGCCCCGGCGACACCTCGTCGACTGCGACGCGGTCGAGGTGTTCAACTCGTGGCTGTTCACGGGGTTTCGGAACCGTCGGGCGCGGCGGTTCGCCGTCGAACACGGCTACCCGGCGCTGGCGGCGAGCGACGCCCACTCCGTCCCCCACGTCGGCCGGGCGTTCACCGAACTCGCCTTCGACGGCGTCGACCGGGCCGACATCGACGGGGCGGCGGTGCTTGACGGTGTTCGCAACGGATCGACGCGGATGCGGGGCCGCCGCCAGCCGATCCCCACTTCGGCCCGGCACTACGCGATCGGCTCAGCGCGAAAGAGCGGCTACTACGCGAAAGTCGGCGCGCTCAGGGGGCAGGCGGCGGCCCGGGCGGGAGCGCTCCGTGGCGTGCAGTTGCTGGCCGAACTTTCGCCGCTGTGAGCGACGGCGCCCGACGTTTTTTGTAGTGGTACACCTTGACGTACGCTATGGCGAGCAGAATACGGGCCCTCCTGACGCGAATCGCACGTTCCTACGTGCTGTTCGTCGTCATCGGAGTGATCGTCGGCCTCGCGTTGGCACCCGTGGCGTGGAACGCCACGTCCTCGGAAGGGACGGTCGCCGTCGTCCCCGTCGCCGGGACCATCGATGGCGGGACCGCCGCCGGCGTGTCGTCGATGCTGCAACAGGCCCGTGAAGATCCGGACGTGAAAGCAGTCGTGTTGCTCGTAAACAGCGGGGGTGGTGGCGCCGCCGCCAGCGAGGAGATGTATCTCCAGACCAAGCGGACAGCCCAGGAGATGCCGTTGATCACGAGCGTCGACGCCGCGGCGGCCTCCGGCGCGTACTACACCATCGCGCCGAGTGACCACATCTACGCCAAGCCGGCGTCGACCGTCGGGAGTGTCGGGGTATTGGCGACGACGCCGACGGCGCTCGAGCCCACCACCATCATCTCCACGACCGGACCGAACAAGCTGACCGGCGGCGACGAACGCGAGTTCAATTACATCCTCGAATCTCTGGGTAACGCCTTCATCAGCGCCGTCTTCGAGCAACGCGGTGACCGGCTAGAGCTCTCGCGGACCGAACTCGAACAGGCACGCATCTACAGCGGAACGCAGGCGGTCCAGAACGGTCTCGTCGACTCCATCGGCGGGCGCCAGGCCGCAGTCGAACACGCCGCCAACGAGGCGGGACTCGACAACTACAACGTGCGGGTCATGCGCCCGGACGGAACGGCGCGCTTCCTCTCGCGCTCGAACTACATCGCCTCGACCGCCCCGAACAAGACGATGGTCTCGGCGGCGTACCTCTACGGCGAGGAGCCGTCGGGGCCGGTGTTCCTGATGGTGCCGGCGGCGTACGTGGAGCCGGCGACGAACGACTCGGCCGGCGGCCCCGCGGCTGCGGCGACGGGCACCACGGGAGGCGCCAATGTGGCGTGAGTTGGGGAAACGGCTGGTCGTCCTCGTCCTGACCGTCGCCGTCGTGGTCGCCATCGCGGCCGGGGGCCCGGCACTCCTGGGGAACGACGACGAGCGGGAGCCGCTCCAGAACCCCGAGTACAACCCCGACGAGGTGGTGCCCCAGACGCTGGCGGCGACGGGGACCGTCGAGGCGAACCCCGCCGCCTCCGCGGACGACACGGGGACGGTCGTCATCGACCGCGGACACGGCAACCGGTTCACCCGCTCGGATATCGAGCCTCTGGTCGACGCGCTGGTTCGCGAGGGCTACCACGTCGAGTTCTACACCGACGGCGACCTGGCGACGGCGCTCGAGGACGCGGACGCGTTCCTCGTGATCGACCCCAGTTCGGAGTATCTGTCCGGCGACATCGACGACGTACGGCAGTTCACGGGCAACGGCGGGCGACTGGTGATGATCGGCGAGCCGGATCGGACGGCAGTCAGCGCCGGCCTGTTCGGGGCGAGCATCCAGACCCAGGAGAGCCGGCTCACGGCACTCGCCTCGCGGTACCGGATGAGCGTCGATACCGAGTATCTCTACAACCAGGAGAACGCGGACGGGACGTTCAAACACGTCATCGCACAACCGACGGGCGAGGGCGGACTAGGTGGTATCGACCGCGCGGCGGTGTATACGGCGGCGGCCGTCACCGCCCAGAACGGGACGGTACTCCTCCGGAGCGCGCCGAACACCCACAAGTCCGGGAGCGACGAGGTGACCGGCGAGTATCCGCTCGTGGTCCGGCGGAACAACGCCCTGTTGCTCGGCGACAAGACGTTCATGAGCGGTGATCGCTACCGCGTCGCCGACAACGAGCGGCTGGTCGCGTACGTGGCCGAGTTCATGATCGAAGGCGACTACCAGGCGCCGCCGGACGTGACCGACGAACCGTCGACGGGCAACGGGTCCTCGACGGGCGACGGGGCAGCGAACGTGACGGTGGAACCCGCGACAGCCGGCGCCGACTGACGGCCGGCCGGATGGCACAGGACAGCAACGTTATCCCGCCGGACCGCAAGGGGTTGGTATGAGCAATCCGACTGCGACGCTGCATACGACACACGGCGACATCACGGTCGAACTGTTCGCGGATCGCGTCCCGAAGACGGTCGAGAACTTCGTCAACCTCGCCGAACACGACCCCGCGGCGAGCGACGACCCCGCTCCCGAGACGGTGACGTGGGAGGACCCGGAGTCGGGCGAGATTCGCGGCGACTCGCTCTATGCCGACATCCCCTTCCACCGGATCATCCACGGGTTCATGATCCAGGGTGGCGATCCGACCGGGACCGGGCGGGGCGGCCCGGGCTACACCTTCGACGACGAATTCCACCCTGACCTCCGCCACGACGGGCCGGGCGTCCTCTCGATGGCCAACCGCGGCCCGGACACCAACGGCTCGCAGTTTTTCATCACCCTCGACGCGCAGCCACACCTCGATGACGAACACGCCGTCTTCGGCGAGGTGGTAGAGGGGATGGACGTGGTCGAGGAGCTCGGCTCGGTGAAGACGGATCCGAACGACCAGCCGCTCGACGAGGTCCGCCTCGAATTCGTCGATGTGGATCGTTGAGGAGGCGGCAGTGGTGGCGGCTACACCTCGTCACCACGCGACGGAGGGAGGCACGTGAGCGACACGAGCGGCGGACCGACGGTCGTCACCTCGCGCGACGAGTTCCGCGAGACGGCACGCGGAGCGGAGCCGGGACGCGTCCCGGTCGTCGTTCGGCTGGACGCGGAGCCGTTCGAGGCGTATCGACGAGCGCGGAGTGACGCCCCCGCGGTGTTTTTCGAAACCTCGGGCGGCCAGCCGGGCTGGGGCTACTTCGGCGTCGATCCGGATTTCGTTCGGGAAGTGTCCGGAGCGGGTGCCCTCGACGCCATCACCGACCTCGTGGCGAGCGAATCGCTCGCCCGCGGCGGCTGCGAGGTGCCCTACCCCGGCGGCTTCTTCGGCTGGCTCTCCTACGATACGGTGCGGGAGATAGAGGACCTGCCGTCGTCGGCGGTCGACGACCGCGGCCTGCCGCGCCTCCAGCTCGCGCGCTACACCTGCCTCGCGGCGTGGCGGGCGGGCGAGTCGACGCTTCGGATCGTCGCGACGCCGCGCGTGGACGGGGACCCCGATGCCGCCTACGACCGGGGCGTCGAGCGCGCGCTGGCGCTGGCCGAAGTGGCGACGACGGGCGATCCGTCGGTGGATGACCCTCGGGCGACGGGGCCGGTGAGCTTTACCAGTTCCTGTGACCGCGCGGCGTACGCCGACCGCGTGCGGCGGGTCCAGGAGTATATCCGCGACGGCGACACGTTCCAGGCGAACATCTCCCATCGGCTGACGGCACCGGCGGCGGTCCACCCGGTCGACGTCTTCGCCGCGCTCCGGGACGTGAATCCGGCGCCGTACTCGGGGCTGGTCGAGTTCCCCGGCGTGGATCTGGTGAGCGCGAGCCCCGAACTCCTCCTGGAACGTGACGGCGACGGCCTGCGGACGGAGCCAATCGCGGGGACGCGACCCCGGGGGGAGACTGGCGCCGAAGATCGCCGTCTCGAAGGCGACCTGCGGAGCGACGAGAAAGAGCGGGCCGAACACGCGATGCTGGTCGACCTCGAACGCAACGACTTGGGGAAAGTGAGCGAGTACGGGTCGGTCACCGTCGACGAGTACCGCCGGGTGGATCGATACTCGGAGGTGTTCCACCTCGTCTCCGAGGTGACGGGGCGGCTAGCCGAGGGGTACGACCTCGGCGACGCCATCGGGGCGACGTTCCCCGGCGGCACGATCACGGGCGCGCCCAAACCACGGACGATGGAGATCATCGACGAGGTGGAGACGCGGCGGCGCGGGCCGTATACGGGCAGCATAGCCGCCATCGGGTTCGACGGGCGGGCGACGCTCAACATCATCATCCGGACGCTGGTCCGCCACGGCGACGAGTACCACCTCCGGGTCGGCGGCGGCGTCGTCCACGACTCGGTGCCCGACCGCGAGTACGACGAGACGCTGGCGAAGGCGCGGGCGCTGGTGAACGCGGTCGACACCGCTCTCGGCGACGAGATGGAGATGGAGGTCGGGGGATGACTCGAATCCTCGTCGTCGACAACTACGACTCCTTCGCGTACAACCTCGTCCAGTACGTCGGCGAGGCGGCCGCGGAGGTGGTCGTCCGCCGGAACGACGCGGTGAACGTGGCGGGGATTCGTGATCTGGACCCCGACGGCATCGTCGTCTCGCCGGGGCCGGGCACGCCGGCGGACGCGGGCGTGTCGATGCCCGTCTTCGCCGACCTCGACTACCCCACGCTGGGGGTGTGTCTCGGCCACCAAGCGCTGTGTGCGGTCCACGGCGCGACGGTCGGCCATGCCCCCGAGGTGGTCCACGGCAAACGCTCGACGGTCCGGCACGACGGCGAAGGCGTCTTCGCCGGACTGGCCGATCGGATCGACGTGGGTCGGTACCACTCGCTCGCGGTCGGGCGCGGGGACGTGCCCGACGTACTGACCGAGACGGCCCACACCGACGACGAGAACGGCGTCGTGATGGGCGTCCGCCACCGCGAGAAACCGCACGTCGGCGTCCAGTTCCACCCCGAAAGCATCCTGACCGAGGACGGAAAACGGCTCGTCCGAAACTTCCTGGACCTGTGCAGTACCACGTGAACGGCCGGCTGGTCGACGCGAGCGAGGCGACGATCAGCGTCGAGGATCGGGGCTTTCTCTACGGCGACGCCGCCTTCGAGACGTGTCGTGCCTACGGCGGAACGGTGTTCGAGTGGGAGGCCCACCGGGACCGGTTGGAACGCACCTGCGAGACGGTGGGGATGGCCGGGGCCGTCCCCGCCGACCTCGACGAACGGATACTGGCGACGCTGGAGGCGAACGGCCTCGATGACGCGTACGTCCGCGCGTCTGTGACGCGGGGGGCCCAGCCCGGCAAGTTGACGCCGGCCGAGACGGTGGACCCCTCGGTCGTGGTGATCGTCAAGCCACTCCCGCGGAGCGGCGTCGACGGCGAGTCCGTGTGGGACGGCCCCGCCGAGGTGCGGACGGTCGAGCGGCGGCGGATTCCGGAGGCGGCGATGCCCGCCGACGCCAAGACGCACAACTACCTCGACGGGATTTTGGCACGACTGGAGCTTCGGGGGACGGACGCGGACGAATGTCTCGTCCGGGACACCGAAGGCGCCGTCGCGGAGGGGGCGACGAGCAACGTCTTCTTCGTCGAGGACGGGACGCTCAAGACGCCCTCGGTCGCCGTACCGATCCTGCCGGGCGTGACGCGGGCCGTCGTCCTCGACCTGGCGGCCGAACTGGGGGTGCCCGTAGAGACGGGGAGCTACGCTCCGGAGGCGGTTCGGACCGCCGACGAGGCGTTCCTGACGAACACGACGTGGGAGGTGCGTCCGGTGGCGACCGTCGACGACGCCTCCGTCGGCGGCGGGCCGGTTACCGACGACATCGCGACGGCGTTCGATCGCCGGGTCGAGGCGTGCTACCGGGACGGGAGGTGAGCGGTGTCGTGTCGGCGCTCGTGTCGCCGTTCTTACTATTGTCTGACGACAATTTATCAGCCGACGGTCCGAAAGTGGACGTATGAAAATCGATCCTGCGGAACAGGAAACCGAGACGAACGGGACGGCCGAGGCGACGATGGTCGACGAGGTGGACGAGTCGGAGAGCGAGAGCGCGGTCGTCGGCGAAGTCGAACCGCTGACAATCGGGTTGCCGGACGGGAGCGAGAGCGTCTCGGAGGCCATTCTGTCGCACCGGCGGATGCTCACCAACCCGTCGGAACACGGGCTGGTGTCGGCGGACGACGCCGCGGAGGTCCAAGAGACCGTCGCGGAGTTGGCGGAGGACGTGCCCGAGGACCTGCAGGGAGAGATGGAGACGCTGGAAGCGTCGGTCGAGGAACTCGCGGCGGGGGTCGGCCGGCAGGAACAACAGATTCGGGAGCTTCGTGACACGGTGGCGTCGCTCGCGGAGATTCTCGGGGCGTCGGTCGAGTTCCGAACGTTCGACGAAGCCGACGGCGAGGCCGACGCGTAACCGGCCGACGGTTCCACGGACCGAAAGCGATTTGCGGGGGAGCAGGAAACGAACAGTCGGGCGAGGGTGGCCGAGCCAGGCCAAAGGCGGCGGGCTTAAGACCCGCTCTCGTAGGAGTTCGGGGGTTCGAATCCCCTCCCTCGCACTGCCGCTCGAACGAAGGTGACGAGCGTGCAGTGTGCCGAAGGATTCGAATCAGGGAGTGAAACGACCGTGGTTCGAATCCCCTCCCTCGCACTGCCGCTCGAACGAAGGTGACGAGCGTGTAGTGTGCCGAAGGATTCGAATCAGGGAGTGAAACGACCGTGGTTCGAATCCCCTCCCTCGCATCGAGTGAGGCGCCCACGGGCGCCGAGCGAGTGCGTCGGGATTCGCAGCCCGACGAGACGAGCGAAGCGAGTCTCGGCCCGGTTCGAATCCCCTCCCTCGCATCGAGTACACGACGAGCCCCCGGCTCGGGAGTCGTAAACGGAAAGCGAAAAGCGATTGGACGGGCAAAAAGTGGCCCGTCCGATCGCTTGCCGCCCTGAATTGGTCCCCGCTGACGCTTCGGCCCTCCAGACGAAGCGTCACTTAACACAAACGGGGGGAGAAACTTAAGCGTGCCGCCGTCGGCAGGATGGTGGGGATGCCGAAAGCGGTGGACGGGACGAACGCGAGGGACTTTTGACCACGGGACGCCTGCAAGGGGTATGACCGAGACAGCCGGACGGGCCGCGCGGGCGTTCCGCGACCACGGCGGGTTCGAGCGTGCCGGCGACTGCCGATTCGAGTCGACGACGACGACGTTCGACGCCGTGGTCGACGCGGTGGACAGCGAGGGACGGATCGACTACGCCGTGCGGGTTCGGGTGCCGTCGCTCTCGGCGGCCGTCGACGGCGACGTGGCGGCGGTGGTAGAGGAGGGCTGGCTAGAGACGTTCGAACTCCGCGTCGGCGACGTCGACGGCGTCGTGCGCGGCGACCACGATTTCGACCCGGCCGTCGACCTGACCGCTGGCGAGGTAGTCGTCGAGTTCGGGTTCACCGACATCGACGAGCGGCGGGGCGTCGACGACGCGGCGGCGATCATCAACTACGTCGAGGGCACCTACGTCCAGGGGATTATCCCCGGCTACGACTACGTCGAACCGGTCGACGGCCTCGTCGACCGGGCGCGGCAGGCGGGCGAACGGTAGGAGTCGACAGGCCAAAGCCGATCGAGTGTCTACTACCGGCATGGCGACGATTCTGGATTTCGCCCTGATGGCCGCCGTCTTCGCCGGGAACACGTTCCTCGCCGCGGTCATGACCCGCTTCTTCCGCCTCCAACTCAAGACACAGTGGGGGACAGTCGTCTACACCGCGTTGCTGGTGCCCGTGGCCCTCGTCGTGACGACCATCGTCACGTTCAGCCTCGGCGTCGGCGTCAACCTGGGGAGTCCGGCCGCCGTCCTCGGCCTGATGATCGGACTGCCGATGGGCCTCGGCGTCACCATCGACGTGTTGTACGTTCCCTCGCCCGAGGAGTACGAGTTGCCGGAGACGACGGGGCGCTAGATGAGGCGGTCGGCGGCGTCGAGGACATCGTCGAGGACGGCCTGTGGCGGTTGCGTGGCGTCGATGCGGACGAACCGCTCGGGGTCGTCCGCGAGCAGTCGTTCGTAGTTCTCGCGGACGACGGAGAGGTAGTCGGCGCGTTCGAACTTGTTCGTGCCGCCGCTTCGCTCGGCGGCGGTGTCGGGGTCGACGTCGAGATACAGCGTCGTGTCGGGCGGGCGCGAAAACGGCTCGTGAATCGAGCGGACGTATCCGAGGGGGTCGTCGAGGTGGTCGGCGAGTGTCGCCGCCTGGTAGGCGATCCGTGAGTCGGAGTAGCGGTCGGAGACGACGAGCGATCCCTCGTCGAGCGCCGGGCGGATCACGCGGGAGAGGTGGTCGGCGTGGTCGGCGGTGTAGAGGAAGAGTTCGGCCAGCGGATCGGCGTCGGCGTCGGCGATGGAGCGGGCGACGGCCTCGCCGTACCAGGAGTCGGTCGGCTCGCGCGTGAAGACGGCATCGGGGTAGCGGTCGCGAAGCGCCCGCCAAGCCGTCGTCTTGCCGCTGCCGTCGAGACCCTCCAGCGTGAGGAGCATACTGGCACATACCACGGGGGCCGTTTAACCGTCCGGGTCGGCGGCGCGTCACTATATATTCGATTTCTGATACGAATGCGATGCCGTCGTGGTCGGGGTGCTATCCGTCGTGTGAACGGTTCACAGCGCGTTAGCTTTAGGTCGATACGCCGAAATGTATAGGCTATGAAGATTCTTGTAACCGGCGGGAGCGGGTTCGTCGGCCGACACCTGTGCCGCGAACTGAAAGCGCGCGGACACTCGGTGACCGCACTCTCGCGGCGGCCGAACGAGGGCGATTTGCCCGGCGGCGTCGAGAAGGCGATGGGCGACGTGACGGCGTACGACTCGTTGCTCGAACCGATGCGCGGGATGGACGCCGTGGTCAATCTGGTCGCGCTGTCGCCGCTGTTCAAGCCCTCCGGCGGCGATTCGATGCACGATACGGTGCACCGACAGGGCACCCGGAACGTCGTCGACGCGGCGGAGGAGACGGGCGTCGAGAAGATCGTCCAGATGAGCGCGCTGGGCGCCGATCCGAACGGGGCGACGGCCTATATCCGGGCGAAAGGCGAGGCCGAGGAGATCGTCAAATCGTCGTCGTTGCGCTACGTCGTCTTCCGGCCGTCGGTCATCTTCGGCGACGGGGGCGAGTTCGTCCCGTTCACGAAGAAACTCGCCCCGCCGTATCTCACCCCCTTGCCCGGCGGGGGCAAGACGCGGTTCCAACCCATCTGGATCGGTGATCTGACCCCGATGCTCGCCGACGCCGTCGAGGACGAGACGTACGACGGTGGCGTATACGAACTCGGCGGGCCGGAGAAGCGAACGCTCGCGGATATCGCCAAACTCGTCCACGGCAACGAGGGGCGTCCGGTGACGGTGGTCCCCGTCCCGATGGCGATGGCGAAAATCGGCCTGTCGGTGCTGGGATCGCTCCCAGGCGCGCCGATGGGCGCCGACCAGTACCGCTCGCTCCAGTTCGACAATACGACCGCACACAACGACGTCGAGGCCTTCGGCGTCGACGAGTCGGAGCTGACGACCCTCGGCGACTACCTGGCCGAGCGCTGACGGACGGCAGACGCGCGTCTGACAGGGAGCACGGACCGTTCATCCGATCGTCGTCGGGCGATTCGTCCGCGAAAATCCCGGCAGTACGCCGCCATCGCCCACAAGGTTTATGTCCGTTTTCCGCTTGGGTTCTTCCCAATGAAGAGGGGTCTGAAACTATGAAACTGGCTATGATCGGGTTCGGACAGGCCGGTGGGAAGGTCGTCGACAAATTCCTGGAGTACGACCAGCGGACCGGGAGCGAGATCGTCCGCGCGGCGGTCGCGGTCAACACGGCCAAAGCCGACCTGATGGGCCTGGAGCACATCCCGCAGGAGCAACGAGTGCTCATCGGCCAGTCCCGAGTGAAAGGGCACGGGGTGGGCGCTGACAACGAACTCGGTGCGGAGGTCGCCGAGGAGGACATCGGCGAGGTTCAGGGCGCCATCGACGGCATCCCGGTCCACGAAGTCGACGCCTTCCTGATCGTCGCCGGCCTCGGTGGGGGCACCGGGAGCGGTGGAGCGCCCGTCCTGGCGAAACATCTCAAGCGCATCTACACCGAACCCGTCTACGGGCTGGGCATCCTCCCCGGCAGCGACGAGGGCGGAATCTACACGCTCAACGCCGCCCGATCGTTCCAGACGCTCGTCAACGAAGTCGACAACCTCCTCGTCTTCGACAACGACGCCTGGCGACAGACCGGCGAGTCCGTCCAGAGCGGCTACGACGAGATCAACGAGGAGATCGTCAAGCGGTTCGGCATCCTCTTTGGCGCGGGCGAAGTCCGCAAGGGACAGGAAGTGGCCGAGTCCGTCGTCGACAGCTCCGAGATCATCAACACGCTCTCGGGCGGCGGCGTCTCCACCGTCGGCTACGCCCGCGAGACGGTCGAGCGCAAGGGGAAGTCGGGAGGGCTGCTCTCGAAGCTCACCGGCAACGACGAGTCCATCGAGGACCAGCTCGACTCCGCCAACACGACCAATCGTATCACCAGCCTCGTTCGCAAGGCCGCCCTCGGTCGCCTGACCCTCCCCTGTGAGATCGACGGCACGGAACGCGCCCTCCTCGTGATGGCCGGGCCCTCCGCTTACCTCAACCGGAAGGGGATCGAGCGCGGCCGGAAGTGGCTCGAAGAGCAGACCGGCAGTATGGAGGTCCGCGGCGGCGACTACCCCATCAACAACAGCGACTTCGTCGCCTCCGCCATCCTGCTGTCCGGCGTCACGAACGTGCCCCGCATCAAGGAGCTCCAGCAGGTCGCCATCGAGGCACAGGACAACATCAACGAGATCCGCGAAGAGAGCGAAGCTAATCTACAGAACTTGGTCGAAGATGACGAGGACGAACTGGAATCGCTCTTCTAGGGTCGTCCTCGCCACACTCGTCGTTCTGCTCGCCGCGGCCGTCCCGGCGGCAGCAGTCTCCGTCACTGGCGAGGACGTTCCCGAGGAGGGACAGGTCGGCACGCAGGTATCGGCGACGATCACCCTCGACGAACTGTATCGGAACCCACAGAGCGAGCAGTGGCAGCTCTCCGGGACGACCGAACTGACCGACGTGTCGTGGACGGTCGTCTTCTACGACCAGACGGGGTCGCAGGTGAACCTGATCGAACCCACCGGGCAGTCGTTCTCGGGGGTCGACGTCGCCGCGAGCGACGGGATAGCGGAGATCGAGGTTCGCGTCACGGGGACCGTTCCCGAAATCCAGTCGTACAGTTACGACCCGCCCCAGCGGTTCACGATGATGGAACTCACCCGCGGGCAGTCCGGGGGCGCGAGTAGCACCATCGACACCTGGCGCAGCCACCACTACACCGAGTCGAGCGACTCGGCCCGACAGGCCATCGACGAAGCGGGCAGCGCCATCGAGGACGCCCGCGCCGCCGGCGCGAACCCCAGCGACGCCCAGGCCAACTACGAGGACGCCATCGCGGCGTACGAGGACGGCAGTTTCGACGTGGCGACCAACCTCGCCAACCGCGCGGCCGAGGGGGCGAATCAGGCCGCGCAGTCGAGTCGGACTCGACGGACCATCATCTACGCGGTGGGTGGACTGCTCGTTCTCGCAGTCGTCGTGGGCGGTGTCCTCTACTGGCGCTCCCAGCAGGGGCCCGACGACCCGCTCGGGTAATGCGACTTCTCGTCCCGTTCGAGGCGACACGGCCCAAGACCCGCCTCGACGGGGTCCTCGATCCGGGGGAACGCGCGACGTTCGCGCGAGCGATGCTTCGGGACGTACTCGACGCCTGCCGCGAGGCTGGCCACGACCCCGAAGTCGTGGCGACGGGGCCGGTAGCGACGGCCGACGTGCCGGTGACCGTCGACGACCGCCCGCTCTCGGCGGCCGTGAACGCCCGCCTCGGTGGTGACGACCCCCTCGGCGTCGTCGCCGCGGACCTCGCGCTCCTGACGCCCGCCGCCGTCGACCGTCTGGTCGACGCCGCGGTCGCGGCCGACGTGACCATCGCGCCGGGACGCGGCGGAGGGACGAACGCCCTCGTCGTGTCCCACCCCGACTTCCGCGTCGACTTCCACGGCGCCTCCTACCGCGATCACCGGCGTGTCGCCCGGGCGGTGGGTGCCGACGTGGCGGTCGTCGACTCGATGCGACTGTCGACGGACGTGGACGAACCCGCGGACCTCGTGGAAGTGCTCCTCCACAGCGAGGGCGAGGCCGCGGCGTGGCTGGGCGAGCGGTTCGAACTCGACGCCGGCGAGGGACGGGTCGGCGTCGTCCGGACGGAGTGAGGTTTTTCACCGTCCGGCGCGGAGGCGGGACCATGACACGGGCGCCGGAGACCGACGACGAACGGGTCGCCCCCGAGACCCTCGTCGAGGCCGACGCGACCGACGCCCTCCTCGACGTGACGCCCGCCGACGTGGAGCCGGCGTCCGAACTCACCTTCGCGCGCAACGTCTTCCTGCCGCTCACGACGGCCTGCCGGTACACCTGCACCTACTGCACCTTCTATGACCCCCCCGGCGAGGCGACGCTCATGCCGCCCGAAGCGGTGCGCGAACAGCTACAGGTTGGCGCCGACGCCGGCTGTACCGAGGCGCTCTTTACGTTCGGCGACGCGCCGGACGAGCGCTATTCGGGGGTTCACGACCAACTCGACGACTGGGGCTACGACGACGTACTCGACTACCTCTACGACGCCTGCGAGATGGCGCTCGATACGGGCTTGCTCCCCCACAGCAATCCCGGCGACCTGCGGGAAGACGAACTGGATCGGCTGGCCGAGGTCAACGCCAGCATGGGCGTCATGCTGGAGACGACGGCGGACGTGAGCGCGCATTCGGGCGGGCGAAAGAAGACCCCGGAGCGGCGGCTTGGCACCATCCGGGCCGCGGGCGAGGCCGGCGTTCCCTTCACCACGGGGATTCTGGTCGGCATCGGCGAGAATCGCCGCGACCGTGCGGAGAGCCTACTCGCCATCGGCGAACTCCACGACCGCTACGACCATATCCAGGAGGTGATCGTCCAGAACGTCGTTCCGAACGAGCGCTCGGACTTCGAGCGGCCGAGCGTCGAGACGATGCGCGAGACGGCGGCGATGGCGCGGGCGGCGCTGCCTACGGAAGTGTCCGTACAGGTGCCGCCGAACCTCTCGCCGACCCGAGAGCTCTTGGACTGCGGCGTCGACGACCTGGGGGGCGTCTCGCCGGTCACGGACGACTACATCAACCCGGAGTACGCGTGGCCGGCGCTCGAGGAACTCGAATCGCTCGCCGCCACGGCGGGTATCCCCCTCCGGGAGCGCCTGCCGACCCACGAGCGGTATCTGCCCCCGACCGTCCGGCGGGCGGGCGTCGAGGGCGCGCCGGGGACGTGGCTCCGACCGGCGATCCGGGCGGCGCTCGGCGCCGACGACGACGCCGGGATGCGGTATCGCGCCGTCGCGGACGCCCCGTGAGCGGTCACAGGAGCCGTTCTTCGAGGTCCGGCAGGCGCTTGCGGACGAGCGTGTAGGCGCCGCCGACGACGAGGAACGTGAGGGCGACGCGACCGACGGGTGGGTCGAACAGGATCAGCCCCGGCGACATGAACAGGACGGTGAGCAGGTAGTCCTCGGGGGCGCCGTCGTAGCGAACCAAGTAGCGGGGGCGGAGCCACCGGCTCCGGGAGTGGAGGTAGACCGCCTCGGCGGAGGTCCGCTCCCAGGGCCGGGGTTCGGTGCCCGCGCCGAAGGTGTCGCTGACGGAGTGGACGGCTGCCGAGAGGAGGAAGTACGCGACGGCAACGGTCACGGCCGAGGGCCGGAGGGCGGCGACGGCGAGAGCCGGGACCGCCCCCAGCCAGTAGTAGTCGGGGAAGTGGAGCGTCTTGCGGTGGACGCCGGCGAAGAGGTCGAGGTCGGGGAAGACGCCGCCGGCGATGGCGGCGATGGCGGCAGGGGCGGCCAGTTCGGGCGCGACGAACGTTAGGGGCACCGCGAGCAACAGTCCGACGGCCGCGTGCGTCGTCGCCATCATGCTCAGTCGTCCGCCGGGGTGGGCGATCGATCGAGCATCGGCGTCCCGTCGGCCCGGGGGCCGAGTCGGGGGCCGTAGGGGGCGTCGTCGGGGTCGATCGGTCGGCGCCGTTCGTAGTCGGTAGAGCGCTCGACCGGCCGGCGACCGATGGCTGTCACCATGTCGACGTAGTCGGCGACGGACCGGAACTCGCCGTAGTCGCCGCCGGCGCGTTTCGTTATCTCCTCGGAGAGGAGCGTCCCCATGAAGTCGTTGGCGCCACAGGAGAGGGTCTTCAGCGACTTCTCGTCACCGAACTTCACCCACGAGGTCTGAATGTTCTCGATGTTGTCCAGAAAGAGCCTGGAGACGGCGATCATGAGTTCGTCCTCGGCGTCGGTGGCGCCGCCGGAGACGAGGCCGCGGTCGTAAAGCGGTGTCCGCTGGTGGACGAAAGAGAGGGGGACGAACTCGGTGATCCCGCCCGTTCGGTCCTGCAGGTCACGCACCCGTTTCAGGTGCATGGCTCGGTGCATCTCGTTTTCGACGTGGCCGTACATCATCGTCGCGGTGACGGGGAGGCCGGCGGCCATCGCTCCCTCCATCGCGTCGAGCCACTCGCCCGTGTCCATCTTCGCCGGACAGATCACCTCGCGCACCTCGTCGACGAGGATTTCGGCGGCGGTGCCGGGCGCGCTGTCGAGGCCCGCCCCACGCAGGCGGCGGTAGATCGACTCGTACGACCAGTCGGTGCCACGGCGAGCGTGATAGGCCTCCTCGGGCGTCACGGAGTGGACGTGGACGCCGTCGACGGACATGGCGCGGATCTGCTCGGCGTAGGTGCCGGGCGAAGTGGTGTACGCCTCCGGCGGGCGGTAGTTCACGCGCTCCGGGTCCTCGACGGCGTCGAGCAGTTCGCGGTGGTCGGCGTCGAGGGCGAACGCGGGGTGGAGCCCGCTGACCGAGCACACCTCGGAGATACCGCGGTCGACCGCCGCCTCGACGGCGCGTCGCGACTCGGCGGGCGTCTTCGTGAAGCCGCCGTGGTCGTCCGGGGCGTCGGCTTCGAACGCCGACGCGCGGTCCTTGAAGTTACAGAACAGACAGCCGGTGTCACAGGCCGTCGTGACGTTGTTGTTGAGGTTGACGACGAACGTCACGTCGTCGCCGACGACGTCGGCGCGGCGCCGGTCGGCCGCCTCCAGCACCCGTTCTTTCCGGACGGGGTCGATTCCCGGGCGATCCGTCCCGGTCGTCAGGAGTTCGACCCCGTCGTCGACGGTGAGCCGGTGGCCGTCACGCGCGTTCGCCAGCGCGTTCTCGAACGACTGGTCGGTGACGGGGACGTGCTCGAAATCGAAATCCCCCGCCGCCGTGTCGGCGTCACTCATCGTGACATCACAGACGCCCGAGGCTAATAGGGGTTGTCGTCACCGCCGTCGCGTGTCAAAAGACCCATACCGGACGGTGCCGACACCACGGGTATGCACGCGCGGGTCCGTCGCCTGATCGAACGCGCCTACGAGCGCCTCCTCCGGCGCGACATCGACGGCACCCCCGACCACGTAGCCATCATCCAGGATGGCAACCGGCGGTACGCCCGCGAACGCGGCAACGGGGCCGCCGACGGCCACCGCGAGGGCGCCCGGACGACCGAACAGGTGCTCCGCTGGTGTCAGGAACTCGATATCGACGAGCTCACGCTCTATGCCTTCTCGACGGAGAACTTCGAGCGCCCGCCCGCGGAGCGCGAACACCTGTTCGACCTCATCGAGTCGAAACTGCGGAGCTTCGCCGACAAGGAGGACGTCCACGAGAACGAGGTGTGTATCCGGGCGCTCGGCGAAGTCGACCGCCTGCCCGACCGGGTTCGCGAGGCCGTGGCCTACGCCGAGGAGCGGACGGCGGGGTACGACCGCTTTCGGCTGAACGTCGCGCTGGCCTACGGCGGCCGGGCGGAGTTGCTGGGCGCCGCCCGCGACACGCTGCGGGCGGTGGCCGACGGCAACCTCGACCCCGCGGACGTCGACGCCACCGAGATCGAACGCCGGCTCTACGCCCGACCCGTCCGCGACGTGGACCTCATCGTCCGCACCGGCGGCGACGAGCGAACGAGCAACTTCCTGCCGTGGCACGCCAACGGCAACGAGGCCGCGGTCTTTTTCTGTGCGCCCTACTGGCCGGAGTTCTCGAAGATCGACTTCCTGCGGGCGATCCGTACCTACGAATCGCGGGCGGCGTCGTGGCGCCACACCCGCCGGGAGCGGGCCGCCGCGCTGGTTCGGGCCGTCGCGGGGTCGTCGCTGATCGAGACCCGGGAGGTCGTTGGCCGCCTTCGAGAGCAGGCTCCCCACGTCGCCACCGACGAACTGACCGCGGAACTCGACCCGCCGGACGGCAACACGACGGAGTAGGCCGAGACGCTTTGTACCGCCCGGCCGTGTCGCCCGTATGCTCCAAGTCGCACTCCAGACGGCCACGTCGGCGCCGACACCCGTGGTCGGCCCGGGGGGTCTCGCCGCCTACTGGGACCTCGCCCGTCGTGCGGTGTGGTTCGTCGCCGGCTTCGTCGCCGTCGTCCTCGTCGGGTGGTTTGTGATCGAACCGCTCGTCGCGCGGTTCGTCCGCCGGCGCAACCGGAACAACCCGACGATTCAGGAGGCCGTCTCCCGGTACGTCCGCCTGCTCGCCCTCGTCGTCGCCTTCTTCGTCGCCGCGGGCACCGCGGGCTACGGCCGGTTCATCGGCGACTCGGCGCTCGTCATCGCGGCCGGGACTCTCGCCGTCGGCGTCGCCGGCCAGACCGTCATCGGCTCCATCGTCAGCGGTCTCGTCCTCGTCGTCGACCCCGAGTTCAACGTCGGCAACTACGTCGAGTGGGCGGACCACGAGGGGACCGTCCAGTCCATCACGCTCCGGGTGACGCGGGTCCTGACGCCCGACGGCGAACTCGTCACGGTCCCGAACACGCTCCTGACGGGGCAGGCGATCACCCGACCGTACGGCCGGGGACGGTACCGGATCGTCGAACACGTCGGCGTCGCCTACGAGGCGGACGTGGCGGCGGCGCTCGATCACCTCACCGCGGCCACCGAGGCCGTCGACGACATCGTGGCCGAGCCGACGCCGAAGGCGTACGTCGACGACTTCGGCGCCGACGCGGTGGTGCTACGGGTCCACTACTGGATCGAAGACCCACGCAGACAGGACATCTTCGCCGTCCGGTCGGCGTACGCCCGGGCGGCCAAGGAGCGACTGGAGGCGGCCGGAATCACGATCAGCCCGGCTTCGAAGCGGGAGCTTCTGGGTCGGATCGACGTCGACGACGGCGAGGCCGACTAGTCGTCGCGTGCCACCGTCGCCAGCAGGAGCCGTTTCGTGCCGCGTCGAAGCGCTCGAACGACTCGGACCGGACGACGAAGTGGTGGCTCCCCGAGTCGGTTTCCGTCCCCGCCTCGCGGATGGGATGGACCGTTGGCTCCGGTCCCGGACCACCGTCTCCATCAGCGTGAGGTCCGGGTGTTCGTTCCGGCGGACCGCCGTCAACTCGCTCACCCGTCCGACCCCTCCGTTCGGTTCCGGCGCCCGCGCAACCAGTCGCCGACGACGCGCTCGGTCGCCGGCGACGCGAGGACGACGCTCGCGAGGATACCGCCCCGCCGACTGCGATAGCCGGCGTGAGCGGCTCGCTCAGGAGGACGATTCCGAGGACGACCGTCGTCAGCGGCTCGCTCGTGCTGACGATGCTGGCCGTGCTGGCCGGGATGCGCGCCAAACCGGCGGTGAACAGGATCATCGGGAACAGCGTCCCGACGACGGTGATGCCGGCGATCAGGCCCCAGTCGGCCGGCGCCGTCGGCACGGTGAGCGTCCCCGTCCCGACCCCGTACAGCAGGACGGCGGCCGTCACGCCGAGAAAGACGTACGCGGCGTGGACGAGCGGGCGAACCGTCGCCACCATGACGCGGGTGCCGATCGAGTAGACCGTGTAGGCGAGCGACGCGACGCCGACGAGGAGGAATCCGGGGAGGCCGAACGCCACGCCGCCGCCCGCGACGAGCGCGACCCCGCCGAGTCCGGCGGCCAGCGCAAGCGTCTTCGGAACCGTCACCGATTCGTCGAGCGTGACCGCCGAGACGAGCGTCACCTGTACCGGGTAGGTGAAGAGCACGAGCGTCGCGACGCCGGCCGACAGCCACGCCAGGCTCTCGAAGTAGGCAATCGACATGAGACCGTAGACGAGGCCGAGGCCGAGTTCGGCGGCGAGCGTCCGGGGGGCGAGGCGAACCTCGTACCCCCGGCGGGCGAGATAGCCCCAGAGAATCGCCGTCGCGGCGAGAAAGCGGCCGCCGAGAAGGGTCGCCGTCGACAGCCCGACGGCGCGGGCGAGTTCGCCGAAGATGCCCAGGGTCCCGAAGAGGGCCGCACCGGCGACGACGAGGGCGACGCCGGTGCCCGTGCCGGCGTCGGGGGGTCGTCCGTCCATACGCGTACCAGTGTCCCCCGCGTCAACTACCTGCCGGATACGAGTGTCGGCCGTTTAATTACGCGGGGACAGCGAAGACACACGTGTGCCGCCGATTCGCCGGGACGGGAGCGGCGTCACTCCGAGCGGCTTGCCAGCGGGCCGGCGACGGGGACGGCCCGAGAGCGGCGTCGGCGTCCCAACTTCCGAGGGACATCACTCCCGTTCGTCCGCCGGCGTTCCGGCTAGCGACCAAATCGCCGCTGACGGTTCTGGTAGTCCAGCACGGCCCGCAGATAATCGCGCTTGCGCACGTCCCGCCAGTTCACGTCGGTGAAGTAGAGTTCGGAGTAGACGGACTGCCAGATCATGAAATCGGAGAGTCGTTCGGCGCCGGTTTTGATCAACAGATCGGGTTCGTCGGGAAAGACCAGTCGGCGTTCCACGTCCGCCTCGTCCACGTCCGCGGGGTCGAGGTCGCCGGCCTCGACCTCCTCGGCGAGCGAGCGGACGGCGGCGGCGAACTCCCCTTTGCCGCCCAGGCCGACGTTGACCTGCACGGGGGCGTCGACGGGCTCGGTGTCGTCGGGGGCGCGGACGGCGACGGGTCGGGGGGCGTCGATGGTCCGAAGCTCCCGTTCCAGCGTCGGCACCACGGCCTCGTCGAGGACGCTCACCGAGACGGTGGCGCGCTCGGCGCCGTAGTCGAAGGCCCAGCCGAGGACGCGTTCGAGGCGGTCGTACGCCCCCTGTTCCAGCAGGTCCCGCTCGGTGAGAACGAGGGCGACGTGTGCCGGCGGGTCGGCGGCGTGGAAGCGCTGTCTGAGCGCGAGATACCGATCGTACAGGCCCACGGTGAGGGCAGGTGACGCGGGTGCAAAAGCCCACGGATTCGGCCAACTCGGTGACGTGAGCGGGCCGTGTCGGGACCGTTAAGTGGCCGTCCGAGGTAGCGGAGGGTGTGACGTCCACCCTTCGTCGGGCCGGAGGGTTCGCGGCGGTCGGGACGCTCGCGCTCGCCGCCCCGGAACTCGGGCGGGCGGCCGCCGCCCCCTTCGCCATCGTGGCGCTCCTCGCCGCGTTCGTCGTCGACGAGGGGCCGGTGTTCGAACTCTTCGCCCGGCCACAGGACCGGCGCGACGGCCGACTCAACGGCCTCGCCGGGTTCGCACTCGCCGCGACAGGGCTCGCCGTCCTCGCGACCGCCCCCCGAGAGTCGATGCCGACGACCGTCTTCGTCGCGGCGGTTTTCGTCGTCGCCTACGGCAACGTCGGCGCACGCGCCGTCGAGCGACTGTGGAGCGATCCCGGTCGATCGGTCGCCGGCTTCAGCCTCGCGGCCTTCCTCGCCGCGCTGATCGGTCAGGTGGTCGTCGGGTGGAACCTCGGCGCCGTCCCGTCGCCGGCGGCCGTCGTCTTCCTCGCCGCCGCTGGCGCCCTCGTCGCCGCGCTCCTGCGGTCGATGCTCTACGAGCGCGACGACCCAATCGTGATGCTCTCGACCGGCCTCCTGCTGTGGCTGTTCGACACCATCGGCGTCGAATCCGGGGTGGTGGAGGTGAGCGTCGCGCTCTTCCTGACCGTCGCCCTCGGCTACGTCTCCTACCGGACCGGCACCGCGTCGGTGCCGGGGATGGTGACCGGCGTCCTCCTGGGCCTGCTCACCATCGTCTTCGGCGGCGTCGGCTGGTTCGCCGTCCTCATCGCCTTCTTCGGCATCGGCGGCCTCTCCGCGAAGTATCGGTACGAGGAAAAGAGCGAACGCGGCGTCGCCGAGGACAACGAGGGCGCCCGTGGCAGCGGGAACGTCCTAGGGAACGCCGCCGTTGCCCTCGTTGCCGTCATCGGCTTCGCCGCCAGTACGGGTATGGGCGTCGATCCGGCGCTTTTCCGGTTTGCGTTTACCGGCTCGCTCGCCGCCGCGATGAGCGATACGCTCTCCAGCGAAATCGGCGTCCTCTTCGACCGTCCACGCCTCATCACGACGCTCGAACACGTCGACCCCGGCACCGACGGCGGGGTCACGTGGCAGGGCTACGTCATCGGCGTCGTCGGCGCCGGCATCGTCGCCGCCGTCTCCGTCACCATCTTCACGTTCGAGGCGCCGCGACTCGCCGCCCTCGCCATCGTCGGCGGCGGCATCGCCGGCATGACCGTCGACAGCGTCCTCGGCGCGACACTGGAGGGCGGCCGCGTCGGCAACCAGACCGTCAACTTCTTCGGGACGCTCGCCGGGGCCGTCGTCAGCGCGGCGCTCGCGCTCCTCCTGTTGTGATTCGCGCCGCGACGCCGGCTGACGCCCCGACGCTCGCCCGACTCCAGTCGGTCCTGCCCGAACCGAGTCCCGACCTCCTCGAGAGCGCCCTCGACGACGGCGCGATGACGCCGGCGACGGCGCTGGTGTCGACGGCCGACGCGGACACGCCCGTCGCGTACCTCCTCGCCGTCCCCGGCGAGGCTGTCTACGTCGCGGAACTGGTCGTCGCCCCCGACCACCGAAGAGAGGGGCGAGCGCGGGCGCTACTCGACGCGTGTGCGGCGCGGGCAGGTCCCGACGCGGCGCTGACAGTCACCGTCGCGCCCGACAACGAGGCGGCGCGGTCGTGTTACCGGGCGTGTGGCTTCGAGAAAGAGGGGCGCGTTCCCGACTTCTTCGACGACGGCGACGCGGTGCGGTACCGACGCGACTAGTCGGCAGTCGCGAACTGATCGACGGTCCGGACGCGAACGTCGACCGGCGTCTTCACCATCTCGCCCGACGAGCGCGAGACGATCTGTTCGATGCCGCGCTGGGCCGCCACGTCGAGGACACGCTGGGTCAACTGGCCGTCGAGGACGAGCGCGTAGGGGGCCGTCTCCGCGTCGGCCAGGGCGTCGAACGCCTCGCCCGCCGGCACCGTCTCGATGACCTCGAAATCGGCATCGAGGAGCCGCGCGGACGCCGTCTCATCGTCGATGACGGCGCGGACGTGTTCCCGGAGCGTCGACGGGGCTTCGTCGGCGGCGCCGTTCCGGTCCGCGGACGTGGTGCCGTCGGCGTCGGCGTCAGCGTCCGGAGCCTCCGTCTCGGCGGCCGCCGTGGCGTCCGCCGCGTCGCCGACGGGAACGGTGGCGGTGGCCGCGATAGCCTCGCTCGACCGCTCGTCCGTCTCCGTCTCGGTCGACTCCGGCGCCGGCGTCGACTCCGAATCCAGGTCCGGTTCGGCCGAGTCGTCGAAGAGGTCGCCGTACGGCGTCTTATCCCGGAGTGCGGACATGACCTCGTGTCGTTCGAGGTCCTCGACCGACCGGCCCTCGGGCGCGAAGACGACGTAGTCCACGTCGCCGACCTGCGCGAGTTCGCGCAGGATCAGTTCACCGCCACGGTCGCCGTCGAGAAAGGCGGTGACGGTCCGCTCCGCGGAGAGATTCGAGATGGCGTCGGGGACGTTCGTCCCTTCGACGCCCACGGCGTTTTTGATGCCGTACTGGAGGAGCGTGAGCACGTCGGCGCGGCCCTCGACGACGATGATGGCGTCGGAGTCGGCGACGCGCGGCCCCGCGGGGAGACCGTCGAACTCCGTTATATCCTCGATTCGGACGCTCTCGCGCACTTCCTCTAGGATCTTGGAGGAGTCCATGACGCTCTCGTCGAACGACCCCGCGAGCAGTTCCTTGGCGCGGTCGATCACCTGCCTGCGCTTGGCTTCGCGCACGTCTTCGATGTTCGTCACTTCGACGGAGGCCTGACAGGGGCCGACGCGGTCGATGGTCTCCAGTGAGGCGGCGAGGATGGCCGTCTCGACCTTGTCGAGGCTGCTGGCGATGGTGATGCGACCGAACGACTGTCCGTTCTCGCTGTCGATCTGTACGTCTATTCGGCCGACCTTCGAGGACTGCTGGAGGTCCCGAAGATCGAGTTCGTCCCCGAGCAGTCCTTCGGTCTGCCCGAAGACGGCACCGACCACGTCGCTTCGTTCCACGACGCCGTCGGCCGCGATAGATGCGTGAATGAGGTATTTCGCTGTGTCGTCCATTGATGATCCCCTCGTAGGGGTGATGATGGTGATGACGGGTCTACGGGGCGACCCATGTACGCCTATATACTTTTCGGGCGCGCGTAAAATACCTGTCGTACCGATCGGGGTCCGCGTTCGCACCAACGGTTATGTGAGCGACTGTCGAAAGGCAGGTAATGGCACACATCGAGCGACTGCAGGTGTTTCCCGTCAAAGGGCTCGACGGGGTCGAGGTGGAGACGATCGGGATCAGCGACGCCGGTACGGCCGCGGGCGACCGGGAGTACGCCATGTGCGACCCCGACGCAGGTCGCATCGAGACGGGTGAGGATATGCTGACTCTCGCGTACAACGGCAAGCAGACCGACCGCCTCCACGACGTGCGGACGGCGTTCGACGCCGGGACACACACCCTGACCGTCGAACCGAAAGACGGCGGCGAGCGACGGTCGTTCGATCTCTCGACCGACGAGGGGCGCGCCGACGCGGGTGTCTGGCTCGGCGACTTCATCGACGACCCGGTCGACCTGCGCCGGCGCGAACCGCCGTCGTTCGTCGACCGGCCCGACGCCGGCCCCTCGGTGATCAGCACGGCCACCCTGGAGGAAGTCGCGTCCTGGTTCGACGACATGACCGTCGACGGCGCCCGGCGGCGCCTCCGGGCCAACGTCGAAGTCGGCGGCGTCCCCGCGTTCTGGGAGGATCGGTTCGTGGGAACCGACGTCCCCGGGTTCGCCGTCGGGGAGGACGCCGTCCGGTTCGAGGGCGACGAGCCCTGTGCCCGGTGTGTCGTCCCCAGTCGCGATCCGGAGACGGGGGACCCGTTCCCCGAGTTCCGGCAGCGATTCGTCGAGCGCCGCGAAGCGACGTTCCCCGAGTGGGCGGATCGGGACGCGTTCGAGCATCTCTACACCGTGATGCTCATCTCGCGGGTGCCCGAGGCGTCGCGGGGCCGGGCGATATCGGTCGGGGACGCGGTGACCGTGCCGGAATAACAACGGTCGGAAGACTGGTACTTTATATAAACACCCGCCCCACGTACCGCATATGCAGACCCACATCGTTCCGGTCGGGTTCGACTACGACCGGCTGATCGCGCCGCTGATCCGCGACCAGTTCGACGTGGATCGGGTGATCCTGCTCGAAGGCGCCGTGGGAAGCGAGGCCAACGTCGAGTACTCGCGGAACATCTCGGCCAAACTGGAGCAGGACTTCCGCAACCTGCTCGGCGCCGAGACGTGCCGTGTCGTCATCGCGGACGTATACGACTACGACGCCGCCTTCGAGGATGCGTACGACCTCATCAACGACGAGTTGGACGCCGGCGCGCCGGACGGCGAGGTGTGGGTCAACGTGAGTTCGATGCCCCGGCCAGTGAGTTTCGCCTTCGCCACCGCCGCCCACTCCATCACGCTCGAACGGCAGGCCGACCGTGACCGCATCCACACCTACTACACCGCCCCGGAGAAGTATCTGGAGACGGAGCTCGCGGAGGAGTTGCGCGCGAACCGCGACCTGTTGGCGGCCCTCCTCGAGGACGGGGCGGTGGAGGACGAGCGGATCACCGAGCGCCTCGACGGGACGACCGAACTGCTCGACGAGTTCGACGAGCGCGGCACCACCATCGGCGCCAAGCGAATCGGCGACAACCACATCGTCGAACTCCCGGTCGCCTCCTTCTCGAACGTCAAACCCTTCGAGGAGGTGATCCTGTTCGAACTCGGCGAACACGGCGAGTTCGAGTCGGTGTCGGAACTCGCGGAGGCGCTCGCGGCCGAACTCGGCGAGGAGTACACCGACAGCTTCCGGTCGAAAGTTATCTACAACGTCGACCGCCTGGGTCCCGGCGGCAAGGGGTACATCGAGCAGGAAGAACACGGCAAGTCCTACCGGACGCGGCTCTCCCGCATCGGCGAACTCTGGGTGCGCGCCCACGCCGACCGGGAGGACGTGCCGGTGCGCGAGTAGCGCGTTAAAACGTCAGCCCGCGGGCGTCGTCGCTCGGCACCAGCGGACTCCCCGGCAGGTCGTCGGGAAGGGTGGGGAGGTTGTAGCCGCCGGGCGCCACGTCGTTCGGCGCGTCGGGGTAGAACGTCGCCGCGAGCGTCTGGATGTGGTCACGACCCACACCGAGTTCGAACTGGCCGCCGCCGTACAGCGCCATATCGTGCTCCCGAGCGTACTCGATCGTCTCCAACACGGATTCGACGGTCCCGAAACGCGAGGGCTTGATGTTGAGCCACTGTGGCTCGAACGGGCGGTCACGCACGCTCTCGGCGCCCGTGATCGGGGCGTCCCAGGAGACACGCTCGCGCGCCGATTCGACGATTTCGCGCGTCTCGTCGGTCACCGCGGGGTCCTCGATCACCGCGTCCGGGAACCCCTCGATCACCCGCTCGTAGAGGGCGGGGTCGGGCGGCTGATCCACCGTCGTCCCGACGTAGTGGCCCTTCAGGTCGAGGAGGCGGACGGCGCCGGTGTCGGCGAGGGCGGCGACGAGGTCGGCGTCCCAGTCGCTCGTCGGGTCGAGTTTCAGGCCGAGGTCGGGATGGTGATCGAGGATCGCCGCCACCCGATCGATCGTCGGCGGGTCGCCGAGGCGGGTGCTGACGACGAAATTCAGGGGGTCGCGCTCCCGGCCCAGCGCCGACGCGAAGTCGGTGTCGGCCTGCCGGAGCGCGAGGTCGAGTGCCGCGCTCTCGATCCCCCAGCGTCGGTAGTGGTGCGCCGAGGGCTGTCCCGGCTCTTTCGTCGGGAAGAGCGCCACGTCGTCGAGGGCGGCCGAGAACTCGTCGAAGGTGAACTCGCCGGTCGGGACGAGCGCGTCGAGTTCGGCGAGGGCGTCGTGATCTTCGGTGTCGTAGGTCACGTCCTCCCCGCGGCCAACCGTCCCGTCGCCGTGGAGTTCGAAGACGGTCGTCGCACGGACGAACCCGCTGGAGGTGTCACGTTCGTGGCGGGTGCGCGATTCGCGGTCGATCCGAAGCGGGAGGTCGGCGAGGGCGTCGTAGAGAGCCATACCGTCGGAACGGGCGCCAGCGAAATAACGGTGCGCCAGGTACGCTGGGTGACCCAGCGTCGACGGGTCGCCTGACGCGGCTACTCGCGGCGGCCGGCACCGGATTCCAGTTTCTTCACTCGCGTCGCGAGCGTCAGGAAGGTGGCGGTGAGCGTCAGGACGACGGCGAAAGCGGCGGCGAGTTCGTGGGTCGGCGAGAGGTGGGTGATCGCCCCGTCGACGATTCGCTGGCCGGGGAGGAGGGTGTGGTGGGGCGTGCCGAGAACGGGCACGAAGTAGTCGACCAGATCGTTCAGACCGTACCACGCGACGGCGACGGCGACGGCGCCGACGGGGAAGTCGCTGTAGCGGTGGATCAGGAACGCCTCGACGACCATCATCAGATGACTCCCGAGGAGGAAGGCGTACATGGGCACCGGCGTGGTCGCGAGGAAGCCGTCGGCGAATGCGACGAGGACGAAGGGCGTCCAGAATCCGAGTTTCCAGCAGCCGAAGAAGGCCAGCGCGTTCACGATGTCGTTCGAGCGGCCCAGTTTCCAGAGAGCGAGCGACAGCGCAATAAACAGCGTGGCGACGGGACTGTCCGGGACGAGCGGCCAGATTGCGACTGGTTCGGCCGCGAACTGGAAGCGGTAGTACCAGAAGCCGAAGGCGGTGCCGACGAGGTTGACCCCGACGACGGCCCACGCGAGCGAGAGGCCGAGGTTCTCGACGGATCTGGGGAGGGGAGCGAGCCACCGTGGGAGCGAGTCGGGCGCGGGGAGGCCAGTCCCGTCGACGAGGGTGACGAGGCGTCGGAGCGCGGACTCGGATTCCGACCCGGAACTCATTGTCGACCCGAGGGAGCGGCCCGGTAAATCGGTGACGGTGGTGGCGGACGGCAACATCTACCGAAAGCCCGTGCTTAAGTCGATCCCACCGTAACGATAGATATGACCGACCTCGAAGAGCTTCGTCGCGGTACGGAGTTGGTAAAGCGCGGCTTCGCGCGGATGCAGAAAGGCGGCGTCATCATGGACGTGGTCAACGCCGAACAGGCCCGCATCGCCGAAGACTGCGGCGCGGTGGCGGTGATGAGTCTCGAAGCCGTGCCGGCCGACATCCGCAAGCGCGGCGGCGTGGCACGGATGGCCGACCCCGCGGCGCTCACCGAAATTCTCGACGAGGTGTCGATTCCGGTGATGGGGAAAGCACGCATCGGCCACCGGAAGGAAGCCGAGATTCTCCAGGCCAAAGGCGCCGACATGATCGACGAGAGCGAGGTGCTCACCCCCGCCGACGACGACTACCACATCGACAAGCGGGAGTTCACCGCGCCGTTCGTCTGTGGCGCCCGAAACCTCGGCGAGGCGCTCCGCCGCATCGACGAGGGCGCGGCGATGATCCGCACCAAAGGCGAGGCGGGCACCGGCGACGTGAACCAGGCGGTGACCCACCAGCGCGCGATCAAAGGGTCGATCCGCGAACTCGACGGCATGGCCTACGAGGAACGTGAGCGATGGGCCCGCGAACACGGCGCGCCGCGTGATCTGGCCCACGAGACGGCCGATATGGGCCGTCTTCCAGTCGTTAACTTCGCCGCCGGCGGCATCGCGACGCCCGCGGACGCGGCGCTCATGATGCATCACGGCTGTGACGGTATCTTCGTCGGCTCCGGCATCTTCGGCGCCGAGAACCCCGAGGCGATGGGAACCGCCATCGTCGAGGCGGTCAACAACTGGGACGACCCCGACCGCCTCGCCGACATCGCGACGAACGTCGGCAAGGGGATGACGGGCCAGTCCAACGCCGATATGGCCGAAGAGGAGAAGTTGCAGGGTCGCGGCGTCTGATCGACGCCGCCCGACCGCTCACCGTTCCGACGTGTCGGCGTCGCCCGGGATCCACCGCGCCGCCGGGAAGACGAGCGAGACGACCGCCCCCGAGGGCTCGTTGTCAGTTATTTCGACCGTGCCGCCCATCGCCGTCACGAGCCACTTCACGAGCCACAGGCCGAGGCCGCTCCCGTGTTTCAGTGGCCGCTCCTCTCCCTCGGCGATCACCTCGCGTTCCATCTCGGGGATGCCGTTGCCACGGTCGGCGACGGCGATTTCGAGCGAGCCGTCCGCTCGTTCCCGGACGCGAACCGTCACGGTCGGGGCGCCGTCGCTCGAATGCTCGATGGCGTTGTCGACGAGTTCCTCGACGGCGACCCGGACGCCCCGTCGGTTGACGAGGACGACCGGCGCCGCGTCCTCGACGCGGATCGTCGCCCTGGGAGCGGCGTCACGGTACTCCGCCACGATAGCGTCGAGCAACGGCCGGATCTCGACGGGCTGGCTGTCCCGAATCCGCCGGTAGAGGTTGTCGAACCGGCGCGCCCGTTCGGCGACGTCGAGCAACTCCTCGGCCGCCGATACGATCGCGTCGAGATCGGTCCGGGCCAGGTCGGCCGGAAGGTCGCCGTCGGCATCGAGCGTCGTCAGGAGCCCATCGGCCCGCCCGGCAACCACGTTGAGACCGTTTCGCAGGTTGTGACGGAGGACGCGGTTGAACACCATCAGTTGCTGGCGGCGAGCCGTCTGCTCGGTGACGTCCTGGATGGTCCCGCGCAGGAGGGTCGCCCCGTCGACCACGACCGGCTGCCCCGTCGTCCGGACGAACCGGGTCGAGCCGTCCGCCGTGACGAGGCGGGCCTCCACGTCGTAGGGAAGCTCCCACTCGAGGGCGCGCTCGACGAACGTCCGAACCGTTCGGCGATCGGTGGGGTGGTAGAACTCGATCGCCTCCTCGATCGAGGGCTCGTACGCCGGCTCGACCCCGTGAATCCGGCGAGTGCCGGGCGTCCACCGGAGCGTCTCCGTGTCGAGAGCGAGCTCCCACCCCCCCACGTCGGCCGCCTCCTCCGTCCGCGCCAACAGGTCACGGCTCCGTTCGAGCGCGAGTTCGTGTTCCTGTCGCTCGGTCACGTCCGTCTGAATCGAGACGAAGTGGGTGATGGTGCCGTCCTCGTCGGTGATCGGGGCGATGGTCTGCTCGGCGACGTATCGCTCGCCGTCGGCCCGGCGGTTCACGATCTCCTCCCGCCAGACCTCGCCGGCGCGGATGGTCGTCCAGAGTCGGCAGAAGTACGACTGGTCGTGGTGGTCGGCGTTGAGCAGGTTCGGTGTCCGGCCGATGGCGTCGGCGGCGTCGTAGCCGGTGATGGACTCGAACGCCGGGTTCACGTAGACGATCCGGCCGTCGGCGTCGGTGATGAAGATAGCGTGGCCGGCCGCCTCGACGGCGCGTTCGAACCACGCCTGGTTCGGCGGCTGGCTCGTCGCGGTCGTTCGGGTGTCGGCATCAGCCATCCGTTCTCGACCCTCCACAGCTGAGAGATATAGGCCCTGCGAACGAGTCCAGATCGTGAGAATCGGACGGCGACGGGCGTCGACCGATCATTCCGTATACAACGTCGCGCCGCGACCGATCCGCGTCTGGTAGGCGCGGGCGTCGACGCCGGCGTCCATGAACGCGTCCACCATCGCGGCGGCGATGGGCCGACGATCCTCGGAGTGACAGGCAGCGACGACCCCCGGGCCGGCGCCGCTGACGGTGACGCCCGTCGCCCCCGCCGAGAGCGCCGCCTCGCGAACCTCGGCGTAGCCCGAGATGAGGTCGGCGCGGGCGGGCGTGACGAGGCGGTCGTGCATCCCCCTCCCCACGAGGTCCGGGTCGTCGCGACACATCCCGGTCGTCAGCGTGGCCGCGCGGCCGACGGTGTTGACCAGTTGCTCCATCGTCGCGCCCGCGGGCACCACGTCGCGGGCGTCGCGCGTCGAGACGACGATTTCGGGGAGGCAGGCCACCAGCGGGATGTCGGCGTCGACGACCGTCACGTCCCGGCCGGTGGCGATGGTGAACCCACCCAGGAGCGCGGGCGCGACGTTGTCGAGGTGGACCTCGCCGGAGACGGTCGCCTCGCCTTTGCCCGCGATGGGGACGAGGTCGCGTCGCGAGAGGCCGCGGTCGTAGAGTTCGTTGAGCGCGAGGGCGGCGGCGGCCGCGCTGGCGCCGGAGGAGCCGAGTCCCGAGGATGGGCGGATACCCTTGTCGATGCGGATGTGCGCCGGCGCGTCCAGTGCTTCGGCGACCGCGCCGACGGTGTTCGACTCGGGATCTTCCGGAATGAACTCGGCCCCGTAGCCCGTCACCTCGATGGTCGTCCGATCGGCCTTCTCGACGCGGACGATATCAGCCGGTCGGTCGAGGGCCGCACCGAACACGTCGAACCCGCTACCGAGGTTCGCACTCGTGGCGGGAGCCCTGACCGTAATCATGCCCCGGAGTTGCGCGAGTCGGGTCAAAAACCTGCCGAAGGGTCGAAGCGGACGGAGTGGAGTTCAACACAAGGATTAGGCGGCTAGCCCGCCGCGTAGGGGTATGGTCCGCCCCGCCGGCGCGACGGCGACGGTCGAGCGCCCTCCTCGTGCCGTCGCGACGGTCGTGTTCGTCGTCTTTCTGGATCTCGTGGGCTTCGGCATCGTCATCCCCATCCTTCCGTACTACGTTCGGAGCTTCGGCGTCGGCGACGTGTTCATCGGCTTGCTGGCGGCGACGTACTCGCTGACGCAGTTTCTCGCCGCTCCGACGCTGGGTCGCGCCTCGGACCGCTGGGGTCGCCGGCCGGTTCTCGTCCTGTCGCTCGCGGGGAGCGCCGTCGCGTGGACGGTGTTCGGCCTCGGCGACCTGGTGGGCGATGTCGCGGGGGCGGCCGCCGGCGTGGCCGTCCTCTTTCTGGCTCGCGCCCTCGCCGGCGCTATGGGGGGCAACATCGCCGCCGCGCAGGCGTACGTCGCGGACGTGACGCCGCCCGAGAAGCGGGCGGGGGCGCTCGGCCTCGTCGGCGCCTCGTTCAGCCTCGGCTTCATTTTCGGCCCGGCCATCGGCGGCGCACTGGCGAGCGAGACGGCGGTGCGCGCCGCGTCCGGACTGCCGGTGCCGCTCCCCGCGACGCCCTTTTCGCTGCCCGCGTTCGGCGCGGCGGCGATGAGCCTCGTCGCCCTCGTCGTCGCCCTCGTCACGCTAAAGGAACCCGCGCGACACCGGGTGACGGGCGCGCGGTCGACGCTCGTCGACGACTTCGCGGCCGCGCTCCGTGACCCCGCGCTCCGCGGCCTCGTCCTCGCCTTTTTTCTCGTCTCCGTCGCCTTCGCGGGCGTTCAGGTCATGTTCATCCCCTTCGTCGCCGACGCGGATGCGTACGGGTTCGACGCCTCGGCCGCCGCCCTGTTGCTCACCTACGTCGGCGTTCTCGGCGCGGTGAATCAGGGCGTCCTCGTCGGGCACCTCGCGGACCGATTCGGCTCCGGACGCCTCGCCGTCGCGGGCGCGACGATTCTGTGTGTCGCCCTCGCGGCGCTGCCGTTCGCCCCGGCGCTCGGGGGCGTGCTGCCGCCCCTCGCCGGCCCGCCGTGGCTCACGCCCGAACTGGTCGCGTTGCTGGCCGTCCTCGGACTCCTCTCGTTCGGCAACGGCCTCCTGAACCCGTCGCTGGCGGCGCTGGTGTCGGCGAGTTCGGGTGCGGACCGGCAGGGCACCGCCTTCGGCGTGACACAGGGAGCGGGGAGCCTCGGTCGGACCGTCGGCCCGCCGGCCGCGGCGGCGCTGTACGCGGCCGTCTACTGGTCGCCGTTCGTCGCCGGGGCCGTCGTCGTCCTGCCGGTGATCGCGTTGCTCGTGGAGGTCGGACGGGGGACGGCGACGGAAGCGGACGCCTAGTCCGACGTGGCGACGGTGGTGTCCGTCGACACCAGATCGAGCACGTCGTCAAAGAAGTCGAGCGAGTCGTGCGGACCGGGGTTGGCCTCGGGGTGGTACTGGCGGGTGATGACGCCAAGATCCTCGTTTTCCAGCCCTTCGGCGGTTCCGTCGTTGACGTTCACCTGCGTCACCTCCAGTCGGTCGCCGGGTTCGCCAACGGTGTAGCCGTGATTCTGGGTGGTCATGACGACCCGCCCGGACTCCAGGTCGCGGACAGGTTGGTTGACGCCGCGGTGGCCGAAGGCCATCTTCTCCGTGCTGCCGCCGAGGGCGTTGGCGACGACCTGCTGGCCCAGACAGATGCCGGCGACGGGGAGGTCACCGACGTACGTGTCGACGAGCGCCTCCGCGTCCTCGAAGTTCTCGGGGTCGCCGGGGCCGTTCGAGATGAAGAGGATGTCGGGGTCGACGGCCGCCACGTCCTCGGCCGTCGCGTCGTAGGGCAGGACGTGAACCGTCGCGTCCCGTTCCAGCAGGGAGTCGACGATGGAGCCCTTGGCGCCACAGTCGATCAGAGCGACCGTGGCGGCCGAACCGCCCTCGTAGAGGGTTGGCTCGTCGACGCTCACCTGCGCGCCGATGTCGGTGTGCTCGCTCATGCCCTTGCATTCGGCGAGTTCGGCCCTGGCGTCGTCGGGCGTGGCGTCGGGGCCGACGGCGATGCCACACTTCATCGCGCCCTCCTCGCGGATGGCGGTGACGAGGTCACGGGTGTCGAGGTGGTCGATGGCGGGAACGGCCTCCTCGTGCAGCCACTCGACGACGTCCTCGGTGAACTCGCGGGCGATGGCGGCGCGGGGGTGAATGCGATCGGACTCGAATCGCTCGGATCGGACGCCGTAGTTGCCGATGAGGGGGTACGAGAAGGTGAGGACCTGCTCCTCGTAGGAGGGGTCGGTCAGACTCTCTTCGTATCCGGTGTACGCGGTCGTAAAGACCAGTTCGCCACGCGTCCGACCCGGAACACGACCGCGTGCCTCGACGACACGGCCGTCTTCTAGGGCTAGGTAGGCGTCCGACATTACGAGAAACACAGTCATCCGCGGCCATTAAGCCTTCCTTTCGAAGTGAGGTTACGAATTTCGTAATCGGTAAGTCGCTTCCGGCGGTACTCGGGGTATGGACGACCTGGACCGACGGATTCTGAGCATCCTCCGGCGGGATTCACGCACGCCGTATACGGAGATCGCGGACCGCGTCGGCACGTCGGAGGGGACGGTCCGTAACCGCGTCGAGCGACTCGTCGACGAGGGGACCATCGAGCGCTTCACGGTGGCGACACGCACCGGGAACGTCAAGGCGATGATCGAGGTGTCCGTCGCCGTCGACGTGGACACCACCGACGTGTCGGCGCGGATGGCCGAGTGGAGCGAGGTCGACTTCGTCTGGCAGGTCTCGGGCGAGGCGGACATCGTCATGGTCGTCGACGCCGCCGACACCGGCGCGGTGAACGACCTCATCACCAAAGCGCGGGATTTGGACGAGGTGCAGAACACGAAGACGCGACTGATTCTGGACGAGCAGTTGGGGTGACGACGCGCTCACGCCTCCTGCAGGAGGCGTCCGACAGCGGTCGCCGCCTCCTCGAAGGCGGTGACGTCCATGTCGTCGGTGGTGACGAGGACGCCGGCGTCGCCCCGGATGACACGGGCGACGAACCCGTCGGCGTGAACGCGGACGGTGAACTCGTAGGGACCGATGTCGGAGCCGCCCGCGTCGCCAGCGAGGGCCGTCCGAACCGGTATCTCGGCGAACCCGGTTCGCTCGAAATCGACCAGTTGCGACTTCGCTTCGGCCGTCCGCTCGGCCGTCTCGTAGAGGTCCCGTCGGGTGTACAGGACGTCGAACGCCGACGGGGTGAAGTAGACGACGCTGCGGAGCGAATCACCGAGGGTCGTTCGCGCGGCGCGGACGAGGTGGTCGGCCGTCTCGGCACCTACTGATGTTTCGAATGACATTTTCACGTCCCGCTTTGGCGTTACGCTGGCTCAACGGTTTCGGTGAGAGCGGCCGAAACCGTCATCCGTAAACCGACGCTCCGCGGATACGGGGGTATGAGCGACTCCGACGTACTCGATGCCGACCTCTACCGGCGGACGAAGGCGCTGCTCGAACCCGGCGACATCGATCTCGCGGGCGCCATCGTCCACACCGACCTCTCGGGACGGGAGGACCTCGAAATGCACGAACTGACGGTCGAACTCAACGAGGTCATCGCTGCCCACGCGGACACGGGCGAGGCGTACATCCACGCCGGCAACGACGATCCGAACTTCTCCTCGAACCAGTTCCAGGGGCGGACCGTCGAGGACGACGCGTTCGTCTGGGAGTGTCAGCAGCTCCTTCGGGAGGGGACCTTCGACATCGTGTTCTACTACGAGGCCGACCTCGATCAGGACGCCCTCGTTTCGGCGATCCGGGACCGCGGATACGACGTGACGAGCGTCGTCCTCGACGCGGACGACGAAATGACCGTCGACGGATAACACGCGCCGTGACGGGGGTTTTCAACGGGCGAAAGACGACGGGACGTTTAAGACCCCGCACCCAAGAGTGCAGGTATGAACGGGGCCCACAGGGTCCGCCGGACGCCCCCGGCAACGGGGTGGCGGCGACATTGGAAGGGTTTAGGTGGAACAGGGACGAAAGGCGAGATGTCCCGAGGAACGTAACAGACGTGTCATCGGGTGATCAACTGTGACGACGGGTGTCATCAACGGAGTAACGGTCTCCCACCAGCGGGCGACCGTCGACGAAATCGAGTCGGCCGGCGCGGCGGACGAGGAGACGGCCGTCCGCGACCTGCTGACTCGCGAGGGGGTCGACGAGGCGTTCGCCCTCCAGACCTGTAACCGGGCGGAGGCATACGTCGTCACGGAGTCGGTCGCCGACGGGCGGGCAGCGCTCGCCGACTTCGCCCCCGAGGTTCGGGACGGGGCGGTCCACGAGATGGATCACGAGGCCAGCCTCCGCCATCTGATGTGTGTCGCGGCGGGCCTCGAATCACTCGTCCTCGGCGAGGATCAGATCATCGGCCAGTTCCGCCGGGCGTTCGAGACGGCGCGGGGCGCCGGCGGCGTCGGCGGCGTCCTCGACCCGGCGCTAACGAAGGCGCTGCACGTCGGCGAGCGCGCACGGACGGAGACGGGGATCAACGAGGGCGTGGTGTCGCTGGGGAGCGCCGCGGTCGAACTCGCCGACCAGGAGTGTGACCTGGCGGACGCGACGGCACTCGTCGTCGGCGCGGGCGAGATGGGACGCATCGCCGCGCAGGCGTTCGACGACACGGGCGTCTCGACGCTCGTCGTCGCCAACCGGACGGTTCCCCACGCCACCCATCTCGCGGACGAGGTGGAGACGACGGCGCGTGGCGTTCCCCTCGACGTCATCCCCGCCGCCGCCGAACGGGCGGACGTGCTCGTCACGGCCACCAACAGTCCCGATCCGATCGTCGACCGGACGACACTCGCCGACGCCGGGCGGACGCTCGTCATCGACCTCGCTCAGCCCCGGGATGTCGATCCGAGAGTGGCCGACCTCGACGGGGTCGACACCTACGACATCGACTCGCTGGAGGCCATCACCGACCGGACGCGGGCCCAACGGCGCGACGCGGCCGACGCGGTCGAACGGATGATCGACGAGGAACTCGACCGGCTACTCGACTCGTTCAAGCGCCGGCAGGCCGACACGGCCATCAGCGCGATGTACGAGAGCGCCGAGATGGTCAAGGAACGGGAACTCCGGACGGCCATCTCCCGGCTGGAGTCACAGGGCGAGTTGACCGACGAACAGCGGGAGACGGTGGCGTCGCTGGCCGACGCGCTCGTCGGGCAGTTGCTCGCGGCGCCGACCAAGAGCCTCCGCGACGCCGCCGCGGAGGACGACTGGACGACGATTCAGACCGCGCTCGGTCTGTTCGACCCCGAGTTCGGCGGCGAGAAGTCGGCGCCGCCGACGGCCGAACGACCCCGCGAGGCGCCCGACGACGCCGACGGCATCCCACAGCACGTCCTCGACAAACTCGGCGACGAGTAATACGGTTTAGTGTAACTGTTTACCGGTGGGTCGCCAGGACTGGTCGGCGACCCACCGGTAATGACTTACACTAAACCGTATAAGGCCCCAACCGTTATTCTCCGGGCGACCGATCGTTCGGGCATGCCCAACAGACTCGACGACGACGAGATCGAGCGACAGCTTCCCGACGGCTGGGAGCGCGACGGCGACGAAATCGTCCGTGTCTACCAGTTCGACGACTACCTCGACGGCGTCACCTTCGCCACCCGCGTCGGCGAAGTCGCCGACGAGGAGTTCCACCACCCCGAAATCCGCATCCGCTACGACGAGGTCGAAGTCCGGCTGACGAGCCACGAAGCGGGCGGGATCACCGATACGGACGTGCGGCTGGCGAACCTGTTCGACGACGAACGCCGATGACCGCCGCGTACGTCTTCCGGGTGACGTTTCGCCTCCACACCGCAGGCGTGACTGCCGACCCCGAGCGCTTCGAGACGGTCGTCACGAAACCCGCGGCCGACCCGGGGACGGAAGGATGGCTGTTCTTCCGAGACGAACTGTGGCGCGGCGAGGTGAACGACGGGGCGCACCTGCGGTCGCTGGCCGAGGACTGGCTCGGCGTCCCGGTCGAGTCGGTGACGTTCAGCGAGTTACGGATCGACGAGGGATCGCTCGACGCGCTGCGGGACGAAATCGAAACAGTCGACGAGTTCGACGACCCGCCGACATCGGTGCTACACACCCACCTCGGCAGTTCGATTCGGGTGGACGGATAGTCGGCCGGGGGCGGAAAACACTTGTCCGCGCCGCGCGTACCTGATACCGAATGGTCGCACACGCCTACGACTTCTGGCTGTTCGACCTCGACGGAACCCTCGTCGACGTTGACCCGGACTACGCGGACGCGGTGTTCGACCGCGTCGGCGACCGACTCGGTCGAACCTTCTCCGATCGCGAGGTCGAGGTCCTCTGGCACGGGCTGTCGGGGGAGCGCACCCCACAGCTACGCGAGTGGGGTATCGACCCCGAGACGTTCTGGGCCGCCCTCCACGAGGCCGAAGATCCCGAAGCCCGCGCCGCGGCAACCTACCTCCACGACGACGCCGACTTCGTCGCCGACCTCGACCGCCCCGTCGGCCTGGTCACTCACTGCCAGGAGTATCTGGTCGATCCGGTGCTCGACCACCTGGACATCCGCGACTGGTTCGATACGGTCGTCTCCTGTACCCACGACGTGGGCTGGAAGCCCGACCCCGCGCCGGTGTATCTCGCCATGTCCGACCTGACCGTCGATACGGACGCCGACGGCGTCCTCGCCGGCGACGGACCGAACGACATCGGCGCGGCGTGGAACGCCGGCCTCGACGGCGTCCACGTCGAACGCCACGACCCCTACCGGCGCGGCCGCTGTGTACTCGGCGACTACCGCGTGCGCTCGTTCGACGAACTGCGGGCGGCGGAGCGGCCGACGGCGGCGGGCGACTAATCCCGGACGAGGACGACGCCGTCGCCGGTGACGGCGAGTTCGCAGTCGGCGTAGACGAAGCGAACCTGAACCGCGTCCCGCTTTCGCCCGTCGGCGCGATGGACGAGCAACGACAGCGCGTCGGCATCGATGGACTCGTACAGCGGCGGGAACTCCGTGGCGTCCCGGCCGGTGTACGCCTCGACGGCGGTGACGATGACCGTCGCCAGATCGTCGGCCTCGGCCCGGCGGTAGCGGCCGATAGGGACCCACTGTCCGGCATCGGTATCGCCGTCGTTGCGGGTCGCTACGCGGGGCGCCGGTTCGACGACCGACGACGAGTCGACGGTGACGGTCAGCACTCGGTCGAACAGGTCGTCGAACGGCTCGGCCGACCCTTTCCGGACGTACTCCGTCCGCGAGTCACGGAGGACGGGGTCGAGGGCGTCGTAGGTCGTGGAGGTGAACAGCACGACCGGCAGATCGGGGAACGTGGTCGCCACGCGCGTGACGAACGGCTCACCGTCGGCAGCCCGGAACGAATCGCTGACGAGACAGTCGACGTCGTGAGTCGACAGCATCTCCAATCCGGTTTGCGGGTCGGAGGCTGTCAGCCAGTCGAGTTCGTCGCGGACGTCGGCCCAATCGCTCGACACGTCGAGCATGGCCGGGTCGTCGTCCACGTGCAAGACGGTACGCTTGGAAGACACGAACCCACGCTTGGCGGCGGGATTACAAATAATCTCGGGCGCCGTATCACAGGAGACACCGGGAGCGTGCGCTGGAGCAGGTCGACTCGCCGACCGGCGTACGCCCGTCTCAGGAGTCGACGCCGGCGAGCGACGCCGTCACGTCGTCGAGGCGGGCGTCGAGGACAGCCCGGAGCGCCGCGACGCCCGGCTTCCCCGTCCGGTCGGGGTTGGCCAGCACGCGAACCGACTCGACCCCGAGGGGGACGAACCCGCAGTCGAGACGTTCGGCCGTCGCCCGGAGGCCGATACCGGCGTCGACCGCGCCCGCGAGTACCTTCCGCGCCGGGCTCTCGATCCCCTTGACCGTCAGGTCGTAGCCGTCGACGGCGTCGGTCAGGTCGCGGCGGTCGAGCCCCCGCTCCGCCGCGAGGGCGTCGAGTTCGGCGTCGAAGCTGGCTCGCAGCCCCGAATCGCGGGCGCGGTTGACGACGCGCAGGTCGCAGTCGACCAGGTCCGCCAGCCCGTCGATCCCTTCGGGGTTGCCCGCGGGGACGACGAGGCCCCACTCGCGGGTCCAGCCGCCGAGGTCGACCGCGTCAACCTCGCGGTCGGTGGGTCCCGAGACGACGGCCACGTCGGGCACGCCGTCGCGCAGGCGGCGGCGACCCTCGCGGCTCCCCACGTCGAGATAGCGGGGACGCTCGACGCCGTCGAGCAGGCGGGAGAGCGCGGGGTCGTCTTCGCCGACGCCGAGGAGGGTCGGGGCACGAACGTCGGGCGAGAAGAGTTGCACCGTCACTGCCTCGCCCGCGGCGAGATACTCCGTGTCGGCGTCCACCTCGACGACGCCGTCGGCCTCGACGAGGCTCGTCGTCGCGCCGCTGCCCTTGTCGACGGGGTAGACGAGGGTGTCGCCGGCGGCGTCCTCGACGAGGCCGACGGGCATGAGCCGCGTCCGGCCCTCGCTGTACCGCTCCTGAACCGCCATCTGCCCGTCGACGGTCGCCGTCCCCGAGGCGGGGAGGCCGGCCGCGGACCGGACCGCCGGCGCGACGAAGGTGCGGAAGATGGTGAGCGCGGAGACCGGATACCCGGGGAGGCCGACGTACGCGGAGTCGCCGAGACGACCGATCAGCATTGGCTTGCCCGGCTTGACCGAGACGCCGTGCAGGAGGAGGTCGCCCCGCTCCTCGATGACCCGATAGATCACGTCCACCGCGCTCGCGGAGGTCGACCCCGAGGAGAGCACGAGGTCACACTCCTCGGCGGCCTCGACGAGCAGTCGCGCCATCTCGTCGTAGTCGTCGCCAGCGTGGGGGTAGAGGACGGCCTCGCCGCCCGCCTCCTCGACGCCCGCGGCGATGGTGTAGGAGTTCACGTCGTAGATCTGTCCGGCAGCGCTGTTCAGCGCCTCACCGGGGCGGACGAGTTCGTCGCCGGTGGAGACGATACCCACCGTCGGTTTCCCGCGGACGGGCACCGCGTCGACGCCGAGTGCCGACAGCAGACCGATCTCCCGGGCGGTGAGGGGGGTTCCGGGGCCGAGCGCCCGCGATCCCGCGGCCACGTCGGTGCCCGCGACCATCACGGCGTCGCCGGGGGCGACCGAGGTGCGGATGGCGACCCCGTCTCCCGTCTCGTCGGTTCGCTCGACCATCACGACGGCGTCGGCACCGTCTGGCATCACGGCGCCGGTCGAGATTTCGGCGCAGGTTCCCTCGGCCACCGCCACGTCGGGTTCGGCGCCGGCGTGGACCGTTCCGACCGTCTCGAGGACGACCGGGTCCGCCTCGTCGGCGCCGAAGGTGTCGCGGGCGCGGACGGCGTAGCCGTCGACGCTGGCCCGGTCGAACCCCGGCACGTCGAGTTCGGCGTCGATCCGGTCGGCGAGGACGCGCCCCCGGGCCTCGTCGAGCGGGACCGTCTCCGGCTCGGGCGTCAGATCGAGGCTCTCGATGGCCTCGTGGGCTTCGGAGGGTGGGCGGAGGTCGCGGAACTGTTTGCGGCTGCTCACGCGGACCACTCCCAGTTCTCGACTGCGACGGTCGCCCCGGCGTCGTACCCCTCCCGTCCCTCGGGGACGACGACCCACCCGTCCGCGAGGGCGACGCTGGAGAGGACGCCCGACCCGCTGGCGCGGGTGGGTTCGGCGACGCGTTCGCCGTCCGCCTCGGACAGACGAACCCGCGCGAACGTCCGGGTGCCGGGTTCGCTCGAAACCTTCCGTTCTAGCCGCGCGTCGACGGTCGGATGATCGGGGATCGGCATGTTGCCGGCGGTTTTGAGCACGGGCCGGAGGAACTGGACGGCGTTGATGATACAGGCGACGGGGTAGCCCGGCAGCATGATGACCGGCGTTTCCTCGACAACGCCGAGGGCGACGGGGTGGCCCGGCTTGAGCGCGACACCGTGGACCAGCACCTCGCCCAGTTCGTCGACGACTTCGGGCGTGTAATCTCGTTCGCCGACGGAGGAGCCGCCGGTGGTGACGACCACGTCCTTCGCCAGGTCGCGCTGGATGGCGGCGCGGATGGCGTTCGGGTCGTCGTCGACGACGTTACGGTAGGCGGGAACCGCGCCCCAGCGGTCGGCGAGACGGGAGACCGTGAGGCCGTTCGTCTCGATCACTTCGCCCGGGCCGGGGTCACGCTGGACGAGTTCCTCGCCCGTCGGGACGACGCCGACCGTCGGCGGGTCGTACACCGTCACCTGATCGACGCCGACGGATTTCAGGAGGCCGAGATCGGAGGGGCGGATCCGGTGGCCCGGCCGGTAGAGCTCCTGGCCCTCGGCCACGTCCTCGCCCACGTCGCCGACGTTCTCGCCTTCGGCGACGGCGTCGAACACTTCCACGTCCGAGCCGACCGTCTCCGTCTCCTCGACCATGACGACGGCGTCGGCGCCGTCGGGCAGGTCGCTCCCGGTGTGGACGCGGACGGCCTCGCCAGGGACGACCGAGTCCGTCCCCTCGCGGAGGACGGCCGGCGAGCGACCGGAGGCGCCGAAGGTGTCCTCGGCGCGGACGGCGTAGCCGTCCATCGCGGCGCGATCGTATCCCGGCACCGGGTTGGGGGCGGTCACCGTCTCCGCGAGAACGCGGCCGTCGGCGCGACCGAGCGCCACCCGATCGGTTCGGTCGTGGCCGGCCACCGCGTCGAGGACGGTCGACAGTGCCTCGTCGACGCGGGTTCGGTCCTTGAACCCCGCGCGTTCGAGATCGTCGTGACTCATACCCGTCCTTGCGCTCGGGGATACAAAAACCCGTCCGGGGGGAGACACCGCGGCCTTTTTCGATCCCCGTTCCTTACGCACGGTCATGTCCGCACTGCGGGATGCGCTTCGGGACCTCCCCGAGGCGGTGTTCGCCGATCTGCTCGAGAGCGACGACGCGTATCTGCTGGTCGTCGACCTGCCCGGCGCGACGTCGGAGACGGTCGACGTTCGGGTCGAGAAGGGGCGCCTCCTCATCGAGGCTCGCCGCGAGAAGGCCCTTCCCGCGTCGTTCGAGTACGTGCGCGAGGACCGGCCGCTCTTCCTCGACGCCGAACTCCCCCTGCCGCCGGACGCGACGGGCGCGGGCGCCGACGGGTCGATGGATCGGGGCGTCCTCGAACTTCGCCTCCCCAAGTACGAGGCCGCGCCGGAGCAATCCATCCCCATCGAGGACGCGTAAGCCGGGTGGTCACGCTGGTCAATCTCCGTGCCTACTGGCGGTTCGTCCGCGTCATCCACCAGTTCCTGCCCCTGATCGTCACCTACACCCGCGACCGCCGGAAATACCTCCTGTTCGGTGGGGGGCGAAGCGTCAGCCCCGAACGACAGCGTCAGCGGGCGGATCGCCTGCTCACGTCCCTGCTCACCCTCGGCCCGACGTTCATCAAGCTCGGACAGCTGTTGTCGACCCGACCGGACGTGCTCCCGCCGGCGTACATCGAGGTGTTGAGCAGCCTGCAAGACGACGTGCCGCCGGCGCCGTGGGAGGAGACCAAGCCGGTACTCGAAGCCGAAGTCGGGCCCGTCGACGACGTGTTCGACGAGTTCGACCGCGAGGCCATCAGCGGCGCCAGCCTCGGGCAGGTGTACCGCGCCACCTACGAGGGCGAGGAGGTGGCGATCAAGGTGCGCCGACCGGGCGTCGAGGCGCTCGTCGAGGCGGATCTGCGGGCGCTCAAGTGGCTCCTGCCCGTTCTCCTCCGTTTCGTCGACGAAGCGCGGCGGTTCTCGGTCGAGAACGTCGCCGAGGAGTTCGATACGACGATCCGACAGGAGATGGACTACGAGCGCGAGCGCCGGATGCTCGGCGAGATTCGGGAGAACTTCGCCGACAACGACCGCATCCGCATCCCGACGGCCGTCGACGAACTCTCCGGGTCGCGGGTGCTGGCGATGGAGTATCTCGCCGGCACCAAGATCAACGACGTGGAGACACTCGACGAACGGGGGATCGACCGGAGCGACCTGGCCGAGAGCCTCCAGCGCATCTATCTCCAGATGATCATCGAGGACGGCGTCTTCCACGCCGACCCCCATCCCGGAAACCTCTCGGTCATGGACGACGGCTCGATCATCTTCTATGACTTCGGCATGAGCGGACGCGTAGACGCCTTCTTCCAGCAGAAGATCGTCGATTTCTACATCGCCGTCGCCAACCAGGACATCGACGGCATCCTCGACGCGATGGTCGAGATGGGGACGCTCAGCCCCACCGCCGACCGCGAGGTGATGGGCAACGTGATGGAACTCGCCATCGCGGACGTGCGCGGCGAGGACTTGGAACAGTACCGCGTCCAGCAGGTCATCCAGCAGGTCGAAGACACCATCTACGAGTTCCCACTGCGCCTGCCGCGGAACTTCGCGCTCATCATGCGGGTCGCGACGGTCGTGGAGGGGGTGTGTGTCACGCTCGACCCCGAATTCGACTTCATCAGCGTCGCCACGGAGTATCTCACCGAACAGGGCTACCGCGAGCAGGGGGTCAAACAGGCCGTGGAGACGGCGGGCGACCAGTTGGAGGCCACCGCCCGCTCGCTGGTGACGGTGCCGCCGAAACTCGACGACGTGTTGGACCAGGTCAAACGCGACGACCTGACCGTCGAGGTGAAACTCGACGATCAACACGACGTGCTGGATCAGTTGGCGAAACGAATCGCGTACAGCATCCTCGTCGCGGTCGGCCTGCTCTCGACGGCCATCCTCTACTCGTTCAACGAGGCACCGGAGGCGGCGGGGGTCGCGGGGGCGATCACCCTCCCCGTCGGCGTCCTGCTCTATCGCTCGTTACGTCGGAAGAAGGGAGTCAAGGCACGGCCACAGTTCACGAGACAGGAGATGCGGCGGCGCCGTGGCGACGAATAGTCGGTCGAGCGGCTTTCCAAACCGTTTATACACCACCTTCCGTTACCTGCCCGTATGGCGCGAGAGCAAAAGCAGGTGCGGGAACTGCAGGAAGGGAGCTACGTTATGATGGAGGACGCCCCCTGCAAGATCAACGCGTACAGCACGGCCAAACCCGGTAAACACGGGAGTGCGAAGGCGCGTATCGAAGGCAAGGGCGTCTTCGACGCCAAGAAGCGGTCGCTCAGCCAGCCGGTCGACGCGAAGGTGTGGGTCCCGATCGTCGAGCGAAAGGGTGGGCAGGTCGTCTCCGTCTCCGGCAACGACGCCCAGATCATGGACCTCGACACCTACGAGACGTTCACGATGCGCATCCCCGAGGGCGAGTCGCTGTCGCCCGACGACGAGATCGAATATCTGGAGTACGAGGGCCAGCGGAAGATCGTCGGGTAATGGGCGTCGTAACCGTGCCACGGCGGGTCGCTGCGGCGGTTCGGCGACCCGTCAGTACCGGCTCACACCGACCAGTATGACGTTTCCCGGTGCGACCGCCGGCCGTGACGAGGCGGCGTACGTCGTCGTCGGTGCACCGCTCGATATCTCCACGACCTTCCAGCCGGGCACCCGGTTCGGTCCCGACCGAATCCGTCGCTTCGCCGGCTCGTTCGAGGATTACGACCACCGAACCGGCCGCCACTTCTCCGACTGCGCCGTCCACGACGCCGGCGACGTACACGCGTGGACCGACGCCGCCGAGTACGTCGACTACCTTGCCGGCACGCTCCGTGACGCCCGGTCGGACGGCGCCGTCCCCCTCTTGCTGGGCGGCGAACACACCGTCACCGTCGCGGGCGTCCGCGCGGTCGATCCCGATCTGTTCGTCTGTCTCGACGCCCACCTCGACCTCCGGACCGACTTCGACGGCGATCCGTGGAGCCACGCCTGCGTGACCCACCGGGCACTCGACGCCGCCGACCACGCCGTGATCGTCGGCGCCCGCGCCGGCTGTGCGGCCGAGTGGGAACGGGCGAGCGAGGCCGACGTGACCGTCGTCGACCCCGAGAGGGTGGCCAACGAGGGCGCCGCCGCCGTCACCGCGGCCGTCGACGACCTCGCTACCGCGACGACGTATCTGAGCGTCGACATCGACGCCGCCGATCCGGGCGTCGCGCCGGGAACGGGGACGATGGAGCCCGGCGGCCTGTCGGCCCGCGAGATGGCGGCCGTGATCCGCGCCGTTGCCCCGTACGCCGACGGCTTCGACGCCGTCGAGGTGAACGACCGCGACGACGGGCAGGCGGCGGCGCTCGCGGCCCACCTGCTTCGGGCGTTCGTGGTCGCCCACGCCGACGGAGCATAGTTTACAAACCCCCACCGCCCGAGTGGCCAGTATGCGGCGTGATACATTCGTCTCCCGGCTGGACGAGCGGCTTCGCACCGACGACTACGCGGACGTGGACGCGAGCGCGAACGGCCTGCAGGTCGGGCGCATCGAGGGCACGGTCGAACTGGTCGCGCTCGCCGTCGACGCCGCGGAAGCGACCATCGCCGAGGCAGTCGAACGCGACGCCGACCTCCTCCTCGTCCACCACGGCCTCGCGTGGGGTGGCTTCGACCGGCTCACCGGCCTCGACTACGACCGGATCGAACCCCTCGTCGAGAACGATGTGGCGCTGTACGTCTCACATCTCCCCCTCGACGGCCACCAGGAACTCGGTAACGCCGCCGGCGTCGCGGACGTTCTGGACCTGACGGATCGGGAGCCGTTCGGCGAGTACGGCCCCGAGTACGTCGGCACGCGGGGGACGGCGACGGAGACGTACGACGCGGACGACGTGTCGACCCTGCTGAATAACGCACTCGACACGGAGACACGGGTCCTCGGGTTCGGCCCGAACGAAATCGAGGAGGTGGGTATCGTCACCGGGAGCGGCGTGGACTGGATCGAGGCGGCGGCCGAGGCGGGTCTCGACGCCCTCGTCACCGGGGAGGGAAAACAGAAGGCGTACCACGAGGCGCGGGACCGCGGCCTGAACGTCTTCCTCGCCGGCCACTACGCCACGGAGACGTTCGGCGTCCGGGCGCTGGGCCGCGTCGCCGAAGGGTGGGGGATCGAGACGACATATATAGAACATCCGACAGGTATCTAACCGGACCGTTCGGACCGTGGAGTGGACGTTAATCGGGTGTCTGGTCGGGGAAACAGTTATGTTCGATCCCACTATCGGAGTTACATGTCGAGACGGACGCCACGGGTCGCCGTGCTGGGTGGAGGAGTCGGTGGCCTGAGTGCCGCACACGAACTCGCCGAGCGCGACTTCGGCGTGACGGTGTACGAGGCACGGGAGCGACTGGGCGGAAAGGCCCGAAGCTTCCCCATTTCGACGCCCGACGGGGGGACGGTTCCGGCCGAACACGGCTTTCGATTCTTCCCCGGCTTCTATCGAAACCTGCGCGAGACGATGCAACGGATTCCGCTCCCCGAGGGCGGGACGGTGGCTGACAACCTCGTCCGAACGAACGAGACGCTGATCGCGGCGACGGACGGGGCGGAGACGGTGTCGGAGACGCGGACGCCGGGGTCCATCGCGGAGTGGGCGGCGGCGTTCAAACCGACCATCGGGGGCGGCGAGTTGACGCCGGCGGAGACGAACTACTTCCTGCGGCGCCTGCTCGTCCTCCTGACAAGCTGTCGGGCGCGACGCGAGCGCGAACTCGACCGGGTGTCGTGGTGGGAGTTCGTCGACGCCGCGGCGCAGTCGCCGGCCTACCGGAAACACCTCGCCGAGAGCACGCAGGCGCTGGTCGCGCTCCAGCCCCAGCGAGGGAGCGCCCGCACCATCGGACAGATATACGTCCAGCTGATGTTGGATCAAATCGACCCCAACCGACCCACGGAGGCGGTGCTCAACGGGCCGACGAGCGAGGTGTGGATCGACCCGTGGGTGACGCATCTGGAATCGCTGGGCGTTGAGTTCCACACCGACTCCCCGGTGACGAAAATCGACGCCGACGGCGAGGGCGTCACGGGCGTCGAACTCGCGGGCGGCGAGCGAGTGACGGCGGATCACTACGTCGCGGCGCTCCCCGTCGAAGTGATGGCGTCGCTGGTGACGCCCGGCCTCCGGCGGGCGGCGCCGTCGCTCTCGCACGTCGGACGCCTCGACACCGCGTGGATGAACGGCATCCAGTTTTACTTCACCGAGGACGTGCCCCTCGCGCGAGGCCACCAGGCCTACACCGACTCGCCGTGGGCGCTGACAGCCATCTCCCAGCGACAGTTCTGGGACGACGGACCGTTCGACGTGGGTGTCGACAGCGGCGGCGCCGTTCAGGGCGTCCTCTCCGTCATCGTCTCGGACTGGGAGACGCCGGGCGTCGTCTACGACAAGCCCGCCCGCGACTGCAGTCGGGAGGAGATCAAAACGGAGGTGTGGCACCAGCTCGCCGCCCACCTGAACCGCGACGCCGAACGCCTCTCCGAGGACGCCCTCTACGACTGGGTGCTCGACCCCGCCATCGTCGAGGACGGGCGGGGGATGACGAACACCGAACCGCTCCTGATCAACACGGTCGACTCGCTTCGCCACCGGCCACGGGCAGTGACGGTGGCGCCGAACCTCGTCCTCGCGGCCGACTACGTCCGGACGGAGACGGACCTCGCGACAATGGAGAGCGCGAACGAGGCCGCCCGCCGGGCGGTCGCCGGCATCGTCGAGCGGGCGGGCGTCGACGCCGACCCACCCGAGGCGTGGGGCCTGGACGAACCCCGGCTGTTCGACCCGCCGAAACGACAGGACGCGGTGGCGTTCAAATTCGGCCTGCCGCATCCGGGCGAGGCGGAGCGGGGGCTACGAAAGACGATCCGAGGGCTGTGGGGCTGAATCACGCTGCGATCCGCGACGCGGTGTACGACTCGCTGACGGCCGAGTTCGCGACGGCGGCCGGCGACCGGCCGGCGACGGTTCCCTTGACGCCGTTTTACGACCGGGCGCGCGGGGTCGTCGTCGTGACCGCCGCGCCGGCGTTCGCGGGGAAAGCCGAGCGGGCGGCGGCTGAGCCACGCGTGTCGCTCCTGTTGCACGACGGGACGGACCGGCTACACCTCCAAGGGCGAGCGACGGTCCGGGACGACGATCTCGAGGAAAACGCCGCCGTCGTCGAGCGCCTGCTCCGCGACGAGCCCCCGTCGCCGAAACGGGCGGCGATGACCGCCGCGGCGGAGGTTCTGAACACCCGGCTCGGTCTCCTCCTCCTCGACTGGTACGGACTGCGGATCCTGCTCGACATCGAGCCGACGGCGGTCGAGCGCCACGCCGACCGCGGCGTCGGAGTGACGGAGCCAGCGTGGTCCGCCGCGGACGTGGACGCGAGCGAGGCGGCGGCGTACGACCGCGCGGTGGCGACGGTCGTCTCGGACGGCTGGCCACGGAGTTGGCCGCTCGTGGCGCCGGCGGTCCGTGACGGTCACCTCCGGCTCTCGCCGCCATCGGGCGTCTCGCCGACGGACGGTCAGCCGGCCTGCGTGCTCGTCCACTGGCACGACGACGGCCTCACCGGCCTGGAACAGCGAGTTATCCGTGGGCGGTGCCGGGTCGCGGACGGCGGGACGTGGTTCGACCCCGCGAGCTCCACCCACCTCCGGAATCGAAGCGTCCGGGATCGGCTCCGGTTCGTCGCCGACGGCAAGCGGCGAACGCGCGCGTACTTCGCCGAGCGTGGGGAGCAGTACCGTCTGTGGCCGGGGCTCCGAACGCTAGTCGAGTGGTAACGACCGCGGACCGCGTCGTTGAAATCGCTGGGGCGCACAGAGCGGCCAATGACGGACGACGACGCGAGCGACGGCGGGCACGACAGCGGCCGCGAGGAGTTCCACGAGGACCCAATCGGTCACGCCGAGGTGTGGCCGGGCATGAGCGTCGGCGACCTCGCGACGGAGTACCGCATGGCTGGCATCGGCGCCGCGGAGATGGGCCGCGCGGTCGACATCTACGCCGAGATGCTGGGCCGCGACGACGTGACCAACTTCTTCGGCCTCGCGGGCGCGATGGTCCCCGGGGGGATGCGGTCGGTGGTGTCGGCCCTGATCCGCGACGGCCACATCGACGCCCTCGTGACGACGGGGGCGAACCTCACCCACGACGCCATCGAGGCCATCGGCGGGAAACACCACCACGGCCGAACCGCGGCGGCGGGCCACGAGCGCGACCACGACGAGCAGCTCCGCGACGAGGGCGTGGATCGCATCTACAACGTCTACCTCCCACAGGAGCATTTCACGCTGTTCGAGGGCCACCTCCGCGACCGGGTCTTCCCCGAGTTCGACGGCGTCGTCGCCACCAGCGAGTTCACGCGGGAACTCGGGCGGGCGAACCTCGCGGCCAACGACGGCGTCGACGAGGACGCCGGCATCGCCGCCGCCGCGTACGAAAACGACGTCCCCGTGTTCGTCCCCGCGGTTCAGGACTCGGTGCTTGGCATCCAGGCGTGGATGCACTCGCAGGTGTCCGCGTTCACGCTCGATGCACTCGCGGACCTGACGAACATCACCGACGTGGCGTTCGACGCGGAGAAGGCGGGTGCGACGGTCGTCGGCGGTGGCGTCCCCAAGAACTTCGTCCTCCAGACGATGCTCACGGTGCCCGAGGCGTATGACTACGGCGTCCAACTCACCACCGACCCCGCCTCGACCGGCGGCCTCTCCGGGGCCACCCTCGACGAGGCGCGGTCGTGGGGGAAGTTGGAGAAGTCGGCCAAAAACGTCACCGTCCTCGGCGACGCGACGATCACCCTCCCCCTCCTCGTCGCCGGCGCGCGTGACCGACTCGACTGAGCGAGACCGACGGCAGTGACCGACTGCCCGCGGTCACGACCGGCGGTGAAGTTCCGGGCCGACCCGCTCTAAGGCATCGATCCCCTGTGTGTCTCCCGGTAGCTCCGGCACCCGCCGGACGGGCAGATCGAAGCCCGCCTCCACCGCCGCGAGGCGGTCGGCGTGACGGACTTCGTCGCGCCGGCACCGGTCACAGGCACAGTCCTCAGGGTTGGTGAACAGCCGATTCACGACCAGCGACTCGACCGACACGTCCGCCTCGCGCAGGCGGGCAACGAGGCGCTCGCTCTCCGCGATGGCCATCCGCTCGGGTGTGAGAACGACCCGGAAACTCGTCCGCTCGGGATCACGGAGGAGCGCCCCGACCGCCTCGATGCGGTCGTGGAGGGTCGTCACGGCGTCGGCGTCGTCCGACCTCCCGCCCCAGTACGCCGCCGGCCCCAGCACCATGCTCCGGGCGGCGCGGGCGGTCCGCCGTACCCGTTGCTGTACGTCGCCCGCGACGCCCAGCGTCTCGGCGAGCACGGCGGGCAGATCCAGCAGTCGTAACGTGTGCCCCGTCGGCGCCGTGTCGAAGACGACGGTTTCGTAGTCGGCGTCGGCGTAGCGGGCGATATACTCGAGCGCCGCCACCTCGTCGCCGCCGGGAACGAGTCCGGCTTCGAAGAGTCGTTCGAAATCCGCGTCGTCGAGGTGGAGGCCAGCGTCGCGGAACTCGGCCGCCAGCGCCTCGATAACGCCACGGTAGGCCGCCTGTCCCGTTTCGGGGTCGACTTCCGCCGCCGCGAGCGAGTCGGCAACGTCGGTCGGGTCGGCGCCCAGATCGCGCTCGAAGGCGTCACCCAGCGAGTGGGCGGGGTCGGTGGAGACGACCAGCGTCCGCGCGCCGGTCCGGGAGCGGGCGAGCGCGTGCGCCGCCGCACAGGTCGTCTTCCCGACGCCGCCTTTCCCCCCGTAGAGGACGATGCTGGTATCGGTCATCGACTCCCGCTACACGCCCGGAGCACACAAAGCCGTGGGTCGGGGGACATTTGTGGCTCCGGAGCGGAGCGTCGACCGGCCGATGACGAGCGCACCGCTCCGAACCGGGGTGGCACCCGGTAGTGAAGAGCCCTATGAGTGCCGAGGCCTCTTCTCCTATGTAGGACTATGCCGTGTCCTACTACAATTTAACGGAAGCTACGCGGAGAACTGAAGATTTTAAAGCTATTTCCGTATTCTATCTGTCGGCGGTTGAGGCCTGAGATGTGTAGTTGGTGAGTGGATTTCTGGGTTCGGCAGTGTGGAGATGATCTGATTTGAGGTGTGGTCTGAGTTGGTTAGATTGGGAGGCCTCTCGTTTCTCTGCTCCTCTCTCGCTTTTCCGGTGTTAAGACCGTATAATATAGTTGTTAGAGGGTTGGGACCTGTTTCAGTGCTGTTGTCCTGACCTGTGGTTTTCTGTCTGTGCTATTTCTGACCCGGTTTTCTGGCCTGGTGATTTGGTTCTGGCCTGTTTGATGAGCTGGTTTTCGGGGCTTACTTCTAATATGTAATACAGCCATAGTTGTACATTTAAAAGAGTTGATGGTTAATTAACAGATAGGCGGAAAACATGACACAAGCCGACAACACCTTACAACTTCCACAAAAGGAGAAAATCCAGCTAAGAACAAATCCACAGGTGGATCTTTGAAATGACAGTACAAGTCTGTGAAGAATGTCCTGAATGTGGTTCTGAACTATCAAGAGAACCGCACATTGAACACGGCACACGAAGACAGAAAACAAAAAGAGTGTACGTAAAATGTGAGAACTGCGAGTTTTCAAAATACAGTGATGAAATCAGTGAAGAGAACAAAGTCCCTATCGAAGAGGTGGCCCAGTAGTGGGACACAGAGCATTCCTGGTCAAACAGGAATCAGAAAACCAATTCAAATACACCTACTCCCACTGGGGAGCAAACAAATTCAAGAAACTCAGCGACGAGGCCTTCTACAGCGAGAAAGACATCGAAGACGAAGACCTTCACAACAGGTTCTCCAAGCTCTGGGAATCAGCAAAGAACCACGGCGAAGAAATCGAGACAGCATCTTCTCTTGACGAAGTCATCGACATAGAACGGACCACGATAGAGGCCTACATTATTGAAGACCGCGGCGGGGAACTTCACGCAGTCTTCCCGACCATCACAGAAGACGTCAACGTTGCAGTAGCCCGGAAATTGAACGGAGTTAGAGAGCTGCACCGGCTCAAAGGAGTACACCGGAAACTGAGCAACTATATCACGGTGGCAGAGACCCAAGGCCTTGAGGAAGAGACGATACGACGGGGAGTCCGGACAGCTATCACTGATAGAGTAGCGGGTAACGATGTCACCCTGATTCAGGAAGACGACAACCCGCACGTTAAAATCTTCAACAAGGTCAGCAGGGTGATTCCCTGATGGTTCTGAGTAGCAAGAAAGAGAAAGCGAAGAAGCAGGTAGCTGAAGAAATCCGGGAAATTGGAGGCGTGGCGAATATTGAAAGTCCTGTAAAGCAGGTTCTTGAACCGGCGGTAGAAGAAGTCACTCCTTCAAAGTTCCATTACATTTGGAAGGACATCAAGGACGCAGAGAAGCAGGATAGTCTCCCGATGAGAGTCCCAGAAAAGCCGACGATCAAACGGGTAGCTAAGAGAATTATTTATGAGGAGTTGATGTTGGCGGCAAGAGATGGTTATCAGGAATTGACTGGGGAAGATATTCAACTCAACCTTTCGGGAAGCGACCTTCAAACGGGTGAGGAGCAGTGAAATCTTCGGTGGCAGCACTAGATCTTGAGTGTGGAGATGCAGCCTTCCAGATCAAAAAGTGGGAGGACGAGTTAGCGAAAGAGACCAAGTCAGCATTGAAGGATATGGCCGAGGTGGAGGACGCAGATGTCGAGGCTGAGGCCGCGGCCTTCACTGCGAAACTCTTGTTCCTGGTCACGGACGGAGACTGGAAGCAGGCGGAGGGAATCGCCTCCGTACTTGAATCGTTTTTCAGCGAACAGACAGCGGGCAGCGAGATAGAGATGCCTGAAGAGATAGAGGCCTCGGAACAGGAGGAAGGACAGGCCGACGAGGAAGACGTAGATGAGGCCTCAGACACTGAGAAATCTGAAGAAGATGGGGACGGAGAAGAAGCCGAAACAGAAGACGACGGTGACAGGGTGATCATCAAGTGACGAACAAGACGATGGAACGCCAGAATGCGGCGAAGACAGTTGGCCAGGTCTTCCAAGGCCAAGGCCCTCTCACCGAAGAAGAGGAACAGCAGTTCAAGGAATTGATCGAGGACGTAGCCGAGTTCAACAAGCGAGGCCGGTTCAAAGACCGTCAGCAGCCAGATAACGAGGAGCAACAGCCGCAGAAGGTAGAGATCGAATTATCCACCGACGGCGGAGAAAATCCAGAAGAAGAAACCGAGGAGGAAGATGACGAGTGAAACCCTCTGTCTTCCTTTTCTCTTTCTTTGAGGTGGAGTTCTGACGTGGGAGAGGTCGGTTTTGCTGAAGAAGCCCGGCGAATCGAAGAAGAAGCTGATTCGCATCAGGAAGTCGTGAGCGAGCTAATGGGTTCCAGAGAGTATCAGGAGGCGCTCCTGGAACAGGGATGGCACAAGGAAAACTATGGGATTTCAGTAATGGGTGTCTCTTACTGGCAGGAGCAGAGGAAGGACGCAACCGATACCCACCATTTCGAGTATCTGCTGCGGGAGATCATGGAGGCCAATCTGGTTTTCTGGAAGCACTACCACGACTTTGACTCTGATCAGGCCTTCGTGGGGGCCGTATCTAATGGAGACCTAAATACTGCCAGCGGCAGTGTGGAGAATATCGTTAAGACGTGGGATTGGCTGACCGAGAAAATCGACGCACCGGAGGAACTGGAAAGCCAGCAGGAAGGCCTCAACAGTTTCACAGGGAGGAGTGTTTCCTGATGGAACTCTTCTCACCTGTTTTCTCTATTTTCCTCCTTTAGGTATTTCCATAAAGAGACTTGGAGGAGTGGTTCGTAGAGGTAGAACAAGATGACTGAGGCAGTCGTCAGTGAATCGCGCGGGATAGAGGAAGGGAACCGCTGCAGTCTATCCTCGCGCCTGGCCGAGGAATTGGAGAAGGAGCCGGGGAGCCACATAAAGGTAGAAGGCGGGTTGAAGGCTTACTTCGTTGTCGACGAGATCCGTGGTGGGGACGAGTCGGAAGAGGTCTGGGTCTCAGTTGAAGGCTTGGACAGGATCAAATCCGAATCCGGGCAACAGGTAGAGATCTCGGCTACGGTTCCGGACTCGAGTTACGCGGAGGCTTGGAAAACAGCTGGTTTCTACGAATCACTGTTGGAGTCGGAGGGCAGTGATGTCTTCATCTCTTGTCCTCACGGCGGGGATGCGGAGAAGAATACGGATGTGATGGGCCGTCACCTCTGCCAGATGCTGTGGGAGAACAATGTAGGTGCTTCGGCGTGGCTGTGCCAGGGCTTTGATTCAGGATATGACGGTAAGGATTCGTACAGTCGCTGGCATTTGAGGAAGCCGGTGAAGGCCTTCGATGCGTACCCCAGGTTGGAGAGTGTCAGGGACCGGCGTTTCGATTATGTCGTCGGGTTCCACCTGCAACAGAAGGATTACAGCACGGTGATGGTGGGAGGTCAGGCCTCGGATGATCTACGGAGAGCTGTAGCTGAGTCGCTTCAAGAGAAGTTGGGTAGTTATGCGGATGTCGAGTGGAGATACAGCGAGTTTGCTTTGACTGGGAGAGGAGACAAAAACTCGGTGAATTACTTCACGAAAGACGGTCAGGGGCTTCAGATCGAGATGCCGCCGAAGGTCTGTAGAAACAAGTTCAAGGCGGTTCCACGGGCGGTCAGGAATGTTTTGACTGAGCTTCTTTAGAGAAGGCGACAGTGAGGCCCTGGGATTAGGTATAAAAAAGTATGACTACTACTAATTTATATGGCAGAGAAGTGTCATAAATGCGGATATGAATGGGACTGTGACTCCGATATGGATCGGGTGACTTGTCCCAACTGCAGTCGCAAAACCTCGAATACAGCAAAAACACAGGCAGAGGCCTGATAATTGATGCCTGAGTTTGTTGAGAGGATTCAAAGAGTCGTTGAGGAATATCCGGAGCTGGAAGATGTTTCGGATGAGGCTTTAGAGGCATTTGCACAAGCAGCAGGCCTCAACGTAGCAGACGAAATTCAGGAGATGATCTCCGAGGAGACAGAGGGTTCAGAAGAGAGACTCGAAGAACTCCTTGAACAGAGGCCTGATAACCAGTGAGTTGTGGGGAGTGTAGAGGCCAGATCACGGTTCAGCACCCGGATGATGAGCCGATCCTTGCTTTCCGAGAGTTGATGGAGAAATTGGCTGAGGAGATCGGCAGTAGGAAGGAAGCCCGGAATGTAGCGAATCAACTTGTTCAGGATGTCTACCACGGCAGTCCTGAAAACCTGGATTTCATAGAAGCCCTCGAAGAAGAAGGTGGGAATCAGTGATTGAAGACCCTCCTGAATGCTTCAAATGCGAGCAAAAAGCCGGTGACGGCGGTTTAGCTCATGGCCTTGTGAAGATCTACAGCCGTGAAGAAGATGAGGTAACTGTAGTAGGCGGTAAAAGAGATGTGACCTACAAGACTAAGCAAAGATGGGTTTGCATTGAGTGCCTCTTGACCACTGTTGCCAGAGCATCATTTGAGGAAGCCTTAGACTACGCAGAGGTGGAAACTCAGTGAGTGAGGTTTGTGTTGACTGCAGTGAGGAAACCGAGAACAGGATGACGATAAACAGGGAGGAACAGCCGGTGTGCGAGGCCTGCGAGAAAGCCCACAAGATTATGCAGTTAACTCGTATGCCTGCTGAAGTGATTCAGCGGAAGGAAGAATATGTCGCAAGCCTCAGGGAAAAGGCCCGGGTTCTGGCCCGTACAAGGCTGAACAATGGGGAGATGCCTGATGACCAGCACTGCCAGATCTGCGGAGAAGTCAAAGAAGACGTCAACGAGTTTGAGGCAACAGACGACGTCGAATATGCCTGTATCTCCTGCGTTGGAAAAGCGATTAGAGGAGAAGTCGAAGGCGTAGAAGTCAACGAAGGGAGGCCTGATATCGAATGAAGACGGAAAACTACGTCAATCCTGGATTTTGCGAGGACTGTGGAAAACTCCTTGAAGACCAGAAAAAATGCCCTGACTGCGGTGGAGACGTTGTAGAGACATGGGAAGAAGAATGTCCTAAGTGCGGTGAAGAGCATTACCACAGGCCTCACAACGAGTGCAACTGTTGTGGAGAAAAATCCGTTGAGATAGGGATGCACTTCCCCGTTCTCTGCTACGAGTGCAGCAAAGTTCTTGGAGAGATCAGGCAGGAAATCAATCCGTGCCCTAACTGTGGCGAAACCAAGGGCAGGCAGGATGGAAAGACAGGCCTTCACATCTGTGGCAACAGCAATTGCAGAGTGAAGTATTACGATTCTGAAGACAACAGAGAGGTCTACGACAGGATTAGAGAACGCAGGGGGCTTGATACCGGTGAGTGATCCTTTCCCTGAATTTCTGGACTGCCCTGAATGCGGTACTAAGGCCTCAAGAATGAATGAAGTAATTGATCGAGATACAGGAGAGGTTCTGGAGGCCAAATACATCTGTAGTTGCGGATTTGAAGAGGTGAAGTCCAAGTGAGTGATTCCCGGTTTACTGAGGAATCTTTGTTCACGTATATCGGTGATCCGGAAGAGGAGAACATGGTGCGGCTGGAGAAGGGTGATGTCGTCCGTTATGAGAAGTATGGGAAGGAGATGGAGGCCTTCTTCGTAGCAGCTGAACCGGGTACGAATGCGGTTAAGATCCGGAAGGCTTCGGATACCTTCGATTACATCACGTTAGAGAGTATCAAGGGGAAGGTCGAAGACCCGGAGATCAGTGAAGGCTTCATCGACGAACGAGACTTGGAAGAGGTGAGAACCACAGTTGAGTGAGAAGAGGGAGTTAATTGCTCGAGTTGAGGAGTGTCCTTACTGCGATCATAGTTCTGAAGATCTCTGTGATAGGCACCAGGGTATTCTCGATTCTTTGCCGACCGAGTACGTTGTAAGATGCATCGGTTGTGGTGACGTCTTTTCGGAGGTCCCTGAGAATGGCAGGGTTGAATGTCCTACCTGCGAAAAAGCTCTAAAATCTAATAGAGGTGAGAATCAGCGCTGACTGATGAGGGTTATCAGGAAACTCTTGTCGGTGACTCTCCAGTCCTCGACGATGATCTAATTGTGGAGAAGTATTGGGATGGAGGTCATCGCCAGGTCATCGATAGTTTGCCGGGCGAGGATTCGCATCTAGATCTGCACGAGACTTCGTCAAAAGTCGGTTCGCCGGAGGTCGAGTACCCCAGAGAACGGGACCACTACACCGTTTCCAAGTTCACTGGTTATCATGACGGAAGGAGCCGAACGGAGTACAAAGTCTTCGACATCGAGGTTGACCGGGAAGAAAATCCGGAGGATGCAGAGAGGATCGAGGATCTTCTTTCTGAGCTTCGCCGTCTTCCAGGGCTTGAGGACGAAATCAACCAGTACGACTCTTTCGAGGAGCTTGAGGAGAATAGTGATACGGTCAGAAAGTATGAGGCTCTGTACGGCGCTTTGAAATCGGCGTGGGACAAAGACAGTTTAGCCAATTACGCCACAGGACGGCGGAGGCCTCGAATGTTCGAGGTCGACCAGTTCCCACAAGGGTTCTACGGTGTACCACGACTGTTCCACAGCCACGCAGACCAATTAATCGGAGACAAGCTGCAGGAAGAGGATCTCGGCAGTCATTCGGTGGCTTGGGGTAGTTTCATCGTCGAGCCTGAGGACTTCTCACAGGTCCACGACCTGTTGGAGCCGTTCTACCACACGCCTGGCGATGGGGTGGTTCGAGAGTGAGGATTGAGAGGCATCAGTCGGAGACGTTCGTGTTCGGAGACAACTGGGTTGCGATGTGGTACGATCCGGCGTGCGAAGTTGACAATCCTTCCTACTCTGACGTTTGCTGGTCTGTCAAAACTAATATAGACGAGTTCCGGCACGTCGACAGCAAAAACAGGGATGCGTTACAGGCCTGGGCCAGTAAGCGGAGCAAAGGTGTCCAGTACGAGAGGTCACAGGCGAATGAGGTCTTCAAAGAGATCAAAACCGAGATCTTAGCCCGTGAGATGTCTCTGGAGGAAGCTGAGAAGATAGTGGAACAGACAACAGAAGGTGATTCAGAATGAGCACAGAAGAACAATCAAACGACTTACCGTCTCTTGATAAAATCAAAGGCCACCTCAGGTATGATCTGAAGGCGATTGATACAGTTTCAGAACAGCACGCTGAGCACATAGTGGAAGACCTGGAAAATCTGATAGAGAAGAAGATCGAGGAGGCTGACTCTTCGGATGCCTAAGTGGGAGCACAACTTTCTGAAGATCCACGAGGGCTGTGGAGGCCTGGTGTACTGGGTTGAGGCCTTGGAAACTCCAGGTGTCGGCTACTTCGGCAAGTGCAGGAAGTGTTCTGTGGACCGGATACCTGTGGAGCAGATGATCCCGGTGAACGTGATTGATTTCGAGGACGAACCGGTGGAGATTGCTTCAAAAGTCCGTTCGGAGAAGCTGGAAGACCTGGCTTGGGATCAGGATAGTAGCTGGGAGAAAAATCAGGAACGCCTGCAAGAAGAACTCAGGACAGCGGAGGTGAGAGGCCTTGAAAGATAGCGATCATATCGGACGGTTCTTTGATATAGAAGAGATGAAGAGGAAAATCGGTTAGAGAGATCTCCAGAGCGATTTAGAAGGTGACACCTCGGAATGAGTTGGTCAACTGACTTTCTTTTCTTCACTGTTCGAGCAGGTCTTCGATGGTCTGGTCGTCTCCAAGCGACGTGAGGATCTGTTCCCTTGTGTCCTGCATTTCTTCGAGCTTCTCGGGGGTTAATCCGTATTCGCTTCTGAGGACGTACTCGAAGACAGCTTTCTCATTGATCTCGTATTCCTCGCCGCAACTGGGACAGCTGTATGGAATCTTATCGTTGTATTCGATATCTTCGTCGAGGATTTTCTGCGCTAGTTCGGCCTGAGTATATTCTGCTCCGTCGCTCATTGGCCTTGATTACAGTTGGGACATTTAAGAATTTCATCTCCGCCTTCCTGGGGTTGCCAGGTTTTCGCAGCTCCACAGTTGCTGCAGAACCCGCTTTGCTCTTTCTTGTTGTCGCTGCATTCTCGGCAGTCATCGAAGAAATCGTGCATGTGTATGTGTTTAGTTGGATGGTTCGACGCCGTCAGGCCAGTCCGGGGGAAAGAGACGTTGAACATGAAGTTCTTCTTTGATCCAGGCTTCGTCTTGGATATCCGGGTCGTTGTTTTCTTGGAGGACCGAGGTCTTCTACTGTACAAATTTTCTCTTTCTACATTATTTAGGTTTTTGCATAAAGTTTCTTAGGGGGCGGGTTCGTGTATTACTTCTAATGTTGTTGACGGAGGTAGCTGTCAGTGAATCACGTGGGATAGAAGGGAGAAACAGGTGCGGCCTTTCTTCGCGCTTGGCAGAAGAACTGGGGAAGGAGGAGGATGACCATGTCAGGGTGGAATCCACACGGTCGAAGGCTTACTTCATCGTCGACGAAGTCCACGACGGCAGGCCAGATGTCAAAATGGGTGAGGAGGGTTTGGAAAGAGTCGGAGCCGAATCAGGTGAGCAGGTAGCTGTCAACGCAACTGTCCCTGTTGAAAGCCGTGAGGAGGCCTTCATCACTGGCGACATAGCCGAGACCTTGTGGGATAGGGAAGGGGCTGAAGTCTTTATTTCGTGTCCTCACGGCGGCGATATCGAGTATAATACGGATGAGATGGGGATGTACCTGTTCAAGAAACTGCGGTCGCAGGAGATCGAGTCATCGGCGTGGATGCTTCACGGGTACTACAGTGGTGATAGTAAGGATGCGTTCGAGCGGTGGCATGTCAAGAAACCGGTGAGGGCCTTCGACGCCTACCCTGGTTTGAGGCAGCTGATTGAGAGGGATGCTTCGTTCAGGTATGGCGTCGGGTTTCATATTCACGAGTATGATTATGTTGCTGTCGGCGGCATGGCTGATCAAGAGATCCGGAAGATGGTCGCTGACAGTATCCGTGGGCCTGTCCCGTCGAAGTACGATATTGTGACAGATTACGGGGAGATGGATTTGACGGGGAGGGGGACGACGATGTCGCATAACTACTTCGCAGAAGACAATCAGGGCGTGCAGATTGAGATGCCGTACAAGGTGGCATACAACAAGTTCCACAGCGTCCCTGAAGCGGTTGCGGACGTCTTCACTGAGATCCTGTAGGATTTACTCGTCTTCCGAACATTTTTATTGTTAGTTGTCGCACCTCGGTATTAACACCGTGTCCTCCAGTGATTACTCTTCAGAGTGCTCCTACTGTGACGCGAAACCGTTTTCCGAGGGACCTCAACACAGCAGTAGTTGTTCTCGGTATCAAGAGGAATTAGCTTTGAGCACGGATCTTGCTCACGAATATAGTTGCAAGCACTGTGATGCCCGGCCTTTCGTTGCTGGTGCACATCACCGTAGGAATTGTCCTCGTCGTATAGAGGAGGATGTTGAAATATCCGTTACTGGAGATTATGATTATGCAGAGATGTGTAAGTTCTGTCGTGCGGAACCTTTCTCCCAAGGTCCTCACCACAGTTCTGATTGTGAGAGAAAGCAGGATGTTCCACAGTATGGGACGAAATTAGCACATAAGAATGAGTGTTCGAAATGTGGTGCCAAACCGTTCGTGGCTGGATCACATCACAGGACGGACTGTATACGGCACATTCAGTAAGGTTTTACTCAATCTCCTTATCGAACGCAAGTGACTTCTCTTATTTCCTCATTAATTCTTAGGTCGCTTCACTGATTATAGTATAATGACCTCTAATCTTACTCCGAGCTAAGTTGTAACAGTACCCAGTCGGGCGATATACGGAGGTGATTATATTATCCTCTGGCCTACAACCTACCTGAATAACGGGCGTCAATCTACATGGATAAGGTATTCAATTCTGAGGAGAGCCTGGAAGACCTCACTGAGACACAGCAAAAAATCATAAAATATGCAACTGAAAACCCGGAATGGACTCATCAAAAGGTTGCAAACGAAGCCGATTGTTCGAAGGGCTACGTAGGTACGGTTCACAGAGACTACATCGCTGAGGAAGTCGACGTTGGTTCAGTTTCATGGGACGATATTGACGACGAATTATATGAAAGCCTTGTAGCGGGTTTAGAGGCGCAAGACGATGTTGACAGGGTAGAGCAAAAATATGATCTTGAATTGAGTGAGGGCGATTCTAAAGAAGTCGACGTCGCTGTTTGGAAGGAACTTGAGCGCTATGAGCTCTTGATCATTATCGAGTGCAAGTTCCATGAGAGCCCTATTGAGCAGGAGATCGTGTCTGGTATGATACGGAACAAAGAGAACTCGGAAGCTAATCATTCTGTCTTAGTATCTAAAAGCGGCTTTCAGGAAGGTGCTATCTCACAAGCAAAGGATGCAGGAGTCGACCTATATACTCTCAAAAAATTAGAGGATGATGATGCTGGCCGATATGTTCAGACCCTCGATCTCAGCTTGACGATGTATAATCCCAGTGTGGAGCCTGTCGAGATCCAGATCTCACCGGTTGGATTCGTACCAGATGATCTGATATCCCGAGCTCAGCTGAATCAAGACCCGCCTCTATGGGACGAGGATTACACCTACTTAGGAATCAGCCTAAACGAATATCTACGGGAGTTAGGTGACGGAAAGAGCCATGGAACGTATCGAGAAGATATCGAGGACCGGTTTATTGAACATGATGGCGTTTTCTACCAGATAGATTACATAAAATACGACAAGGTGCCTAAGGAACCTCAAGCAGAGTACGAAGAAGAAATCGATCTACTTGATGAATACGACCTTGTTATGATCGATGAATTGGAGCCTGATGAAGATGATCGCGAGTTCTATTCTCTGCAAGATGTACTCGAATCATTCATCGACGAAGTCCATAGGTAAACACTGCACAGCAGAACGTTTTCCTTAGTCTTTCCTAGAGAAGAACTGGTTGTCTTCGATGTTAATGCTGCTTCTTCCTTCGGGAGTATAGTCGTTCTTTTCTTTCCATTCCATGTTTTCTTCGAGGCCTTCGTACGTGACGAAGTGTTTGAAGTGAGGAGTTCCTATGTATCGCGGGTGGATTCTCTGGTCCCAGAGCAGATTGACATCGTCAGGGAAGCCGTGCTCCTCGATTTTGGAATGGACTTTCTCTGCCGACTGTTTCTCTCCACTGCATAGGAAGAGCAGGACGGATTCAGATTTTTCGCAGTTTCTGAGCGGGGTCAGAGGGAATGGTTTCTCGTTCCGAGGCGTCTCGATGAACAGCTCTGCAACCATGTTCTGGCCGGCAACGATTTTGATATCTCCGTGTCCGAGATTGTGGCCGGTCAGCGGCATCATGGATTCGAACACGTCCGCCATAGCAGCTGAGATAATGCTTCGAGACAGTGGCTCACACCGGACAGGCACTAACAGGTTCACTTTGTCGACGAGCTGTGGAAGTGAGGTAAGGCCTTCAGCGAAGAGTATGGAGACACCACGGCTGCGATGCAGAAGTTCGAGTACTTGGTTCTCTACGTCAGGTTCGGTGAGGTCGCCGGATAGGAAGACGAAGTCACTTTCTTCAACGTCTTTGAAGCAGGCTTCCAGTTCTGGTTCAGAGTTGACGGTGTAGAGTTTGACGTCGGTCTCGGTGCCGATCATCCGGACTGTTTCCGCGCCCGTTTCTCCGATGCCGATCACAGTGACGTCTTGCTTCCAGATAGGGTCGTCAGTCATATTGATGTCCTGTACAGTGCTTTGACGTAGCGGTACCGGTCTTCGACGTCCCTGCAGAAGGCCTGTGACATTGCTGTTCTGTCAGTGGCTTCCTCTTCTCCGCCACAGTAAGGGGTTAGGTAGAAAAGACTCGGGTGAACGTTGTTACAGTAGTGACTGAGGGTTTCTCGTTCGATGCGGTAAGAAGGATTCTCGAGTCTGAAAGCGTCTACAGCCGTGAGGACTTGGAGGTCAGTGAGCGGCGTTTCTATACAGGCCTTGGAGACTCTCGTTTGGAGATCCAGTATTTCTATGGGGATCAATTGGCAGTAGGGGAGTACTATGACGAGAAGTTGGGCCGGGGATATGTGGTGAGAGCTCGTTTCTATGTTTCAGAGGATCTGGAGGATTGGACGCCGTACCAGTTGGAGACTGAGGATGGTAGTGTGTCCGAGATTGATGACGATGAGGAGCTTTTGGAGGCGACGTTAGAGCAGATGCGAGAGTGGGATAACCGTCTTCAGGACGAGTTTCCTCCAGGCGTAGTTACCAGGGTTTAACTGATCACAGGTTCGCCCGAGGCGGTGTACAGTGCGTGGAATCTGTGTTTGTTCCTGCAGCTCGTGGAGACTGTGTATGGTGGGTTGCCGACGGGGTATGCAGTCGCGTTTTTCGCATCCTCTCTGACGCCGGCGAAGTAGTATTGTTCACCGTTGTTCTCGATGGAGGCCTCGACCTGTACTTCTGTGCTGCAGTGTGGGCAGTTGACGGTCTCAGTCATAGTTAAGGAATGTTCTCGTGTCCGAGATGCAGGTCGGACGCCAGGAAGCGAGTCATCTGTAATCGGTAGTTGTTGTTTAGGCCTTCTCACTGTTTACGATTTTGCATAAATTCGTGGTTTGAGGTTCATCGATTTGATTCACCAGAAAGCTGAAGGAGTCCTTGAGCAGAATACGTATACAGAGTGAATGGTTCTAAGCAGGGCTCAATCTATGTTTTTGGAGATAACCATCGACATCAGCGTGATGAAGTGAAGGAGCGACTGTATTCCGTAATCCCGGAGAGTGCTGAGGCCTTGGTGATGGAACACGCTGAAAAGACGGGTGGAGAGGAGCCTTCCCAGTGGACTGCCTTGAAAAATCCGAGTCTCCTGTTGATGAAGTTGCTTCTGGTACGGTGGGAAAAGCGGCGGAGGTCGGCGTCGGACAGGATTACAGGCGGCGGTCAAACCAGTGTAGCGGCGGAGGTAGCGGAGGAGCTCGGTCTCGAAGTAAAATACACGGATCTCTCATGGGTTCAGCGCTTTGATCAGCAACCTGTGTACCTGACGGCGGCTTCCTGGGCTGCTGTACTGCTGCTTTTCTTTGGCTGGATTCTACATCCGCTCCTGAGCGTTCTATCTATCCTGCTCATCCCAGCTGTAATGTTTTGGACTCGCAGGGGCTACATGGGGATGCGAGATGAGAGGATGGCTGAGGACCTGAGGAAGTACGGAAGCCAGTACTCGGAGATCGTGTTCTTCGCGGGCGACAGTCATATCGACTCAGTAGCGGAACTGCTTGACGGCGAATTTGAGATGATAGAAGAAGGAGAATCTAGGCCCTGAATCCGTCGAGTTGGAAACCCGCTAAGGCCTGTTATTCTTGTTGAGAAAGACCACCACAGGTTCTATGTTACATACTTGGCAAAGAGGCGTTATGGTAGAATGTAATGGGGTTGCTATCTATCGATGTATTAAAGAAAATGACGAGTTGGTGGAATTAGCTGTTCTTGACTCTACTGAAATTGAGGAAGGCGAGAATGAAACTGTCAAAGAGGTCTCGCAGAGTCTAATTAAGGATTTGATTGGAGACCACAGCATCGGAAGTCGAAGAAGCACTCCAGATTACGGGGATAGTAAATCGGCACGGATCCACGAATACACAGAGAGCGCTGAAGTGGAACGAGAAAATGGCTACGTCACTAAAGAAGTGCTTGAGGAATTGCGTCACAGCACGAACTTGGCGGAAAATTCCCGTGCTATAGCTGAGTGGTATCTTGACGAGACTCAGTCACGGTCTGATCTCATTCTGGTTATTCCATATACTTACGACGACGAGAATTTCGTAGGGGTAATCAAGACACCCTATCTTGATGACGCATACCAAACGGATCCATCTGATATTCTACGGGAGGCTCAGCAAGTTATCCGTGAAGACACTCACAAAGGGATCATCCACCCGCGCTATGATTTCTCTATCGGAGAAATTGACACGGGGGAAGCTAAAGTCTATCAGAGCGGAGGAGGACAACAGTACGCGGACTACTGGATAGGGTTCGTAAACTTAGCTGACAGCAAGGTAGAGGATGAGGAGCTGGTTGAATCAGTAGCAGATGGTAGTGGGCCAGTCGCTGCTATCCAGTCGTCTTCAGAGTTTTCGGATCTACCTGGCCGCGTTGATGACGAGAGTGTTTTAGATGGGAGGATAAACATCGAAATCTCAGGTATTTCGTTAGATGTTGATGTCGGTGATTTAGCTGAGGGGAGAGTCCGTCTCGCAGAAAAAGATGGAAGCTACTTCGTGATTTTCACCGGCGGAGACTTAGATGTTGAAGCTAGCGATGGCAGCACCAGTCAAGAGCTCCCGGATCTAAATGAGTTTGAGGACTTGGAAGAGGCCCTCGGCGACTATCTATGAATCTTGAGGAAGTCGATTACTTCCTACAGCATTTACAACCCCTTCAGCAGAAAGGCTGTATCGAAGAAGGTCTTCGGAATATAACGGCACTGTTGGATCCGGATAGGCTTACACGGGGTGAAACTGGTGCAGTCCTTTCGAATATCTTAAACTATACCTCCGTAATTCAGGACTGCAGTATTGACATAAATGCGGATGGTTTCAGCGAACATCTTTTCCGCATCACCAGTACTGGAGTGAGCCTGCGGGAAGATGCTATTGAGTATTTAGACGAAGAGACAGGTATCAGTGCTTCTAGGTACCGTCGGGATATAAATTCCCACGCTGATAGCGGAAGAGAAGGTAGCGTTGTATACGAGTTAGTTAATCTCCTTCAGGAGATATCGAACACATCCTACACGGTGGATTCCACGATTCTAATTAGTAAGTCCGAGATTCTGGATATCTGGATTGCAGGGTCATCAAATTGGTCGGTGAATCCTGATAGACTGAGCCTTCAGTTCTGGTTTGAAATTGAGAACTTCGTAGGTTGGGTAGACAGCAGGGATCTAGCTGAATACGCTTCAGAGATGTTCTCTGCCGAGGAAATGCCGGTGCTGGTTTACCACAGCAATAGCACTGAGACGGATTTGAATGGAAGTGAGCATTTTCCTGTATTTGCGCTCTCCGAATCACCGCAATATCTCTCAAGTCGATATGATTCCTACAGGAACAAGATGTCTTCAACCCGAGAGAACACCTCTTACTTCCATCAAGCTCCGGCTATCACACCATCCCTCTTCGCTGATTCGCCTTCGCTACGGACCGTGTTCAAACCAGCTTTTGTCTACTCTGTCTTTGCAGTCTTTTCTGATAGAGTTGCTGTATCAAATTCTTCTTTCTTGTTCTCGGCTGAATACGGTCCCAACACGATCGATAGAGATGAGGTTGATATTGAGGAGTTCTCTTCAAACCTTTCAGAAGATCAGTTGGCAGATTTAGCTGATCTGTATCAGGAGTTTGCGCGGAGAGAGGATCGAGCGAAGTTTGTGGAGTTCTGGCGGCGTAGTATGCTTCAGAACTGTGATGGAATCACAGACATGATCGATGAGGTTGCGGACATACGGAAGAGCTACCAGTTCATCGAAAGCGAGGTGATTGAGAAGAACTTCGATGAATTGAGTGATGCGGTCCGCGACACAAATGCCTTCATGACGGAGATCACTTCACAGGTTTCGGATACTACGACTGCTCTTTCTGACGAGATTCAACGGTTGGTTTTCGCCCTTCTGGGCGCTATTATAGCGAATCTTTTCTTGATCCTTCGCTGGAGTAACTTTGACACTGTCATCCCGTTCTCCCTGTTTGTTGTGAGCGCGATACTGCTGTTCTATTTCCCACTTATTGATCGAAGGATCGAGGAACTGGAGGAGATGAAATCCAAGGGTCAGGAGGACTATGAGACGTACAAAGACTTGATTTCGAGTTTCACGGGTCAGGCCTTTGACTTCGGTGACCTGGAAGACCGTAAGGACGAGTATCTCTTATACGCTGATCAGAGGCTAGAGTGGTCAAGGCGGAAAATCAGACAGATACATGCCGTTTTGCTGCTTACTGGGTTGATGTTCGTTTTCTTCGCCAATTACCAGTACCAGTTCCACTCTATTCAAGTCGCGTTCTCAGGAGTCTTTTTCCTCTCAAGTGCGTACATTACCTATAGGACGCACACACAGACCGACGAGTACAGCTATCACAAATTTGACTTGACCCTTTCGGGACGAGGCCTCTCTGATGATAGTGACGGAGAAGCTGACAGCGAAGAAATCGAGATCTCAACGAACTACTTACCGTTGATAGTTTCAGTTCTATCCTTAGCAGCTATAGCGATCCACTTTGCTGTATGCTATCCGTTTGGGCCTCAGGGATAGAAGAACGGTCTAATACTTTCGAAGCTACATATTCCCCCAGACACGGAACAGGACTTTGGCAGCGTATCGTGCCTGTGCCCGGTAGTCCTCCATCTCGTTTTCAGTAATATTGGTCTCGATGGAGTGGGCCTCTGCGTTGGCGTCTTGCCGGAAGGTGTTCAGTTCGTCTATGAAGTCGCTGTCAAGGCCTCCGGACAAGTGATGGAAATCGTTGAGGTTTTCCTCGAAGTTATCGATGAGGTCGCTAAACTTCCTGAACCGGTGGTTTTCAGGGCGGTAGTACAGGTCTATTCCTTGTTTCCCGTACTCCTTCCGGAGAATGTCGATGATAAGGTTCTCCAATAGTTTTCGTGTCAGGACGAGGGTGGCGTCGTTTACTCCGATACTGTAGCAGTGGTTGATGTCGTCGACGAGGTCGGGATAGAAGGTGCCGGGGATGTTGTCGAGGTCGAGGAATTGTTCGGAACGGAACGTAGAGTGTAGCGCCCCTGTTCCAAGTTCTTCGTTTTCAAGGATTTCCAGGGCTGGGTATTTTTCCAGTGTGTCTGTGTCGGTTTCGGCCAATGTGTAGATTCGCTGCATTACTCCGAGGGCTTTGTCTTCGTCTTCTTCGGCTACCTCTCTGAGGAACTGGGTTGTGTTGGCTTGCTGGTCGTTATCGCGGTGGTCCCAGCTGGCGTGGAACCGGTCTATATTTTTCAGAGTGTCGTTGACGCCGAACTCTGTAGCGGCCATTACCCAGTCATCTGTTTCCAAATCTTTCTGGACGGAGAATCGGGAGAATTGGCCGATGAGAGTTTCCATAGGATTTTGAGACATAGACAGGTGGTAGAGTAGTCAGCCACCTGTAACTACCGCATGTCTGGATTAGATATAAAAAAGTCACTTGGAAAGTGAGTGTTATGAAGAATATTTATGAGACATTTGAGGACGAGGATTTTGAAAATCTGGAAGAGGTGAAGGGCGACCGCACCTGGCACGACGCCATTCTCGAAGAGTTCGGGGTGAAACAGTAGAGTGGGAGATCTCGTAGATACTGAAGCCCAGATCGGAGAACTCAGTTTCAACGTCAAGAAAGAATACGAATGCCCGGACTGCGGTTCTGTCCACGTCCTGGATATCGATGTAGACGGTGAAGTTGAGGTGACTGTCTACTGATGAGCTCTATCCCGTTACCGGAGAAGGACTGGATTTTCTACATCCATCCCACAGGCCATATGCTGTACCATAGGGAAGAGGTCGAAGGCGAGGTCCGGGAGTTCCCGGTTTATACTCACGCAGCTGTGGAGACGTGGCATTTCTCAGAAACTCATTCAAGTACTAAAAACGGCGGTCAGTACGAGGTAGAAGAGCCGTCGAATGATTTCTGGGAGGGCGTAGGTCTGATCCATGACTTCCTCCAATCCGATGCTCAATCTCAGAAGAAGGAGATGCTTCAGGCGGTCAAGGAACTACAGCACAGACTAACATACCACGAAGCAGAGGCCTTAGACCGGTTATTCGGCACGGTCAGAAACTTGGAGGAAGAACCCAGTGATGTCCGAGAGGTTCAGGCCTTGTTCTCCGAGGTGAGAAACCAGCAGTGAGTGAGGACGAAGTTACTGCCGGCGAATGGTCAAAAGATGCTGCCGACATTCAAGCAGTAGTATCCGACGATCACCGTGTAATCGATAAACTCAGAGAACTGGGTAGAAACCCGGCCTCTATGAATCTCTCCCGGTTCAAACGGACTCACAACTTAGAGCAGGCAGTCGTCTCGGTCTATTATCTGAGGAGAATGGTTGATATTCTGGAAGAAGGCGGATACACCAAGGTATTGGTCGAGATGGGTACCGATACGCCGGTACAGTTCACTGCCTCCGGTAGAGAGTCGAATACTATAGGCTGTATAGCACCGCAGGTCGCTCCGGAGGAGAAAGAAAAACTGCTAGAGGCTCAGCAAGAACTCGGAGACTTTCAAACAGAGTGTCTCCACGAAAGTTGCGATTGGCAGGATACCTACGAAGGCCTTGACGAGGCTAAAGATGCTGGCCGGGAGCATCGTTATTTTGAAGGTCACCAGTTCAAGGTGTACAGCCCGCTCGGAAAAACCGAATTTGACAGCACAAGGCCTGAAGAGGTGAAGGCCAGCAGTGAGTGAGGGCGAGAATATCTGTGATCGCTGTGGTGCAGATTTGAGAGAAGAAGGCGTATTCCATTCCTGCTCTGGTAGCCGGGATCAGAAAGAAGTAGATGAGGAGAAGTACCGTTTAGAGGTTACAGGCCTCGGGTACTGTCTTTACGACGAGGAGAATTTCCCGGTAGTGGTTCACTCGGCGTGTCCGATCATCAACAGTCGAGACGACAGTATCGGGAACATGGAAGAAAGGCCTGTACCAAACGAAATCAAGGCCGCGCTGTACCTTCTTGACAACGCACAAAACCTGTACGATGACGGCGAGGAAGTTCGAGCTCGGTGCTACGAGAAGGTAGTTGAGACTGAGTTATTCGAGGAAATGAGTCAAAGGAATAGACAATTTCTCAACGTGATCTGGGACAACATCGAGGGCGACAGTACTGTTCCCGAGATCGAGGAGTTCCGGGACTGGTGTGTTGAGACCGTTGATGCTACCGAGGTAGTTGATCTGAATATGATGGTTGACGCGGTCCACGCCGATATAGAAGAGCAGCTCGACGAGGACGAAGATGAAAGAGGTGAGAACCAGCAGTGAACAAGACGGAGAAGCGGATCTTGCTTGGAGTTGCATTCATCCTTGTAGCACTTTTCTCCGCTGCAATCGGTTCAAGTGTAACTAATTCTGAGGCCTCTGAACTAGATCTGTACTGTAAGGCCCAGGATATTGACCTTGAGTACAACAACTCTATCAAGGCGACAGAATCCGGGTTAGTAGTCCAGTGTGTAGATGATGGTGAGGCGTGGAGTTTCCTACTAACCAGAGGCTCAGATGCTAAAATCGACACTACAGAAGAAGGTGAATAGATGCTATGGTAGACGAAGACGGTGTAGAACAGATTGAAGAAGTAGAAGAATATGCAAAATCTAAACTCGCAGATAAACTCGACTACTGCTCGAAGACCGGCGAAGTACATCGATACGATGACTTCGACAGGTTCAGCCTGTGGACTCTAATCGGTAGAAGGCCTTGCAGGGCCTGTGGAGAGAAATACTCTAACGGACAGATCAGGAGTAGCAGGCCTATAGAGAAGGTCCTCGAGAAAATTGAGGAACTGAAGAAGTCTGCCGAACGAGGCTTTCCGGACAAAGTAACGAATGCACGGGAACTTGCCCAGTGCCCAGAGTACGAGGATGACTGGGTCCACGACTTGGGCTGGTCTGAGAGAAGAAGATATCGTAACGCCAAGAAAATCCTCAGTTACGACAGTTTCGTTGACTCCGATAGTAGAGAGGAACGAGAAGAACTGACAGCGATGAGATTCGATGATAAGTCGATGGCTGAAGTCGGAGATATCGTTGACATAGCTGAGATTCTGCTTGAGGAGCGTGATAACCAGTGAGCGAAGAGTTGATTCAGAAGGTCAGTCAGACAGTGATGAACGACGTTGAGGACCTCGAAAATCCGCAGGGGGTGGCGATGGTTACTTTCGGAGATGGAGCGATACCGAGTATCCATTCTGCCGAGGGAACTGATGTACAAACCCAAGATCTCGTGATCAGTATCAACGCTCTTCTTGAGATGGCTCTTCAGAAGACGACTGCTCCAGAATCAGTAGTGAATCAACTGCGGTCAAGGGTCTCCAGCAACATCGAAGACCCCCCGGTTGAATTGACCGGAGAGAATCCTGACGTAGAAGAGATGAAAGTGAATGAGGGTACGGAGCAGGGAAGATACCCGTTCAGATGGGGAGACGAGACAGTCGAGATTGTAGCAAGCGAAGGCACAGCTGAGGAGATCCTCAACGCTCTAAGAGAGGCCCAGCAGACAGACGGAGGTGAAACCCAGCAGTGAGTGAGGAAGAAGAGATTGAGGATATTGACCCGGATGCGTGGAGAGTTGGAGATTCTTTGATCCGAGGTGAGCTACCGTATCATGGAGACTCTGTGGATTCAGCCAAGCCGCTGTATACACCTGATGGCATTGCTGAACTTGCTCACCGGTTGTGGACACATTGGAGCCAGCACATCGCTGAAGAGGAAGACATCAGTGAGGACCGACTTGAACGGTGGAAACAGCTGTGGATACCTTACGAAGACCTGAGTGAGGAGGACAAGGAGGACGACCGGAGACTTGTCCAGCGGTTCCTATCTGAGAAACCTGACTACGATGCTGAAATCGATACTACGGGTGATCCAGAGTGAGTGCTATCTGGCTTGCTGTCTGCGTGGAATGCCAGGAGGCAGCGCCTTGTGACGACCGAGATGAAGCTGAAGAACAGATAGAGGACCATCACCACCAAGACAGGGTCCAGTTCGTCGACAAAATTGTACTAAGGTGAATAGATGCTATGGTATATGATTCAACGAAGGTTGAACACGGTAACGTGGAAGGACTCCGGGAAGATATTGAGGAGCTTCTGAAGCGGTGGAAAAATGAGGAAAATCTGAATAGAGAAACGGCGATCGAGACTTTAGATGACTTGGAAAGCGACCTTGAGTTCCGAGAAGACGATATCTTCGACGAAGAAGGTGGTATAGAGTGACAGAAGACGATGAGAAGACGATTACGGTTACAGAGCAAGGCCTGAAAATCCCCTTAGTAAAAATACTTACTGGCAGAGGCAGCATCTTCGGTCAGACAGGGTCAGGAAAGAGCAATACCGCAGGCAAGATAGCGGAAGAAATCCTCGAAGAAGGCCGTCCGCTGCTCGTGATCGACGTCGAAGGAGAGTACTACGGCCTCAAAGAAGAATACGAACTACTGCATGTCGGAGCAGACGAAGAATGCGACTTACAGGTAGGACCGGAGCACAGCGGGAAGATCGCCGAACTCGCACTTGAGCAGAACGTCCCGATAATCCTCGATGTCTCCGGCTACATCGACAGAGAAGAAGTCAACGAACTGGTTCACGATACCTGTAAAGCACTGTTCGACAAGGAGAAGAAGCTGAAGAAGCCGTTCCCGATCTTCATCGAGGAAGCGCACGAGTGGATTCCGCAGCAAGGGAAACGCGGAGAAGACGGCGAAGTCACGGATATGTTGATCCGGATCGGGAAGAGAGGTAGGAAGAGAGGCCTCGGCATAACAGCTCTAAGTCAGAGACCTGCTTCGGTCGACAAGGACTACGTCACCCAGTGCGACTACAGGATCTGGCATCAGGTTACGTGGCCTTCAGATCTTGACACGGTGAAAGACGTTCTCGGGAAAGAGTTCGAGGACAAGGTGAAAGATCTGGATGTCGGCCAAGCCGTTTTCGAAGGGAACTTCCTGGAAGAAGACCGGCAGATCGTCAAGTTTCTTCGGAAGCAGACGTTCGACGCCGGCGACACACCAGGCCTTGACAACGTTGAACGACCTGAGCTCAAGTCTGTCTCCAGCGACCTCGTAGAAGAGCTGGAGGAGATCAGTGAGAAGAAGCAGCGGGAGAAAAGCCGGATAGAAGAACTGAAGCAGAAACTGGAAGAGAAAGAAGAGAAGTTGGAAGAGGAACGTGAGGCGCGAAAACGTGCCGAGGACATGAGTCAGATGGCCGAGCAGTTCACGCAGGCTATGGCGTCCGGAGGTAACGCCGAGGTCGAGGAGAAGGTTGACGAGATCCGTGAGGAGAAGAACGAGAGAATCCGTGAACTGGAAAGCGAGAAACAAGAATTAGAGAACGAGGTCTCCCAGCTCCGGGAGGAGAATCAGAGTCTTCAGCAACAGGTTTCGGAGCTTGAGGAATACGAGCAAGCAGTTCAGCATATGGACCAGCTGCGTGAAGGAGTTCAGAGAATGTCCGAGGCCTTGGGTCTTGACACAGGTAGTACTGATGAGAAGTTGAAGGAGAAACTGCAGAAGAAAGAAGAACAGATTGATGATCTGGAGGCGAAGGTTCAGAAGCTTCAGCAGCAGGGATACAGTCTCGACGACGAGTTTGAGGAAGCGATGGACTTCCTGAAGCACGAAGCAGTGAAGGAAGAGGTAGAGAAGGCCTCTGACAAGACTACTTACAGCGAGGACAACGCTTGGGATGCACTCTCAGTGCTTGTAGACCAAGAAGAAGCAACTCTAAGCGACCTTACTCCGTATGTCGACATTAATCGAGGCAGTCTCTCGAAAATCATGGCTCGTTTAGCTGAGCACGATGTTGTGGACAAGGGTAAAAAAGGCCAGAAGAACCTGTACAGCTTGAATACGGAAGGATTGAAGGATATAGTTCAAACTCAGAAGAAGCGGTCAGAGATGGCTGACCTAAAGGAGAAGGTGAAGAATGAGTGAGGCGTTTCTATAATCCGGAGTCCGGTACTGCAGTCTTAGACCTGGTAGATGACTATGAAGCAGTAGAGACAGTAGATACGGAGACCGGTGTGAACCTGGATTTCGACGAGGACGGGAAGTTAGTGTCCATCGAGATCTGGGCCTCAGACAGGATCCCGGAGCAGTTTTTCCAAGCCGAGGAAGTAGACATTGAAGGCCTTGAACCGGCAGCGTACTTGGTCGAGGTTAACGGGATGAGAGACTCTGTCTCCTTGGAGTCAGAACAACTTGACTTAGCCAACTACGGGCATGACTCAGTGGAGGAGATAGAGCTGGCTCGGAAGGACGATATCCATCTCTGGCTTGCTGATCTGAAGAAGGCGATGGACTTCGACTCCCGAGAAGAGGCCGAGGGTGCCCGGAAGCTTGTGGAGCAGGCAGGCCTTAAGCTTGGTACCCACGGCAGGCAAATTCTGGAGGAAAAACTCGAAGACGACGAAGAGGGTGATAAGCCTGATAATTGAGATTACCGTACAGAGTCTGACCCGCTTTGTCTTGTACTATCTTAGCTTCAATTCAGTGGTCACAATGTGGTTTGCAGTCGAGCTCTACAGATATGGAGAGGACAACCCTGAGATATTCAGAGGCCCAGATAACAAGCGATTCACAACGAAGTTTATCATAGGTGTCTTCTGGATCGTTCTCTTTCCCATGATGTTTACGTTCTACTTTTCGGATAGAGCCTGGGAGGAGATTATCGTCCCAGACCAGTACGAAAATCTTGAGAAAACTACAGAGGGTGATAGAAACTGATCTCTGACAAGGAGAAAATACGGCGTATAGAGAACATCGAAGGCGTCTACTTCGACATTCACGCGAAGAATAGGGCGGAGAACCGTGTCGGCCTCAATCCTTGGACGCCGAAAGAATACGAAGAAAGGATCGTCGAGCAGGAGCCGGATTTCTACTGGGACCGCAGGCACGAGAACTACCAGGCAGTATTCGATGAAGTGGTCTTCCCGTTCTCCCTGAAGCTGCATGATGATCGGCCAGGCCTCTTAGCCCGAGTCGAATCAGCGCTGCCTCCTCAGGATGGTTATCGGGAGGAGAGTGACCGGTTCATCTTGTTGAAGAGGGGAAGCGGTTCGAGTATTGGCAGGTCGCGGGATAAGGTTTCGTTGGAAGCAGCAGCGGATATCGAAAGGGAAACTGACGGAGGGGATACGAAGTGAGTGAAGACGTCGTTGATTTCAGGTTCGAGTATATCGTGACAGGCCTTGCTGCATTGGTGATCATCGCTGCAGGTTCTTACTTGGTGTACAGCCTGTTTGATTTGCTCTCCGAGTTTTTGCCCGGAGGAATGGTGATCGCTGTTGCAGTAATCACGGTACTGCTTGTGTTCTCTAATATGATCGGAGCGGTGCTGTGGACGGTCTCAGGCCTCGAAAACAGTGAAGGGGGTGAGGATGCTTGAGCAGGTTTCTTTTGGTGACGAACAGCGGGCAGAAGGGATGTCGCTGGCATATATTCAAAAACGGTGACGAGGAATGTCTGTGTAAGAGGTACTCGGCTGGCCAGGTCGACGGAAAGGATACTAAGAAGCGAGTGACGTCGGAGAAGTTGGCTCAGTTACTTGACCAGGACAATCCGCCAGGTCTCGGGTCCTGGGCAGGACCTTGCCGCGAAGAAGCCTTAGAACAGTTGACCGGCAGGAAACAGTTCTCCTGCAGTATCTGCGGCCAACCGATCTCGAATATAAGCGGATTGAAGATCCATGTCTCTCGGACCCATGGAAAACCGATGGAAGCAGCCGAACAGATGATATCGAAAGGTGGTGCCTGAATCGAGATCTACGATGTAGATGTTGACTGGAAGGAAGAGTTCGGCAACGACCCACGTCTCCACTTGGAGGCTGACGACATCCTTACTATCGATGAACTCGAGTACGAGGGCTCCGTGAGTGAAGGCCTGTGGTACGCTGAAAGCGATGATGGCTTTGTCTCATACTTTGCCTGGGACGGAGGGCAGCAGGACGGGTACGGAGGCCGTCACTACGAGATCACGACCGTTGACGGTGAGGAAGTGACGTTGAAAGGGCCTTGGAGCAGCCGTGCCGGAGTAATGAACTTGGCCGGTTACGGGCCGTGTATGGATGTCCGATTCAACAGTACAGGCACAGGAGCAGTTACTGTGGATCGTGCGGAGGACGTCGTCGACGAGTATCTGGAAGACGTCGAACTTGAGAGAGTGGAGAAATTCAGCAATGACGAACCATACTGGATACCCCGGCGAGGTGAGAATCTGGAGTGAATGACCACTGCCCTGAATGCGGAGAACCAGTAGAGGCCTCTCGGAAACTAACCAAAGGCCCGCACAAACACGACAACAACTTTCTCCAGAAAATCGATGCAGACGGATACTGCATCAGCTACCACACCAAAACCCACACACACGGAGCCAAGGCCTACGCCAAAATCCATCTTCACAAACAGTCAGAAGGTGAGAATCTGTAGTGGCAGAACTGGTTTCTGATGAAGACAAGGAAGAACTCCAAGCCTTAACGGACAAGGATAAGAGCGAAATGAATGACGGGGAGCTAACCCGTCTTACGAATCTGGCGTTGGAGAGGAAGTTCGATTACCCGGAGTGGGGCTTGTTCTTCGAGGTCACCGGAAAGAACAAAAAGAGAGCTGATGCAATAGCGTACAACCTATTCCCTTCCCGGAATTTCAAGACGATAGGTTTCGAGGTTAAGGCCTCTCGAAGTGACTGGAAAAGCGAACTTGAGAAGCCCTCTAAGAACGACTGGTTCGTCGGCCAGGTGGACGAGTTCTACGTGGTAGCCGCGAAGAAAGGTATCGTGAAGGAGAGCGAGCTGCCCCAGGGCTGGGGTCTGTATGAGATGAAGGGCGGTGGAAAGCTGTACGAAGTGATCGAGTCAGATCTCACTGAGCACCAGGACCGTGAGATGGATCCAGAGTTCTTCATGAGAGGTGTGAAGAAGGCCGTCGAGAAGATGCACAGCGCCCAGGTTTCCAAGAAGAATGCCCGACAGAGAGGATATCGTGAAGGAAAGAAGGAGGGACAGAAAGATGAGAATCTGGATTACGAGTCGGAGAAATTGATCGAGGATGGAAAGAAGTACAGAGAGCTCAGGGACGGGGTGAACGTCAGTCTCTACAGTTTAGATGACGAGGATATTGAACTCTTGAATAAGGCCTTGGACGTTCTGAAAGGCCTTGATAGCGGTTATCGCAGTGTTGTATCTGAGTTAGAGCAGTTGATGAGTAAGAATGCGGACGTTCAGGAGAAGATTTCCGAGGTTAAGAGCGAAGTCCAGGAGCTGGGTGAGGAACTGGACGAAAAGCAGGATGTGACCTTGGATAAATTCGGAGGTGAGAATAAGCCGTGACCGAAGGCTATCAGAACAAAAATGTTGAGAGACTTGTTGGTAAAGTCGAATCTGAGAGAGAATTGAAGATGTATGCCGTCCAAATTTCTTCGATTGTTTGTGGACTTTCCATAGTAATTGCTCTGTTCGTTTTCCAGACCTCTTTACTATTGGCTGTGGCAGTAATTATACTCTCAATTCCAGTGGCTTACTACGAATACAGGGAGACGATGAGGCGCGGCCGGAAGGCCTTGAAAAGCTGGAAAAACCTTGATCCAAAGGTCAGAGGTGAGAATCAGCAGTCATAGTGGATGGCAGAGAGGTTGACGGCTACTATATCGCAAAGGCCTACGACGGCACAGACTTCGAAGAAGAGGAGATTTTCTACGCTTCTGCCGGCGTCCCAGACTACGTTGAAGAACACGAAGACGCGATTGACGAGGCCTTGGAGCAGAATCCGGACAAGATGATCTTCCCGGCCACGCTGAAAGAAGCAGGAGAAGCTCTGGACCCTGCTTATGAGAGAGGTGGCTCTTCATCCGAGTAAGAGAAGAGGACAATCCTGAGTGTGTAGAAATCACGGAGGACCACTTGGAGAAGTTCCAGGACTGTGACCCTCTCCCGATCTATGAGGTGCCCACGGAGCAACTGGGGTACGGAAACAGGATCTTGGTCAAATTCAGAGAGTTGGTTTTCGGCCAAGAAGGGGGTGCAGAGTACACTGCTTTGCCTTTCCCCAAGATCAGGGTCAGTAAGGAACTCAACGAAGAGATAAAGGACGATGTTGTGAAGCACGAGGTCAACCATCATCTTGACCGGACGAGATCAGAACCGGATAAGTACGATATCAGGTTCGCAGCTATAGTCATCCCTGCTTTCATCGTTACACTTTGGTCAGTGCATCTATCCGGCCTCCTAAGATATGTTTTGTCAAGTGTAGGGCCGACGGTTCTCATTGTCTATCCGTTGTATCACCTGTTTGTGGTGGATGAGAATAAGGCAGATCAGGGTACGATTTTCGAGGATAGGGATCTCTCGTTCAAGAACTTGGCAACCTATCCTGTAGCCCTCGCTGCTACTCCATTCAAAATCTTGAGTCTGGTTGAGGAGTTCTGGATGGAGAGACCGCGGATTTTCACCGCTGTCAGAGACTCCTTCTCTAAGATCGAGTGGCAGAAGGTGATATCTGAATCAGCTTAGATGAGCCTCTTGACCATCATATACAGCAGTTGACTGAAGTTGACGGCATCGACGAAGCTACTGCACAAGATCTTCTTCAGGACTACGATTATCCGGGTGAGATCTTTACCGATCTTCACTTCAGCACTGTTACTGAGGATCGAAGTTATCCGGATCTTCCTGTCGACGATGTCGGCCAACTACATAGAGAAATGATTGATGCCGGGATCAACTATTACACCGGAAAGGCGGTGTACCGGGAAGCAGTTCAGCCGGATCCTGCGGACATTCTGAGGTTCAGCTACCCGGAGAACAGCGACGAGGAATACGACTTGCTGGGTAAGACTATCGATAGCTTGGCCCACTACTGGAGAGACACGGATAATTTCCTCGAGGTCAAGCGGTTCGAGCATACGTTGGAAGGATCTCTGGAAGATGTTGAGGACGACACGGAACGATTCCCACATCAACGGAGGGGCTACCTTCGAAGGTACGTCGACGACAGAGAGTGGGAGATTCTCAGAGAACCTGACTACGAGGATATCAGGGAAAACTCGGTTCCTCGTTCTGTGGACCTGCCGGACGAGACCGAGCAAACAACCTTCTCCGACCTACGGTGAAGATCCGGGCTTGGGAACAATAACCAAGCCCCACGGTTTCTGGTGGAGATACTGACACCTGTCTCGTTTCGAATTTTCTAATTCAATAGAATCTGCAAGTTCTGCTAGGTCTTATTGTTGATCCCCCCGCCTTGTCCAAGTATGCGTGATCATGAAGACTACCTGAGGGAGGAAAGGAAGCCTGTAGAGCCGAGGAAAGAGGACTTGAGCAATCTTCCAAGTGCTGCCGAAGAGCGTGCCGAGATCGAGAGGCAACATCAGGAAGAGTTGAGGAGAAAACAACGACGTATGATGGAAGACAGGCAGAGGCAGCTTGATGCCTTAGCTGCGGAAGAAAAACTCCGGATGATGGACCAGCCAGATCCTCTTCAACGATCTGGGAAATCAGTCGCTGCCAAATATACGTTGCCAGCGTTAAAGAAATGCGTTGACACCGGGCTTTCCACTACCTGCAAGAACTGTGGTGCAAAACCGTTCTCCGAAGGCCCTCATCACACCTGTTCCAGGGAGGAGAAGGTACTGAGACTCAGTACTGACTTGGCGCATAAGTACAGCTGCGGGGAATGCAACGCCCAGCCGTTCGTCCCCGGCGTTCATCACCGAAGAGATTGTTCTCGCAGGCTCAAGAAGAAAGTCAAAGATGTGGTTGAGAACCGTGATTACTCCACGCCCTGCAAGTACTGTGGCGTGAAGCCGTTTTCTCAGGGACCGCATCACGACAGTGATTGTGATCGGAAGTGGAGCTACGTTGCCTACTCAACGAAACTCGCTCATATGTACAACTGTGCCGAGTGTGATGCGAGGCCTTTCGTCGCCGGCCCGCACCACAAGGATTCTTGCAGCCGGCATTTCTACAGTACTGTCTTCTGAACTGGGTCAAGGGGTGAGGCCCTGCATTTGTTTTTTAAGCAGTATTTCCTCAACCTGTTCCTGTGGTGATCACACCATCGCAAATGAAGACAGATACCGGTTCTCAGATTTAGATGGACTTTATCAAATCGCTGAAGATGAAATGCCAAGCGTCGCCCGGTTCGACGTCCTTGCTTCACATCCTGAGAAGGAAAGCCTGGACTCGGTCCCTTGGAGAGATGCACTATACACTGACGAGGACGAACCGCAATTGGCCGGCGAGGTCAGTAGCGGAGACGACTACTACAACATCATACAGTACGGCGATATCCTCGAGGCAATCGGCCAAGGTATCGAGGCCAGGGACGAGGATATCCAACCGGAAGGAGAAGTCGCCTTGTCCAATACGCGGCATAAGATGACTGCCCGGATTGGCATGGGTCAAACAGTCGAAGCAGCACCAGGCGACCGCATCAACCTAGATCTACGTGCTCGTTCAGGGCACTCGGGTTACCACGGCTTGAAGTTCGATGTCGGTGCGATGCGAGAGATCTGCAGTAACGGGATGATGGCATTCGTCGCAGATCAAAGCTACGAGCAAACCCACAGTGAACAGTTCCAGCCAGGCCTTGCATACCATGCTGTTGACGCTGTCGTTGACGGAGTAGATACGGTCGAAAGGAGGTTGGAGCAGGCTCAGGAACGAGAGCTGCGGAATCAGGATGAGGCACTTCTCATTTTGCAGGATATCGGTATCGACCGTTACCTGGAAGATCCGACTCCGGACTTGCTGACTGCGTTGAACGAAGAGGTCGAAGACCCTGACAACCCTTCCTTGTACGAGACTTTCAACGCCGCAACCTACGCACTGACACACCTCTCCGAAGACAGGCCTCAGTACCAGTTGGACGATGGCTACGAGCAGGCCGCTCAGCTTCTTGAGTACGGTGAAGGGATTCCGCATCCAGACATTCTCGGTGAGGACGCGGTTCGCCGCAGATCAAACCAGTTGATCGAGGATCCAGAAGCTGAGGAGTACTGGGAAGGCGAAAGAGAATCTCTCCGTGACTTGATGGAGTATCACGAGGTCGAAGCCTGAAAGGTGGTGTAGAGATCCAAGAGGAACTCGAAGAGGAGTCTCTGTTAGAGGATGAGTTCGGACGATCTATCGAAGAGCAGTTGCAGGATAACATCGCCTACAACTTCTGGGTTGACCGCGACCTCCACAGTATACACGAGGAATACGTTTCAGACGGGTATCTACAGGATGGCGACGAGGAGTTGCCGTTCGGCATCCATGTCACCTACGAGGATGGAGGACCTCAATTCAGGATTGAGGAACCGTACATCGCTCCTTGGCACCGGGACAAGGCTATCGAGTTACTTGATGAAGGTTACGAGGCTTTGGTCAACTGGCCCGAAAAACGAGATGAATTATAACATTTCTAATATAATAGTGTAGTAGAAGAGTTGAGTCCTCAATCAAAAGAAAACTGCGAGACTTGATCGACCGCATCGAAGAGAAACACGTCTGCCAGATCTGCGGCACTGAGTATGGTGACGAACGGGAAGCGCTCAGTTGTGCAGACTCTTGCCTAGATTTCTCTTACCGCTACATTCGTTCGGATAGGTACAGACACCAGTCCCGTCAAGTCATTTTATAAGTAGTATTACCTCATTCAGAAATAGTTCCTATGAAGCTTCCTTCCTTGAAGCAATCAGCTGCAGCAACCGGAATCGCAGGCCTCGTACTACTACTTTTCCTGATCGGGCCTTCCGTACTCTCCGTTGCTCAAGACAGCCGCAAACAATCCATCTCGTTCTACCACTTAACTGACGACGCAGGATCTACACAGGCACTTCACCAGAATTTGAAGGATACATACCCGGGAACGTTCAGTGATGTAGCGAAACTCGGGAAGTACCGTTTCGACCTTTCTATGCGTGGACTGACTTCCGGTGGTGACGGATGCTTCCTCGTACCGAAAGTCAAGAAAAACGGAGTCGAAATAGACCAGTTCAATCTCCAAGACAACAAGATCACGAGTTACAGTGGATGGGCTGACAAGGACGGGACAGGCCGAGTTGAGAAAACCTACGGCGATTACAAGGCCTCATTCGGTAACACTCTCTACATGGATGAATCGGTTTACTACGGTACTTACTACGGTGTTCAAAGCTGTGAAGGCGCATTCAACAAATACGAAATGGAGATTCCTTGGAACAAGATCTCCGTCGAAACTAATACTCCGAAAAAATCCCAGGCTGATAACCCGGTTGCCTTGACCTACACGTTCCATAACCAGTGGAAACCGATGGAAGCAGATCTCGAAGCCGAGGTCTGCATCGGAAACGGGCTGTGCAAAACAGTACGGAAGGAAAACGTCTCAGTTCCTGTCGGTACTTCAGCCAGCACGATCAGTCTAACTCCGAACGCTACCGGAGAACTGAAGACAGACTTTGGAGGTTCAATCGCTTTGGATATGGAGCATCTCAGAGTTGAAGGCCTCAGCGTCGACTGTGACAACGACGGCAGCAACGAGCGCCCTTCCAAATGCTCCAGCATAGAAATCGGAGAAATCCAAGGCTCAGACGTTGTCAAACTAAGGGAGAAGCAGCTAGGCCTGGCACAGCAAATCCAGCTCAGACTTGCTAAACTCTATACAGGGATTATCGACGGGTTTCCCTTCGTCGGAGCGTGAATCAACAATGAACTCGAAAACTAAGACTACGGTACTTCTATCAGCATTTCTGCTGGCAGTTTCAACTGCCGCAGCTGCAACTCCTACCGGCCCTGAAACAGGACCATCCGAGGTACCTGGTGACAGACCTGAACAATTTCCGGGTAACGTGACTCCTAAGAATCAGACCGGCCCATTCTCGATGATACCTGGCATAGGCAACCGTACTCTGCCGTCGATGCCAGAGCTTCCGGACCCTGCCTCTGCTGTAGTAAAGTCGGTTACTGGCACTATTGACGATGCTTTTAATTCTGTAACTGGCTTCGCTGGCGGGATTGGTTCCTTCCTATCTGAGAATCTGCCTGTTATCGGCGGAGCTGAAAAACAAACGCAGCCGGTGAATGGCACTAACTCGACAAGGAGGTGAGAATCAGCAGTTAGTATAGAGCGGGATTCTGCGGCGTATGCTTTCGACAGGATTGAACATTACCAGGACCTGTTCGGTGTGGACGATGAGCAAATGGGTGTACTGTTGGATCCTTGGTACCGAGAGTTTGAGGATATCGCCAATAATGAGAGACTTTCCGAAGGAGAGGAGCACTGGGAACTCTTGGTCTATGCTACTAACAGTGAGTGGTTGAGAGATCCTGAGATGGATGCTACCGCTAACATGACTTTGACGATGGATTATCCGGAGATGGATGCGGAAGAGTTTCTGGGCGTGGTCTATCCAGCTGCAGTAGAAATGTTTGAGGAAGAGTACGGTGGAGAAGTTGATTTCCTCGGTTACCCAGAGGTGCCAGACGAATACCTCTAACTGGGTAGAGAGTTGAACGAGGTTGTTGCTGGAAAAAGGGAGGTTGTACTGGATTGAGTTTTGATGAACGACACAAGGGAGAGATCTCGAATCACATCGAGCATTTCCGGATGAGTCACAGCCTTGACTACGATGATCTGGCGATAATGGTCGATCCTGTCTACCTGAAAGGGGACAGAACTGAGCAATATCTCCCGCAAGACGAGTACTGGGAGGTCACAATCTACGCATCCAACAAGGAGTGGCTACAAGATACTGAGAAAGGCGAGCACCAGGATAGAGTTGTCCAGTACACGTTTGAAGAAACCGGCAAGGAGGAGTTTCTCGAGGAGGTTTACCCGGATATCGTTGAAACATTCGAGGAGAAGTACCGTGACAGGGTTGGACGGCTTTTGCTCCCTGACGAACCAGAATACAGTCTCTAACAGGTCTATGCGGTTTTGACGTTTTCTAACGCGGTCAAGGCTTGCTGGTAGACCTCGGAATCACGGGGCCAGTCTATCTGCATGATGATTGCGCCTTTCGGCATGTCCGTCCAGGACATGTACTCATCCAAGATTTCCTTGGAAGATGCATCGTCCTCCATGCACGGCCTGATTTCGTCGACGGCGAGGCCTACACTGCTGGTATAGATATCGACGTAGTCTTGTTCGGCATCTGGATCTCGGACCTCTCTTTGGAAGTGGCCTATCCGTGCTTCTTCCGCGAGTTCGTCAAGGACCTGTTTGAGTTCTTTTTTAGAAAGATCGAGATTGGTTCCTTGCTGGAGGGTGTACTGCCAGTTGTCCATTTTCCGCTTGCTTCTGGGGTCGAGAACGATTTTGAGGACTTGTTCTTTGTCTTGTTCTGTAACTGTTTTCTCCATGGCTTCGCTGGATATCACAACACATTGTTTATTCTTATAGCTGATCAGAAGTCGTCGAATCCGGCCTGAATACTATCGTCTTCCTTGTCGACGTCTTCTAGATCTTCTTGCTTCATGTCGTCGCGGTGGTCTGGGATGTGTAGTTTCCCGGCGTCAGGACTCTGTTCGTTCCTGTAGATTTCGGTGTCTCCCAAGGCCTTGAAGAACCTGTGAGCGTCCATATCGTACGTGTTCTCCAGATGCTCGACGTCGCTGGTTGCCGCCCAGCTGACTGTCCTCAAGTTGCTGTAGTCGTCGACAAGAAGTTCGGCCAGGGATTCGTCGACGCCGTCAACCCGAGAAAGTTCCTCGACAAAGTGATCTTCAGCCAGTTCGTCGACTTGGAAACTGTCGTAAACCTCCTCGCTACCCCGGTCAAGTATGTGGATCTTGTCCAAGATCTTCGTACCAGTGATTTCGTTGTGGCCTCGTACTGTAGGCTCCAATTGGTACTTCTCCAGTGCGTTTTCCGGAGCCAGTTCCAAGTAGTCAGGCCGATAGTCTACGAAGACATCGTTCTCGTCCTCTGCCTCTGTTTCGAGGATATCAGCTACCGCGTTGAACGGTGCTCTGAACGGGAGGACGTACTCCCCGTCGTCCAATTGGATGCTTCCCTCTAAGGCCTCGTTCAACTCGGGGTTGTACTCTGGATCAGTGACCGAGTGAAAGTCGTGGCTTGGAATTTCTCCTTCGATTTTCCAGGGCCTCTGGTATGTGTATTCTCTCAGTGCTTGTTCTGGGTCACCGTGGTCCAGCCTCCACCGGTCATCCTCTACGTACCTGTCTTCGCTGCTGTTGTAGCTGGCCAGGATTACTTCTGCGTGCTCCGGCGTGTATCGAGCGAAATGAGTATGCCCAGCTGCGGCATCGACGCCGATAAACTGGTACTCTGCGCCATCTACCAAAATCTCTGATGGGGGTTCTGCTACATCGTCGATTGGTGAGTCACCACAAGAAGAGAACCGTGAAAACTACTTTTAAAACATTTAGTCCTCAGAAGGCGTCTCTCATGCCGTCTTGCATCCCCACGTCGTCGGGTTTACCGTGGAGATCGATGCTTTCCATCCGGTCGACGAACTCCGTCAACATCGCGTGAATCCTCTCTACCTCTTCAGGGCTGGCAGCGGAGGCCTCTCCTTCGATCTCGTTGAGTTCCTGCTTCAGCTCCAGCTTCTCCTTCTCAGATTCCTCTACCTCTTCCTCGAGGAACTCGATTTGATCGTGCAGCTGATCGATGTATGCCTTCAGTTCTTCTTTGGAATCGAACTCGTCAGGGATTTCGGGTGCGGTGGTCATGAGTAGTCATTTCCGGTGATGTCGCTGACGGTGTCTGCCACGGAACCGTTGAGGTTTCCTCGATTGCTGAGGTCGATATCGTCGATTTTCTTTTCTAACCTGTTGATGGTGGCTTCGATTTGCCCCAAGTCGTGTTTTGCGTTGTAGTCCAGATAGTCCTCAACCGTCTGAAGTCGTTCTTTTTTGCCCTGGATCTCGTCAAGCTCTTGCTCCAGTTCCAGCTTGTTTTTCTCTGATTTCTCAAGTTCCTCTTCCAGAAATTCGATTTGGTCGTGTAGTTGGTCGATGTACTGTTTGAGCTCTTCCTCTGAATTGAACTCGTCGGGGATGTCGGGTACTTCAGTCACTGCTGGCCTCCTACTGGCCTCCTGTGTTTCTGGGGACTTCTAATTTAGGGATATTCATAATTCGGTGTTGGCTGCTTTATTCTTTGGCTCCGACACAAGGTATAAAAAAGATGTTTTCGGATAGGTATGTAAGGTGATATGAAATCGAGAATCCTTATTCAAAACACGATAGCTACAGCGTCCCAGAGATAACCGAAATAGACAAAGCTTTTCTCAACCCTAAAACAGTCCAGATCCTGATCTCGCTGACTGGTGGCACCAGTTACGCAAACGAGATCTCAACAACGGTGGACTGCACCTACTCCCACACGGTACGGATACTGCAGAAACTGGAGGAAAACGGCCTGGTAGAAGGCGAGAAAGAAGGCCGGAAAAAGAACTATAAATTGACCGATGAAGGCCAGGAACGAGCCGAGGCCTTAGTCAACTTCCTCGAAGCAGGAGGTGAGAATCAGTCGTGAGTAAATGGACTGTAGTAGACAAGGAGGAGCTGAATGAGTATCGAGAATACATCTTTGTCGGAGGAGAGTTATTTGGTGTGACCGTTGGAGCTCTTACAATAGCAATCCTTGATACAAATAGACCGGCAGCATTCTTGGGTGTCTTCTCTCTTGTAGTTCTCATCGGGATCTGGTACCTGTATAGGAATGAGTTCTCCAGTATCAGGAAGGCCTTAGAAGACGCCAAAGAGGGTGAGAATCAGTAGTGGCGGAGACACGGATTCACTATCTTGGTTGGGGCCAGGAGAATATGGCTGTCGAGGAGGATCCGGGGATGGGTCCTGCTTCGGAGCTGTTCCACAAAATCTCGGTCGAATCTGTTCTCGACGAAGACGAGAAACCGCCACAGGCATTCACAGAGGAACGGTTTGACGAACTGTACGACGAAGTCACGGTTCTCGACGGCGAGTACTTCGAGGGGGATTTAGAGGATATCTGGCAGGGCTTCCAGCACAACGACTTCCCCAGTATGGACGAGTTCCTGGAGGCCAGGTACTGCGAAAACTGCGACAGCTACATCGAAGGCAGTGATGAGGCCTTGACCCACGCCGTCCAGAACCACGGATACAATACTGAGGAAGAGTTCGGTGAACCGGAGTATATCCACGGCATCCGCTCTATGAGTGTAGGCGACGTAGTCCAGATGGACGATGTGTATCATCAGGCCCGGAACATCGGCTTCCAGGAAATCTCCATAGGAGGTGAGAGCCAGTAGTGGAGGAGGGACTGTTAGAGAAGTATCGTGAGAAACTGTACGCTTGGATTGACGAACACATCTTGCTCATAGGGCTTCTCACATCTGCGATCTCGTATGGTCTGATTGGAAATTTCATCGTCCACACGAGATCCTGGTTGACGAATCCTTTGAAGCTAACAGGCGGAATTGTCGGAGTGTTCTTCGGTTTTTATGATACGATGCTGTGTATCCGTGGTATCCATCTGGAAACTGACTCTGGCGAAGAATATAGCCTTGTTCAAGAGATCGCCACTGCGGTACTATTGCTCCCAGTGTACTTTGTTTGGGTGCCAGTACATCTGTTCAAAGATATGGTCAGAGGTGAGAGCCAGTAGTGGCGAGTGAAGAGCTGTATGATGATATCTTCGAGGAGACCTACCAGCGTGCCACGCCAGGCCTCGAAGAAATCGAGGACGACGGTACGGAGTACCCGGACGATGTCAACGTTCCCTACCTGCATTTCCTTGATGGCGACGAACTGGAGGAAGTGATCGAAGACTACTGTGACCAGTACGATGTCCCAAGCCACGAGGAGAGGCAGGTAAAACGCAACGTGGTCCTCGGTAAAAGCCCGTCCACCAGCTTAGATAACGTGGACAGAGCACGGGAAGACGCAGGCCTCAAACCCGTTTCAGAAATGCTCGAAGAAGACGGAGGTGGAAGCCAGCAGTGAGCGAAGACTACGACCCGTTCGAGTATCGGGGAGATACTGGGGTTCCCCGGCAGAGTGGATACGAAGATGAAACCGAGGAGATCTGCCGGTACATTCTTGAGGAACGTGGCGACCAGAGGATCGGACAGTACCTCATCAACGCAGTTCGGCACAGTGACGAATGGGAAAGGCTGGAAGAACAGGGAAGAGAAACCAGCCGTTCGGATAAGGAGAAAACTGAGAGCGTTCTTTGGAATATAGAAGCTCCAGAGCTTCTGAAAGCCATAGAAGAGTTCGAAGGCAGAGGTGAGAATCGGTAGTGGAACTCGACTCTATCGAAGATCTATACGAGAACGCCTTGATGATGGCGAACGGCGAATCCCTGGAGTACAGAGATCTCACCGTGGAGAAGGTTGACTGGACGCATCCAGAACACACAGAGTACGCAGTATTCAACGAAGACGGTGAGAAGGTGGAGTCTCTCACGATCTCCGCCTACGACTCCGTCGACGACCTCCAAGGCTACTTGGACGAGATCGCAGACTACGGCCCGGAAAACCTGGAAGACTGGACCAGCAGAGGTGAAGATCTGTGAGACCTGATCTATCGACAGAGGTCTTGGAAACCGCCATCAAAATCGTGAACGAGCTAAAGTTCAGCGAAGACGCCGAGGACAAGTACGGCTGGCTGGCGAACCCAAAATGGGAGTTGAAAGGCTTCTCCAAGAGCTACAGCGACGAAGATCCTTACTATAGTCTGAAGCTCAGGTTTGAATCGTTCAGGCTTCAAAGAGGAGATATCGAGGAGATAGTAGAGTTTCTGGACGAGTTTAAGCAGGTCAAGAACCATGACCACTACTTCTCGCACGATACTCCGTTCATCATCACATTGGAAATCCCGGCAGAAACAGAAGAAAACGGAGAGGGTGATGCGGAATAGCATCAGGCCCCGGGTACAAGGAGGCCGCCGAGCCCGTCGTCGACAAACTGGAAGAGATCCAGTTCATCGGCGGATACAGCCGTCACCAAGTATTCGAGGATTTCCTCGATCTGTCGCTGTACGCCTTGCAGAGAGACGACGAATCCTACCTCGACGTGATGGACAAGTACGGCGAGAAAGAGGCCCAGCTGTACAGTGAGGCCTTCGATGAACTCTTGAACGCCTCCGAATCCGCTAACCACGATGTCCTCGGCGTCGTCTACGAGGAACTCGGGAATAGCAGTGATCACTTCGGCCAGCACTTCACTCCGCACAACCTGTCCGACATGAATGCGGAGATGGTCATCGACGAAGACCCAGACCCAGGTAGGGAAGATCCCTACAGTGTATTGGATCCGGCTGCGGGAAGCGGACGCCTCTTGATCTCCGCCGCGAAACAACTACCAGAAGGAACGCAGGGCGAGTTCTACGCCGTCGACAAAGACTCAACGTGTGCGAAGATGGCCGCTCTCAACTTGACGTTCTTCAACATGGACGGATACGTCGTCCACGGAGACTCCTTGACCCAAGACTACCACACGGTCTGGGCCACGGAAGGCAGCGCCTTCGGCGGGTCAGTCCACGAGCTCGACGACGATCAGTGGACCAATCCATACGACCAGGAAGTCAGCGAAGAACCCGAGGACAACGTCGACGAAAAAGAGATTCAGGAAGACACCGAGGAGAATCAACAGGCGGATACGCCGGACATAGATTTCGACGAGATCCGTGAAACCCAGCTTTCCGACTTCACCAGTAGAGGTGATACTCCGTAGTGGCAATTGCAGATCTACTTCAGATCTTCTGGGAGGGTTTCGTCGACGATGTGAAGGCCTTGTACAATCTGATGGATGAGACTGCAGAGACAGATTACGAAGTAACAGGCAGTATCCTGCTCTGGGCCTTCAGCTACCTCTTCGGAATCTTCCTGTTGACCGTGTTGATTCCCGGCTTCGCCTTAGCTGAGCTCGACATAGCATTAAGTAGAGTACAGAATCGAGGAGGTGAGAACTCTCAGTGCTGAACTGGTTTGTAGAGTCGAAAACACGGTACCTCGTATTGATGTTGGTCGTGAAGACTGCGGACATCGCCAGCACATTTCTCTTAGCAAAACAGTACAGCTGGGAGATGGAAGCCGGTTACACAATGATAGGCTACTTAGGCCCGGCTCTGGGCCACGTACCATTGGCTTTGGCTACCATCCCGATCGCAGTACTGGTCGGATACTACGCGTATGATCAGGTTCCTGCAGGTGCGGAGTTCGCTGTATTGTACTTCGCTTGGATCTCAGTCGGGAACTTCACACAACTCTGGCTGCCTCTGATCGGTACGCTGTGGAACGTTGCAGGCCTCCCTATCTTGGTCAGTGTCATACTTGCTCGAGGTTTTGACCCGATCTGGTTCGACCGGTCTCCGACCAGGGATGAACTCTTGGAGAACATTGAAGCCGCCAAGGCGTGGAAGACACGGCTTTTCGGAGGTGATCAAGGTGCAGTGTAAAAGGACGAAGTGCAGGAACTCAGTTCCCGATCACAGGGAGGAGTACTGTTCGGGTACATGTTTCAAAAAGGACAAGATCAAATCACCATACAGAAGGCGGTGACCTCGGAATCGGACGGAAACCAACACCTCTGGAACTATTTTTCAGGTACGGATGGATGCTTATTGCCGTAGGGGTAGTAGGTGGTGCGCTCTACAGCTCAGTTCAAGGGTCTCATCCACGCTCGGTGATGCCGGACGACTTCAATTACACGGAGTCGAAGAAGGCCGTAGAACAATTCTACGGAGTATCCTGCAGTAGCGTTTCTAACGATACCTTCGTTGATCAGTACGAGTTCGAGTGCTCGCAGACCCAAGGCAACTACAGCTACGTTGCCAGTGCCAGGGTCGAGTACAATGCTACAGGCCTTGACGAGGTGTATCTCTATGAATGATTTCGGTCCTGACTGTACCGACTGCGGGACAGATCTCTACATCAACCCTGTTGAGAGGCCTAACGTTGACTGGGTGAAAGTTGTCTGCAGCAACTGCGGCTATATCGACACTATCTCGATGATCCGCCTCGGACAGAAGAAGAGACGTGCAGAAGGTGGTAGCAGCTGAGTTCGGATCCCGGCTTCCACGTTACATATTTTGCTCTCTGGAAGCTCACCGGGATCTATGCAATTGTCAGAGGTGAGCCTGGTTTAGGCCTCTTCTCAATCATAATAGGATATTTCGTGTTCATAGTGGAGATGTACCGAAAAGAGAATCTGAAGAGGATGAATATACCGGGTGACGATAAAAGCCGGTAGAGCCGGTGATGCTTTTTACAAGATAGATTCGAGTTCGGATTTCAAGCCCTCAAAGGCTGATTCTGCCTGTTCAATGGATTTTGCACCGGTTATCACGGTCTTTCCAGAGCCGAAAATCAGTAGTACACAATCGTATTCAGTCGGGCGATATACAAGTCCAGGAAATTGCTCGGGTTCATACTCACTTTTCTCCAATCCCAGACCGATTGTGAGAGCGGACAGGTTGATTGGTTCATCTAGATCTGCGACACAGACATAATTTTGGATAGAGAACCAATCATCTTCAGCAGAAGGGAGGACTCCGTGGTCGTGGAGAGCTGAGAGGAATCTATTCCTTGTTTCTACAGCTTGCTGTTTGGAGGATGAACCTGTAATGATGTATTTGCCTGTGCGGTAGAGTGTGATGAGAGGTTCAGTGTTCTCTAATCGAACGTATGCCCCCGGGTATTTCTCAGGGTCATAATCAACAATGTCGTCAAGTTCTTGGGCAACAGCTTCCAACTCAAGTTCCACTCTCAGAGAGCCAGAAGAAACAACGTTGACGACCTCTACCATCTTAGCTGTCTACCCCGTTCCGGTGTTATCGACTTATACACTGGTGATGTTACTGGAAAACCCTCTGCAATAAATATCAGATATTTCATAAGTATAAACTCGTTTTTGACTGTCCAAGCAAACTTCTTTGTAGTCATCATCGGAACAGGAAGGTATGCACGAGCAGGAACTCGTTCAGGACACCTACGACGAGCTCACAGACATCTACGGAGAGGATCGAGTTGTACTTGAGCCGTTTATCGAGGGGCAGCTGAGCTTCCGTCCTGACCTCGCCGTCTTGGATGAAGATCTGGACGAGTTCTTTGTAGTCGTTGAATGCAGCACAGTTATTTCGGAACACAGGGAGCGAGAAGATTTGAAAGAGCTCCGCCGTCTGATGAATCACTCCGGGGCACCATACGGCGCACTGGTCTCCGAGTCTTTCGAATACGTCTTCAAACTTATTCCAGGGGAGGACGGGGAACAGGTGGAGCGAGAACTCGCTGGATTCCCCAGTGATGAGGGCCAGGAACGGCGTATCTTAGAATCTGCGGAAGAAATCCAGATGAAGTTCTGGCGGCTTGCCGATTACTTCAGAGGGAAGATCGGTAGAGACATTGAGAGCCAACTTTACCACAGTCTTTTCCGAAAGCTGGCTGCTGAACGACACAACTACAATCTGGATATCGACAACCTCTCCGAGGAAGACCTGACGGAAATAGACGAACTGATTGAGCAAAAATACCCGCCGTTTCAACCTCAACGCCATCAGCACGATGTCGAGCTCCAGAAACAGGTTTTGAACACATTCTACGGCATCGATTTAGACAAAACTCCGCCGAAACTCGCCGAAGCATTTGTTCTACTCGAAGACCAGTCACAAAGAGGTGCGCCTAAAACCACTCCTCTATGGCTGAGCAAAGCCTTTCTCGACCTATCAGAGACCGGTGAAGGAGACGTTGTCCTCGATCCAGCCGCAGGGTACGGAAACATTCTCCGAGAAGCCAGTGCCCGAGGTGCAGACGCACACGGGGTCGAAATCAATATTAATGCCGTGAACAGCGCCATCTTCCTCAACGAACTGTTCGGCACTAACGTCTCCTACACGGCAGGCGACTACCTGAAACTCTCACAGGTAGATCACAGCTTGCCGACAGAGTTTGACCAGGTCTTCATCGATCCACCATTCAACCTACATTACGAGAAGCCGGACGGGACCCCCGCACGCAACGGCGACGAAAAATTCGTTCTGGACTCACTGGAACGGCTCAAACCCGGCGGCCGACTAACAGTCATACTCCCAGTCGGGAAACTGTACAAGAGAAGGAGTTCTGACTTCCGAGAGACCCTCCGTACAGAGTACACGATAGAATCTCTGATCGAGATCGACGCCCCGATCTATGACCATACTGGGATCTCTACAGTAATACTGCAAATAGCAAACGAACCATCCTCACCAAGCGACGAGATCTCTTACGCCATCGTCAACAGTGACGAAGATCCGGAACAGAAAATCCCAGCAATCATAGACGACATCCGACTCGGCAAGGCCGATACACTGGAGCTGCGCAGGCTGGAAGGGGGATCCTATCTCCCCAGTGAAATCATCCAGATGGACAAGACAAGCCGCAAACTACAGCAGCAGTACGACAAGGTGGAAGAGATCCAGGATGTCGCTAAGGAAATCCGTGGCGGCACCAAGAAGCCGGATCAGGTATTTGAGGAAGACAGCGATCACCGGCTTCCATACGTTAATATCCGCGATATCCAGCAGGAGACGTACTCCGAGTTTGTCGATGTCAGCGACAACATCGTGAGAGCGGACGAGACAGACGTCCTAGTCTCGGCCACTGGAGCAAAGATTCACATCCACCATCCCGAAAGAGAGATAGCTCCAAGCTCGATGTGGGCTGTCGTCCGCTTCCGTACAGAGGAGGAAGCACTGGTATACGCCCACTTCCTGGATACCGAACTGGCCAGAAACCAGCTGGAATCGATGCAAGGCGGGGCGACAGTACAACATATCCCCATTAGACGGTTGCGGGAGCTGCTGGTGCCTGAGTTCTCGGAAGCGGAGATTCAGGATAAAGCAGAGTCGATCCGGAAGCGACTGGAAAAAATCGCTGACTTGGAACAAGAGCAGGCACAGCTCCAGGATGATCTCGAAGGTCTCTTCGGAGGTGAATAAATATGAGCCAGTCCTCCGCCCCGCCGACCAACGAGGAAATGATCGAAGAGCAGATCGACAAGTGCTTCGATCTGCTGGCAGACATCATCGAACCTCGGATAGACGTCGAGAGCGATGACGACGTCTACCAGAAGATAGACGAGTACTTCGGCTGGGTAGAACAGTCTACGCGAGCTTCGTTCCAGGACCGGTTTAACACCGCGCAGCTGTACAACTATCTTCGGTATGTCTTCCTGGGTCTCGCTGATGAACAGGGCTACCGGGAGAAGCTACAGCGAGAAGTCGGCGGAGAGATCCGGAACGAAGACAACGTGGTCAACGCATTCCGCTGGTTCAAAACGTACTCAACGGTGCTCCTCGACGAGGAAATTGACATTTCATACACGTTCGCCTTGGAGAACCTGAACGAGTACCGCGAAGACGAGATCGCCCACCCGAAGGACCTCCCATCACCTGACCAACAGGCCGATCCCGTACTCCTGAGTTCACTCCTCCTCATCTGGAACGCTCTAGAAGGAGTCATCCGGACCTGGGGACGGATCCTGGACTTAGACGAGGATACATACGAAGACCGCCGGCGTCTTCTCGACGACAACCACGACTTCCATATCGGATTCGTCGACCACGTAGAAGGCCGGGTCGGATACGTCACCTCATTCCAAGAAGGAGAAGCAGGCAAAAGCATCAGAATAGAGCCCCAGTACGTCGAATACTTCCCCTCAGAGGGAGACGTGGTCATCCTGAAAGCAGAGCAACAGTACAACCACAACGACGAACCCTTCAGCAGTCTCACACCGGTCATCGAGAACAACAACCGGGTTCGGAAATTCGTTGAAAGCAACAGATAATGAGCCTGCACATAGTCCCTCACGGAGAAACGACAGTCCACATCAAGCGAGGACTACAAGCCCATGGGTCTGCCGACCACGTCCAGCTACTGACCAGCGAGAAATTCCGGTCAGTCGGGGATGAGCTCGCAGAAGAGCTCAGTGAGTTCGGATACAACGTCGAAATAGACCTCATAGACGCGTTCGACCTTCGAGATGTAGTCGATGCGGTCGTGAGTGTGGCGAGAAAAAACCCTGACCAGGAGATCTACGTGAACATTACAGGCGGTACAAACCTGATGGCTGGAGCAGCCACTGCCTCCGCTTTCTTCATCGGGGCAACTCCCTACTACGTTCTGGAACCCCAGACCGGAGAAGAATCAATTGACGAACTGGTACAGAAGCTCCCCTCACCTACCCAGCCGTTGAATTTCGAGATAGAGGGGCTGCAACTCGATGTTCTGGAAACACTCGGTAGGTGGGATGAGGAGGGACGGAAAGGCGTGATACTCCGAGAGATCGGTGAGGAACTGAGCGAGTCATCCCAGAAAATCAGTTACCATGTCAGCCAGCTGGAGGAGAAGGGCCTAGTCGAAACAGAAATGGAGGGGAGAACGAAACACGTCTACGTAACCGACGTGGGGCGTTTGTACCTGCAGTGGACCTCGCACGAGTAAACCGCGATTCAGAGGTGTCCGAAAATATGATCGAACTACACAATCTCGGCGTGAAATCGGCAGCAGAACCGGCAACCAGCAAACTTGAAGTGGCGATCATGAGGTGCTAAAATAATGAGTATTAACGGGGAATCCGATGAGTTCGAGAAAAGCCTCTGGCAGTCTGCCGAGGGCCTCCGTGGCCCCGTAGAGTCAGCCGAGTACAAGCACATCGTCCTCGGCCTCCTCTTCCTCAAGTACATGTCGGACGCATTCGAGGAGCGTCGAGAGGAACTGCGAGAGCTCACGCATGATGAGGACTCGACGTACTACTGCGGTGATGACGATCAGGAGCGTAAGTTCATCCTGGAAGACATTGACGCCTACCGTGCAGAGAAAGTCTTCTACGTCCCCGAGGAGGCCCGCTGGGACACCCTCGTTGGCCGTGCTACCCACCCTGACATAGGCTCCCAGATCGACGACGCAATGAGAGCAATGGAGGACAAAAACCCGGACCGCTTAGACGGGATGCTGCCGAAGCGGTACTCACGGATCCCACAGGACACTCTCGAAGGACTTCTAAATGATTTTTCTGAACTGGACCTCGGAAACGGTCAAGATACGCAGGACGAGGACGTCTTCGGACGGGTTTATGAGTACTTCATCAAGGAGTTTGCCCGTGAGGAGGGACACCGTGGCGGAGAGTTCTACACCCCCAAGCACGTCGTCGAGTTACTCGTCGAGATTTTGGAACCGTTTGAAGGCCGTATCTTTGACCCGTTCTGCGGTTCTGGTGGGATGTTTGTCCAGAGCCACAAATTCTTAGAACGAAAGGGTGGCGACGAAGACCAGATCTCTATCTACGGTCAAGAGGTCAACGAAGCCACTTGGCGTATCTGTAAGATGAACTTGTATCTTAGAGGTATTGATGGTAACATCCAACGCGGAGACAGTATCCGGGACGATAAGTTCGGTAATCTCAGTGCTGACAAAATAATCACGAACCCGCCGTTCAACATGAGCGAATGGGGGAAAGAGACTGTCTCTGATGAAGATCCGCGGTTTGAGTATGGAATGCCGCCTTCCAGTAACGCGAACTTCGCCTTCATCCAGCATATGGTTTCTCACCTTGACGAAGACGGCATGGCTGGCACAGTCATGGCGAACGGATCTATGACCGTTCAAGGTAAAGAAGGGGAAATCCGTGAAGAACTAATTAAAAACGGTGACCTCTTAGATGCCGTCATCGCACTTCCAGGTGAGTTGTTTTACACAACCTCGATTCCCGTTTGCCTCTGGATACTTAGCAAGGGAAAGGACTCCGACAGATACCGGAACCGCGCGGAGGAAACGCTATTCATCAACGCAAAGGATCTCTATGAGTCAATTGATCGGACGCAGAACCGCTTAACTGAGGAGCACATCCAAGCTATAGCTGATACCGTACGAGCGTACCGAGGTGAAGATAGCGTAGGTGATTATGAAGACGAAACGGGATTCTGCAAGGTGGCAACGACGGAGGAGATCGCAGATAACGACTATATAATAACTCCTGGACGGTACGTAGGAATTGAACGTGAATCGGGCAACGAAGTCCCGTACGAAGTAAAAATGGAAGAACTGTCGGCTGAGCTCCGTGAGCAGTTCCAGAGGTCGAACGCGCTTCAGGAAGAAATCGAAGCGAATATTGAGGATTTGGGGTTCTGATGACTGAGAAAGATTTGGAAACTCTCGTTGACGAAGCAGAATCAGCCGAGGTGAGCGACATATATGAACCAGGAAATGAGCGTTGGGAGATGCGGCCTCTCTCCGAGCTGATTGAGCCTGTACTCGGTAAGACACCTAAACGAAGTGAAGACCAGTATTGGGGCGGTGATATACAGTGGGCTAGCGCCAAAGATATCTCACAGTCTAAAACAAGACATATCTACGATACTGAGGAAAATATGACCGAAGCTGGTAAGGAGGCCAGTAACGCGAAAATCCTTCCTGATGGAACTGTCGTTGTCATCGCTCGAGGGGCGACCATGGGCCGGGTTGCGCAACTTGGGAAACCTATGGCTTTCAATCAGACCTGCTACGCTCTGGACACTAACGAACAACTATTGGATGACTATCTGTATTACGCTTGGCAGTATGTATTCGGGCAGGTCCAAGCGGTATCTTACGGTACAGTCTTTGACACCATTACGATGAAATCGTTCAAAGATATCGAGGTTCCAGTACCTTCTGTTCCGGTCCAGCGGGAAATTGCTAAGGTGTTGTCTGCCCTTGACGATAAAGTTGAGATGAATAGAGCGGTTGGTAGTACTGTAGAAAATATGATAGAGGTAGTCTATCAGTCTATTTCTGAAACTGCGAACTCTTCACGAGTAGAGTTTAGTGAGATTTGTGACACAACAGGAGGCGGAACGCCAGACACAGATAACTTGGAGTATTGGGAAGGTGAGGTCAAATGGCTCACGCCCAAAGAAGTGACAGGACTGGATACAAGTGTTGTCTACGATACCGAGAGAAAACTCACCGAAGATGGGTTAGCCAACACATCTGCAAAAGTGATGCCAAAAGATTCCACTTTATTATACAGTCGAGGTAAGAATGTTGGAGAAGTGGTTATTAATAAAGAGCCTATGGCGACAAATCAGGGATTTATATGTATGAATCCGGATGAATCGATTGTCCCTGAAGTATTATTAGAACTGGTTAAGGGTCATCGAAAGGAGATTGAGCAGTTAGCAACTGGTAGCACTTACCCAGAAATAAGTCAGCGGGACCTCAATCAAATCGAGATACCGCTCCCGGAAAAAAAGGCCCAAGAAAACTTTGCTAAAGTGGCGTCCCCAGGATATGACTACATATATTCACTGTTGATTGAGTGCGACCTGCTCGAAGAAATCCGAGATACCTTGTTGCCAAAATTGTTATCGGGCCAAGTACGGGTCGATGAATAAAGCACAAGTCGTTCTGTTGAGGGGTTATAATAATGGGTCTTGACGAACTCCAACTGGCCGAAAAACCGGCTATAGATCTTCTCCAAGATATTGGCTACGAGTACGCCTCTCCAGCGGACTTGGCGGAAGAGCGGACCTCTACCTCTGATGTCGTCCTTCTGGAACGTCTTGAAGAAAATCTCCGAAGAATCAACCCTGACATTCCCCGAAGAGGGTTGGAAGAGGCAGTCACTCAGCTCACCAGTACACAGTCCCCGAACCTACTGGAAGACAACCAGCGGCTTCACAAGCAATTGGTAGACGGCGTCCAGGTAGAGTACGAGCAAAATGGAGAGCAAGTCGGGCGGTTCGTCAACCCGATAGACTTTGACAACCCGGAAACCAACGACTGGCTGATCACCACGCAGTTCACCGTTCAACTCGGTGAGAATCCTCGTCGCCGGCCCGACATGGTTGTCTTCATCAACGGGCTGCCTATTGGCGTCTTAGAGTTCAAGAACCCGACCGACCCGAAAGCTACCCTGGAAAACGCCTACGACCAAGTCAACAACCGGTACTGGAACGATATCCCCAATCTCCTGCGGTACAACGAAGTCATCGGCCTGATGTCGATGAACGAGGCGTTGGTCGGAGGCCTCAAAGCAGGCTGGGAATGGTACAGACCGTGGCGGTACATTGAGGAGGAAGGTGACAACCCGGATTACTCCGAGGAAGAAGTCCTACTTCGTGGCGTATTCGGGAAAGAACGTCTTCTAGATCTGATCGAGAACTTCGTTGTCTTCAGCAAGAAGGACGGCCAGCTGGCGAAGATCCTTGCCGGGTACCATCAGTTCTACGGAGTCCGTGAAGCCGTTGAAAGCGCGAAAGAGACGATGGGCAGTGAACTCGGCAGGGCAGGAGTCTACTGGCACACACAGGGATCCGGAAAATCCCTGTCAATGGTGTATTTTGTCCGGAAGATCCGCCGTAGCGAGGATTTCGGAAACCCGACCTTCGTAATCGTAACCGACCGGAACGATCTGGATGAGCAGATAGTTCACACGTTCAGCGATGCCGGTTACAACGTGGACTGGGCGGACAGCATCGAAGATCTTCGAGACCAGTTAGACCGGAAAGCAGGTGGCCTGGTATTCACCACTATCCAGAAGTTCCAGACCAAGGACGACGAACGGGATTATCCCGTGGTAAACGAGCGCGATGACATCATCGTCATGGCTGACGAAGCCCACCGGTCACAGACAGAGCAGCTTGGTTTGAATCTGCGCCAAGCACTTCCGAACGCTTCGTTCCTCGGATTCACCGCTACCCCGATCCACGAAGGCGACAAAGCTACCCGAACCACCTTCGGAAATCACGTCAGTGAATATACTATCGACCGGTCGGAACAGGACGGATCTACCGTCCCGATCTACTACGAGTCGCGTTTCGCAAAGCTCCAGCTCAACAAAGATGCAATCAGCGAGTCAGTTCGAGAACTACTGGACTCAGGGTCAGAGGACTTGGAAGATGAGCTTGTTGAGAAGTGGACGAACCTTCGCAGAATCATCGAGAACGCTGACGACCGATTAGAGCGCCTCTCCGAAGACATCGTCGAGCACTACAACAACCGGGAAATCGAGGGAAAGGCGATGGTTGTCGCCATCAGCCGGAAAGCCGCAGTAAAATACAAGCGGTACATCGAGGAGCAGCCGGAGGCTCCGGAGGTCGAAGTCGTAATCTCTGAACCTGAAGAATACCTTGATGATCCGCCGCCAGAAGGCGAACTGAAACGCCGGTTCAAAAACCCGGACGACTCACTGAAAATCGTCGTAGTCTGCGATAAGTGGACCACCGGGTTCGACTGCCCTCCACTCCACACCCTGTACATCGACCGTCCGATGAAGAACCACAACCTGCTGCAGACAATCGGACGGGTCAACCGGGTCTACAAAGACAAGCCCGGTGGCTTGGTGGTCGACTACATCGGTATCGCCGAGGACCTGCGCCGAGCCTTGGACAAGTACACGGCAGATATCCAAGATACCGCAATGGTGGATGTCGAAACTGCCGTGGACGTAATGGAACAGAAGCACCACCAAGTCTCCCAGTATCTCTCGAACGTCGACTACGAAGGCTGGCAGGACCTCAGTGAGGTAAAATTGACTCGGCTGATTCACCGTGCGGAGAGCGAAGTGATCGAGACCGAAGAGAAGCAAGAGAACTTCATGCAGGCTGTCGCTGAATTGAGGCGTGCTTTCGCCCTCGTCACCCCGCACGAAGCTGCTAACAAAGTCCGGTCCGACCTCCTATTCTTTGAATCGGTGAGAGACAGCCTCCGGTCGCTTGAAGCGGAAGGCAGCCGCCGAGATGAGAATATGGACTCAGCGATGAAGAAGCTGATTGCGGAAGGCGTCACTGCAGACGATGTCGTCTCTGTGGCGGGCTTTGACAAGTGGAAATCTGAGGAGCCGATTGTCAGCGAAGATTTCCTATCCGATGTTGACCGGGTCGAAGAGCCTGAACTCCAAGCTAAAATGCTTGAGTCGCTGTTGAAGAACGAGATTTCGACTCGGAAGCAACAGAACTTGGCAAAGTACGAATCCTTCGAAGAAGAACTGGAGGATACCCTTAATGAGTACAACAACCAGTTCCTGACGACTGACGAGGTTATCGAGGAACTGCGGAATTACGCGGATGAACTGCAGCAAGAAGACCGGCGGAAAGAACGCCTCGGATTGACTGAGGAGGAACTTGCTTTCTACGACGCCATCAGCTCCAACACAGAATCCGAAATACCGGAGGAAAAGCTCAGTGAAATCGCTGAAGAGCTGTGCGAGATGCTGAAGGAGAACGTCAATATTGACTGGACCAACCGGAAAGCCATGAGATCGAAACTGAAAATCCGGGTGAAAGGTCTGCTCCGGAAGAACGGATTTTCCCACGAGGACTACGACCCACTCGTAGATCCTATCGTCCATCAGGCTGAGGCTCTGTACGGTGATGTCACTGGCGAAGCCGGTTCATGAACCAGGTAGATTCAATTCACTAAGCTCTTCCTTCAAGTATTCTACACCTGCTTGAGCCTGACCTCGCTTCTCCGCACCTCCGATAATCACTTTTCCACTTGCAAAGAGTAGCATAGTAATCTGATGTCCTTCAGGCCGGAAAACTAGGCCAGGGAACTGCTCAGGCTCGTATTCGATATGGTCCAATCCGAGCGCAACTGCCAGTGTCTCCAAATCAAGTTCTTGCCCGAGGTCCTCCATACAGACCAGCGTGGAGAGTTCAAACTGGAGGTCCGGAGATTCCACTCCAATATCAGCCAGGTGTTCTCGGAACTCATCCAACGCACTCTGCAGTGAGTCCTCACTCTCCGCCCCTCGTATCTGAAAAGATCCTGTCCGATAAACGGTGTATGCAGGCCCGTTTTCTTTTAGCCGGATTGTGACCATACTAGATGACTGAAAGTTCGCATCAACATTATCCAGCTGATCCTCGAGTTCGTCGACGAGAGCCTCTAAGTCGATTTCTCGACCGAGAGTTCCGGTCCCCATTGTGCTTACGACCTGCATTATTCAGCTGTTAGTGCCTGATAATCCGTCACGGTGTTTAAATCCGTAGTACTGGGCATTCCCCCGCTCATTCCCTTTTGCTGGAAGAGATAGGCAGTCGCCAGTATTTCATTAGATAGGCTATTTTACTGCTGTATGTTCGTGGTGGAGATCAAGACCTCAGCTATCGAACCAGGGGGGAAGTTATTCAAGCAGATTTACACCGAGAACCGTTCCAGAAGACGGGAGTTCGATTCTGAGAGTGAGGCAGATAACTGGGCAGATGGACTTGATGCGGTCAGCAGCAGGAAAATCTATTTACAGTCTTCGAATGATTTAGACGATCCTGAGTTAGATGCATATCTAATCGGTCAGGAATGATTCTCAAGTACGACTCTGTTAGGTGTACGTCGGGCTTTTCAATGGGATGTGGCTCTCGTAGTGTGATCGTTTCCAAGCTCTACTTTCACTGTGGTTGGGTGAGGTATATGGGTGTGCCAGTCATCAGGCTTTGTTAGAGGGCGATTCCCCCTTGCCCTCAAAGTGTCACACACATCCCCCCTGGTTTACAGGGAGGCTAACCATGGCTGCTCAGAAATCATCTCGCCTCGGATTCTGCCCATTATGCAACGAGGAGATACTTCCCCGCCACACCCTCATCAGGTACGAAACCGGGGAAGGAGAGCAAGAAGCCTGGACAGAATGCCCCAACTGCAGCGAAGTCGTCCACCCACAGTGAGCCTCTCTTTACTGGAAGAAGTGAAGCGGGTTCTGAGGCCTTCAAACAACGATTTATTCGAGTGCCGGCGCTGCGGCAAAACCCTTGAACAAGACACTGAGAAGTGCCCTGAATGCGGATGCGGAGAAATCGTCCAGTACAAATTCTAGACGAGGCCCTCCCAGTGTTTCAAAAATACTCGAATACTATTTCTAAACTATAAGGTGAAACCGGTATTACAGACGTAGAGTTCACAGACCACGCTTTCGAGAGAGTTGACGGCAGTGAGAAATCCAGATGCAAACTCCCCGAATCCATCATAGAGAAATGGGTTCACAGAAGAAAGGGCAACCAGTTCTACGACAGGGAAGAAGACACGCTCCTGTTCATACATCAGAAAACGGTAGTCGTCACAGATTATGAGCCGGAGGATGATATCTGGCTTATTGTAACGGTGTACCGCAGTCAAAGCCCTGGCAAGGCAGGTCTTGAACGTTACTCGAAAGTTGACCCAGAGGACTTCAAAGAGTCTCGCAGGAAAAACCAGTAACCGGACCTCGTGTTTTAAAAATAGTAGAAGGTGAATAGGTGTTATGCTGGAAGGAGTATTGGAGAACGAATGGACGGCCCTCTTCATCTTCGAGGCCTTCGTGACATTCGCTGTCTTCGGAGCCTACCTCGCCGTTTTCTGGGGGCTTGGTGAAATACCGCAGCTGCAGTTCAGCTTGGAATCCTTCCTCAACCAGTACGGAGTCATATTCTTCCTCGCCTTGATAATCGTCCGTACCGGGAACAGAGTTCTAAACACTGCGATGCAGGGAATGTAGATGGGAAAACTGGTGAGCCTGGTCCTGGTCTTGGCGTTACTTTCTCTATATCCACATGATGACGTCAGGCCTTGAGTTCGATGGTTTCTGCAGTGATCCGGATTCTCGTAACAAGGTCGGTGATGTCAACGGTGTTTCTGATTCGATCGGGGATCTGCATCGAGGCCACCTCAACAGTCGAGAAACAGTTCTTCGGCGTGGTGTGGCTGCCGGTGTACAAATGGGGTGTTGAATGTCGGTGTCTGGAACTACGGTTTCTTTTTCACCTTGGCTGCACTGTTCTGGATTCTACGGAAGATCTTCTGGTAGTAGGAAAGCGGCGGTCTCAGGTTTTCTCTGCAACGTGGTACTGCATAACCTACTTGCAACTGGGATATCACAACTTCGCTGTGACAGAGAACTCGTTGGATCCCTGTAATCTACAGAGGCGTCAAGTGCTCAAAGGCCTCAGTGGCGTCATATGCATTACAGGCCTTGCAGGCTGTACGGGTGGAAACAACGGTGGTTCTGAACGTACTGCTACAGAGACAGAGGCCTTAACCCCGCGTTCCACACCGACAGCAACACCCACACCTGAAGCCGAACACGCCGACATCACAGAAATGGCCCACAACTGGGTACAGGAACAGCCAACACAAGGCCAAGGTAATGGAATTATTTTTGATACTTATAGTCCCCAACAGCTAAAAGAAAAATATGGTGCATTAAGAGTTACAGGTCCCAGTAACCAAGTTTTTGATAGGGTTCCATATTCTAGGGAGGAAGTACCAGAGAGCTTTAGACAAACATTCTTTAGTGGAGATAGAAGGACTCTGCGTGTGGACCAGTTGCCCGGGGGTGTCTCGGAGGAAGATGTGGCTCAAGGCCTTGAGGAATCTGGCTACAGACAGGAAGGTTCTGTGAATGGATTTGATGTCTACTTCAATCCGATTAAGGGCTCAGTCCACGCACTTGGCGAAAACAGACACGCCTTCACATTTGATTATGCCGGTCTAGAAACTACTACTGAGGTCCTCAGAAATACTCTTGAAGATACGTTAGAAAGTTATGGAACTGATATCTTTACTGAGGATATGCAGGCCGCCCAACAAGCATTAGACGTCCAAGATAGCTTTGGGATGTCTGTAGATCCAGATTTTGACTATATTACTGGTTTTGACGATAAGTATGGACCTTCGCTTGGAGCTTCAACTTTAGATGTAGAACGGGGAGCCTTGCAGTCTGCATGGGTGTTCGATAACGCCGGTGATGCGGCATTTGCCCAAGCTTACTTAGAAGACGGAAACATCGGTGGAGGCTACCAAACAGTCAACAGAGACGATGGAAGCAGAGTAGTCACAGCAATAGGGAAAGACGATGCAGCAGTTAAGGATATCAAAGATGGAGAGGCAGTAACAGGAATGCCAAAAATTTAATTAAGGGGTATTTTTAGCAAACTTCTTCGCACTTGAGGGGGCTTTCTGTAGCCCAGCTGCATTTGTTGGTGGCGGCCTGACTTCTTATATTACCTGCCTCTTCGGTAAGAGTAGGACTTGGTTCGCATTGGCAGGCTTGTGTGAATTTGGCTTTGGAGAGGCTGCAGGAGGCGTTGTTTTGTTGGTTGTCGAGCCAGGTGCCGAAGTCAGAAAGTACCCTTCCCAACTTCAGTACAGAATTTAGAATGAGCGAGTCGCTCCGGATGTTCGACGTGGAAAGAGATCGTGAGACACCTATATCTCGTTTAGTGAAGGCTGCTTTCCTTGTTTTTCGCTGCCCTCCTCTCCTTGGTTTTTGTCGAGACTTTCCGAGATGTTTTCCTCATCCTTGTTTTCACGGTATTCGTCTTCATCGACGTCGGGCGGGAACAGCAAGTCATCCACGTCTTCGTCCTGACTGATCCAGACACCGTCCTCGTTTTTGACGTACTCGACGCCGTCCATCGTCATCGACTCACGGTCTCCTTCGCTGGTAGAGGCCTCATCCTCCTCTTCTTCGTTTTCGGTATAAGTCTCGTCGTCCTCGTCTTCTTTGTTGCCGTAGATTACTTCGCCGGCGTTGGCAGAATCACTGCCCCCTGTCTCTGAACCTGTTTTCGAGGAGGAATCAGTTTCCTGATCGCCGCAGCTGTCGTTCTCGGCGTTGTCTTCTCCACCGGTGGAAGGGATGATTATGGACTCCTCGTTCCCATCGTCGACGTCTTCTTCTTCTTCGCTGTCGCCGCGGTCAGAACCAGTCTCACCTTCTCCATCAACCTCTGCAGGGTCCTCGACGTCGTCGACATCATCTAATCCCTCGGTGTCTGCAGTTCCTTGCCTGTCCAGCCAGTCCTCAGCAATCTTCACCGGGGTCGCCTTCTTCGACTCATAATCATCCAGCAACTCCTCAATGTACTCCTGATCACGGCTCTCAGATTTCTTCTCCAAGAGATCTGGCCAGTCATCCTCCGGATCTTTCAACAGTTCAGTGATACGGGGCTTAACCAAGTTCGGGCCTTCAAACTGCGCCAACTCGTGACCTTGCTCGACAGCGAGAAAGGCATGAACCTCCTTCGGAGTCGGCCAATAACCCTTCTCCTCGTAGAAGTTGCGGACAGCCATAAACGCCAATCCCTGCCTATCCGAGATCTTACCCTCCTCCTTCAAGTCGTAGTAGGCGTTGATGCTCGTCATCTGAACCGACACCGTTACTGCTCACCTCCGTTCGCGATGAAACTGACCGCCTTCGAGAGTTCACCGGGATCTACACTACCTACATTAGGAAGAGAGAACTCGTCGACGAAGTCAGATGCCTCCGTTGCTGTACTCAGGGCTGAAACCCTGCTGAGGATTTCCTGTTCTTCCTCAGTCTTCCTACCGCGGATAACCTGCTGCAGTTCCTCACACGGATCCGCGATCTCGTAATGACACACTCTTCTGGAGACGATGTAGTCCGCCCGGTGATGCACTCGTTCCAACACGGTTTCCGGAGCTTTTCCCTCACCCCAGTTTCCGTTGTGGCTGTCAATCAAGCCCAGTACTTCGTCCGGCAACTCGGTATTCCTGCCGAGGTATTCGGATGCGATCCTGTCGTGATCGCTCTTCGTATGGTGTTCGTCTCGCGGGTAATGGCCTTGTTTGAAGATATCATGTAGAAGGATTGCGGCACGTCCATAGTCAACCTCATCTTCGTCGATGCGTTCCATCTCTACCTCTGTCCGAGCCAAATCCTCAAACGCAGAGAAAGCCCTACAGCTGTGGATCCACAACCCATGCTTGCCTCGGGTATCCGGCGGATGATGATTTCCAGAAGAAGAAGCAGGGCACCACCAGAAATACGACGGAGAATGATTCAGGAATACGTCGATAACCTGATCCCTCAGTTTTTCGTCTTCGATTTTACGGATTTCTGGGAGCCGGCGAAGCAGCTCCTCACGGTCCAAATCAGGTAGGTCGTTTTCGATTATACATCACACTCGTAGAGGCGGTAGGGATGGATTCGAACCATCGACAAGGTAAGCTCAGGCCTTTTCCGTTGCTTCTCACCGTAGTGCCTCACGGCACAGGCTTTGAACCCTTACGGGCGAGCATTGTACTCAGGCCATCAACGCAAACCTGCTCTGGCCTATCTGAGCTACCTACCGCTGAAATATGTAACAGCCGGACGTAGGTCACGTCCGGCTCCGGCTTCCATCCGTATCCGGCTGAAAAGCCCCTGCTGGGACTTGAACCCAGAACAGTGCGGCTACAAACCGCTCCACAGCATTTGCTTAGAGGTCTACTAGCCTTCTCGCTTGTTGGCCGTTTCTCTGGCTTTTAATCCAGGAGTCCGGCTCCGCTTCCAGCACCCGACATAAGCTGAACTGTGCGCTCTAACCCGGTTGAGCTACAGGGGCGTAAAGGATTGCAGGGCTCAGGGGAACCCAGTGCTTCAACGAGGGTGAGGTGTCTGCCCACCCTTGTCCCCTGTTAGAGGACAAGGTGTCTACGCACGCCGGTTCTCGGCAGTATTCAGAGCGCACCTTACGAAAGACTCCGTGCGAACTATGTTCCTGTTGAAGCAGCTCCCCTGGAGGAATCTGCAAAAGAAGACAGGCAGGAAGTGATCCTGCTTACAGCCACAGATTTTCGCTACTTTAGGGCTCTGTCCCTGCCCTAGTTCTCCGTGAGACTTTGCGCCTCTGGAATCAAATCAGAGAGTGATTGGATGATAGGAGCGCCAAGCTGCGGCAGGTTCTACCTTACCTTACGTCATTGCAGCTGTACAATCTCCCGATATTCGTCTCACAGAGCAGGGCGTGTAGAACTAAAGGCCTGAAACACCTTCCTGCCATGCCTCAGGTCCCTTGTTCGTGAAGTGCGGGAGGGAGAGGAAAGCTGGCTCCCCACTATGACCAGGGTGCTGGGAGGCAGGTAAAAGGTGTGAGGCCTTCAGAATGTGCTCCTGTCACCACCGAAGCGGTGAGATACCGATCGGTTCCAGGAGACTTCTTCTAACAGTAACTTACCACTAGCTGTTTTTAAATGTTAGCTGTAAAGCCAGATCGGCATCATAGAATACCTCAGTCCCAGTTCTTAGCCGCCTCATTCAGCACGTCACGATTTTTCTCATTAGCGAGGTGAGCATAGAGATCCATAGTAGTCTGCATCTCTTTGTGTCCCATCGTGTCCGAGAGCTCCTTCGGCGGAACGCCGTTCTCATACATCCTTGTGCCGTAGGTGTGCCGCAGTGCGTGAGGCCTCACACGCTTCGGTTCTGGGACCTCTTCAGTGATCTCTTCTTTCGAGTCGAGTTGAGGATAGAACCCGTTCTCCCAGGCAAGATCTCTCATCAGGTCCTGAAAGTACTTGGTTGAGATATGGGAGTCAGTTCTTGGACTGGGGAAAACGTAGTCATCCGGGTTCTCTGTACGACAGTTAACCCAGTTGATGAAGTCTTCTTGTACAGGGATGTCTCCGAGAGAATTGAGTGTTGGAACGAATCGAACTCCCGCTGGCGATTTCGTGTTCTCTCGTTCAATATCTACTCCGGTGTTGCCGAAGTTGACGTGTTTTTGTTGGAGGGTTACTGTTTCCTCGTTTCGCAGACCGTGCCCTAAGCAGGTCTTGATCAGCATTCTATCGAATTTGTCTGTACAAGCAGTGAGGAGGGCGGTTATCTCCTGTTTTGTGAGTATCCTTTGTTGTCGGGAGGCCTCTGCCATATAGTCTTATTTAGTGGGTGACGTTTTTATCTCTATTCGGTTTTCTAGACAAAAGCGAACAAGTTGGTGTGAGAGCTGGCTTCTTTCCGAATTTCTTGATTCGGATGCTTCGTCGATTTACCTTATAGCTATAAGGTTTCTTTATAGCTATAACCCAGGTCAATTTCCCCCCTAAAAATAAAAAGAAGCATGTGAAATATGACAATAAGATGACCGAGCTCAAAGACTTCAGGAGTGACAAGATCGATCAACTGAGAGAAGATGTACTCACCCTACTCGAGGAAAATGACGGAGAAATCTACAACAGGAAACTAGCTACAGACGAGCTCGACTCAGACACATATAGCTGGTCAGAGAACTCCCTCAAGATGGCCTTGTCCAAGCTTAGAGATCAGCTCGAAGAGGAGGGAAAGATCAAGGTGGAAAAAGAGGATACTGACTCAGTTGCCCAGGCCAAGTTATGGGTGAAAACATGAGATCCCGGCCCTCAGCACTTTCTCACTACTACACTATTCACAGGTGATCCACGATTGTCAGATAATCATGAAAACATCAAAAACACTGTTTCTTCTCAACCCTCAAAATCTACTGAACCAGCTTCTATCGAGATCCACGTACCTCAAGGCCTTGACGCCGAGATCCAGGTGAGGCAAAAGGAAGACCTGGAAACAGTATTGGCGAATCTCGAACTGCTTGCTCGCCGCCAAGACTTCGAGACTGAAAGCCTTCTTTCCCGATCGGTAGATCAAGACACTACCGGAGAGGACGAGGATCTTCTCGGCTGGGTTAATCAACTGGATGAACACATCAGTGAGGTCGAGGAGAATCTTCAAGATCTCACCCAGAGGATTGACCAGGTTGAGGACGCGGTCGGCGGAGACGATGACGGCCAAATCACCGAGTTGAGGGACACGGTGCAGAAACTGGATGACAAAGTAGAGGATCTACCAGACGACATACCTCATCACCTTGCAGAGCTCCGTGAACAAGTAACGGCCTTAGAAGAATACATCGAGGACGTCGACGAGTACGCCACTTCTGTCGACAACGAGTTAGAGGCCTTGAGGCAGAGAACCTCAGAAAGGGAAGAACAAAAATCTTCGGAAACAGTAGATGAGGAGGACGACGTCGACGAGGAAACCACTGCAGAGGAGTCGGTAGAAGGCCGATTTACGGAGGAAGAGATCATGGAGATGTCCCGGGATAAACGGGCTGAAAGGGTTAGACCGGTTATCCGGGAAAAGCAGCCTGTCGATTTTGAAGCTATCTGCAACGAGATTCTTGGCTACAAACCAGACTGGGACAAACCAGCCTACAAAGCGCTTCACAATGCCATTCAAACATTCAGAGATGAGTTATTGACAGAGAAAGATGGCCGCAGTTCACTGTATGCCTTCTCTGAAGAGGCCTTCGAGGACTCACCTGAGCAAGAAGACACTGAAGACAGGGAAAGAACGGAGGACAGCTCGGAGTCAGAAGACGACGTCGACGAAGAGGAAGAGGAAGAAACCGAGAGTGAAGGCTCCTACTCTATAGACGTATTCCAAAATCTTGACACAGACAATAGAGCGAAGCTGATCAAAGACGTCATCGAAAAGAATCAGCCGATATCAGTAGAGGAAATCAGTGAGGAACTATTCGGACACAAGGCAGATTCCGGTTCGAAAGAGTACCAAGAAATCCACAATAGGCTGGCTTGGACTCTCGAAGACGAGATAACGAAGGAAGACGGTCTATATGAGATTGCAGAAAGGGACGACGGAGAAACCGAAGGTGAAGGCCACCAGGACTCCACAGTCAGTAGTAAACCTGAATCAGAGACCGTCACAGAGGTGAGGGAAGACAACAGCCCTGAAACACAGATTTCGGAAGAAGCAGAACCATCAGAACCTGAAGAAAGCAGTGACAGTGATCGACCGGATTTTAGTGACAACGGCGGACGGTACAGTCTTGAAGAACTGAGGAACGACGAGGATCTCAGCGTAGAGGCCGGGGTCCTGAAAGTGTTCCAAGAGTACCGGAAGGACTGTGATGCAATTTCGATACCTGAAGCGACACAGGTACTGTTCGGATCTGAGGCCTCGGAGAATGAAGAAGAGTACCAGGTTGTCTGGAACCAACTCGAGGAACACGCATTGAAAGATGGGGAGCGGGTCAAGGAGATCAAAGAGGATGGAGAAACCCTATACGAGGTCTACGGCCCGTTCAAGTACTGCAATCTGTACTACGACACCCATCACGACGTGATCTGCACAGAATGCCCGCTGGAAGAAGCAGTGTACACATCAAGGGAGGCGAAGAAACATCATATAAATACAAGAAACGATGGAATGAAAGAGCACCACAACTCCTTCATCTCTGCGCAGATCCCAGACAACTTCCAAAACGGAGAAACCGTACACACCATCATCAAACGCGAGTGTGGTAAGCAGTGAAGGAACGACTCTTCTCCTTAGCGAAGGGAACCGGTGAGGCCTTTCTCACGGTCAACCTTCTCATCTCTCTTCTTGCTTCCTTTTCTTACCCCAGTTTCTTTCATATCGGTCTCCTGTTCAGGCCTCAAGTACTGGCGTTGACCATCCCTCTCTCCCTGGCATTCCACTTCAACATCAAATACTTGAGAGAACGGATGCAGCAACCAGAGAACATCGGTGAAGACTTCGAAGAGGTGAATCCCGATCTCAGTCACTGAACTTGAGAAATTCGTCGACAACTACAACGAGAATCCCGGTGAAGAAGGCGACTTACTGAGGAAAATATCCCAACTCGGTGCAGAACTTGAAGTTAGTGAGGAAACCCTGGACAAGGCAGCTGAGCTCATCGACAAATACAGAGACCAGCTCGAGGTCGAAGAAGATCACTTGCCGCCTGCTTCTCTCCACATCGCTTCAAGACTTAACGACGAACCACGGACCCAGAAAATGATTCTATCCGAGCTGCTTTCCGATCGTCACATCCTCAACCAGAGATCGGTCAAGTACACGGAGAAGGATTTGAAACGGCAGGTCAAGAAGACAGTGAAGAAGCTGAGGAAACATATCGACGCTGAATTATTCTTCGTCCGAAGCCACGAGCATCTATCCTATCTTGTCTCTCAAATCGATCAAATCGAAGAAGACAGCGAAGTCGTGGAACTAGCAGAGCAGTACTGCAAGACTATACAGAGACAAGGCGGATTGTCTCGAAGCAAAGTAGCGATTGCCGGAGCCTGTCTCGAAGCAGCGGTCGAGGAAACCGACGTCGACTACACGCTTAGGCACACCGAGTTGGCGGAGATAACCGGGATGAACAAGACCACGTTCGAAAACAACCTCGCTGCAATCCGAGAAAACAACCTGCTATCAAAGGAAACCTGAAAAACAACTACGGTCGGGAATTATATTCCCCAGGCAACCTCTTTCCTACCTTACGTAATGGCGGCGACAGAACTTCACATCTCCGGCGGAAACCACATCACGCTACCATCCCGCCGGAAAAAATCTAAGGCTGACAACTTCGACCGATTGGATATCATCTTCGTCGAAGCTCCACTGTCAAAGAGACCTGGAAAACTCGAGCAACTTGCCAACTTAGCCACTGTCCCTTTGCTAATCACCGCTATCTACATCATACTGCTTGGCCAGAAATTCTTCCAAGTGTTAGGACTCCATGACTCCCACATTGTATACGACTTAGCAGAAGAATACGACGCAGAGATCATCGAAGTCGACATGGATCTTTTCGACGTCATCGCTGAATACAGGCTTCTCTGGATGTTCCTGCATCATGGAATCGTAGTCTTGGCAATCCTCGCGTTACCGACGCTTGCCGACGCCGCTCAGTGGATACCGGTCTCCGCAGCTGTTTCTTCTGTCTTTGTAGCTGCTGCCGTCCTGATCTTCGGAGCATTCGCCATCGGAACCATGCCTGCCAGAGATGCACAAATGGCCTACGACATCAAGGAATACGCCGAAGAAAACCGTGTTGACGACGCACTCTTGGTTATCGGCGCTCTCCATCATTCAGGTATACAGAAGTGTCTTCAAGACTCCGAGCACATCCAGTTAGCATGAATACTTGCTGGCGGAGGCCAAAGTCGTCACCCAACTACTTCGTCCGTTATTTTCGCACCGATGGTTAGGCCTTGGAATAGTTTCACAGCAACGTAGTACCCGGCCAAGAGATACATGATACTGTCCAGGATAACGATTGCCTGGCCGACGTACAGCAGTGGTTCCGGTGCAGACAAGATCGTGGTGTAGAACTCGACGAGGCCTCCTGCATTCGACGTGTTAATGCTTCTGTGAACGCCGTAGAAGAATCCGAAGGTTATCGGGATGTACCGCTTCAACGGAAGGTAAACTCCGAGATCCGCACCGTACAGGTACAACGCAGAGACGAACATTATAGAGAACGCTACGGCCTTGAATCCGAGACTGGTCAAGCCGTGGATGTATGAGAAAAACACTCCGGCAGGGAATGCACCAGCGACCATAGCGAGAGGGGCATTGCCCGTCTTCTCGTAGACAACGACTGAGATTACAGAACCGAGGCCGAGCAATGCGATGTTCTCACCTCCAGGTGCCAAGATCAGGTTGACGATATCCCGTACTGAAGCAGGTTCACCGGTCATCGCTGCAGAAGCGTACATCCTACTCGGCAGCCGGAAAGCACTCAATTGAATGTTTGAGACGAGTGTTCCGAAATTCAGGACCACCATCGGCAGTACTGTTGCGAAAGCTGATTGAGGCCATGAGGCCTCGCTTTTCGTCAGGCTTCCTCCGATGATATAGATCATCAGCCATCCGAACAAGGTGAGGAGGAAGAACGCTACACCGAGAATGATGACATCAAACTGGTTTCCGCTTCCTACTGTTCCCTGAATACCGTAGAGGATGAATCCTCCTGCGGAGGCGAGTGTGCCGAATAGAACGACGAATAGGTTGACGTAGTCATACTCCGAGTTCTGTGCAGTCTTCAGTATCGATGTAAGATCTCCCACTTGGTCAGATCCACCTCTTTTTTGTCCATGCTACTAGGAGGAAGCCGAACAATGCTGTTCCGAGCAGGCCTGCCGAATCTTTCGTCGGCACCGGGACCTGTTCGACCTGTCCCTTACACTTCCCACTATCCGAGTAGCTGTAAGCACTGGAAAGACTGGAGGACAGACACACCTTCTCAGACCGGACCAGTTGATCGGGAAGCTGCGGCAGCAATTCCTTCAATTCCTCAATTGGGTCAAATCTTTGAACCGGCTTAACGGTTACAGCGAGCTGACCTGCCTCTCCCTGACTTGCCTCGGTGTCGAACTTGCAGGTGAACTTGCCGTCTAAGCCAAGCTCTCGGAGCTTCTCCTTACTTGGAATTTCGAATCTAGCCTTTAATAAGATACTTGAGGACTGCTTGTACGTTCCCTGGGTCTTGCTCGGAACCAGTGTAGTAACGTTACTGCGGTACGGTTCCTGAACATTGACCGCGGATTTCACTTCGACAAAACGACACGCCGTCGAGTTACGCGTGGCAACGGTAACCCTATTCGGCTCTTTGTCGAAGTTGTAGACGGTGAGGTACTTCACCTGGGTTCCGCCGTAGTCCACCGTGTAGTACTGCTGAGTGTCGAAAGAGGCCTTCACCGTCGTATTGTTTGTCGGTTTTGGCGGTGGAACAGGACCACTACCTCCGGAACTTCCACCGGTGCCGCCTCCTTCGCTTGACGTCCTGTATTTGTATTTCAGGATGCCGTTGTACGTGCCTTCGTGAAGCGAAGAGTTACCGTAGTCCTCCGGTACGATGACGTAGATGCTTTCCTGTGTTTCGTTGATGTTGAGGCCTGAACCAGAGGCGTTGATATCTACTGAACTGGATTCCCGGTTATCCCATTCCGGTGCGTTGTCTTTGTCCAACTTGATCTTCAGCGTGGATTCCTCGGTGGCGTTGGAAGGAACCTTGACGTTGAAGTTCAGCTTGACCGTGTCGTAGTAGCTGCTCGGCGTGTTCAACAGGACCTCCGTATCCTGATCATACACAGTGCCGGTACTGCAGCTGTATTCGACGGCGAACTCTTTCTCGGCCTGTGGAGGGAGATCGACGACGCTCTGGTTTTCCTGGCTGCAGGCCTTTTGGTTGAACGCGGTCGTTGTCGACAGGTTCTGGAAGTTAAGATCTGCCGTGTTGTTGACCTGGGCTGTCCGCGTGGCCTTGATGGTGGATCCGATGCGAATAGTGTCGTTGACCGGCCTGACTTCGGAGAGATTCTCTTTGACGTGGTCGACGGCGAAAGTCCGGTTCCAGCACTCCTTCGTCAACAAGGAATCCATCTTTGAGATATTCCCCTGTGTGTCGATGCTGCAGGTACTGGAGAGATCGACGTTGCTGAGTGAGATGTCGAGCGTTTTCAGATCTGCTGTGAGCTCTGTCCTGTTGAAGACGTACTGGCTTGTGAGCGAACTCGTCTTCGAAGTGTTCTGACCTCGGTTGACTGTGGAGAGTGTTTCGTTAACGATCCAGTCTCCGTGGCTTTCCACTGTATGAGTAACACTGCTGCCTCCGGAGAGAAGGCCTGCCCACTGATCCGGAGAGTCAAGAGTGCCGGGTATGGAGAGCCCGACCGTGTAGTTGATCGGGTCAGAGGCCTGGTTCACAAGGGTGTAGGTCTGGTTCAGGTACTGAGTGCTGAGACTGCTGACCTGATCTGTGTCCTGGCGATGCCCTGTATCTGTCCGGGCCAAGTCTACGTCTTTGTTGCCAGAGTACGCTCCCTTGCTGTCACTGACGTTGACCGAGGCCTGAAATGGGAAACCGATACTACTCTTTAATGAAGAGTTCGTGAACATCGAGGCAGAGGAAAGGCCGTGGAAACCTGCTATGTCAGATTCTCCCTGCGGGTCAAGTCCGAACTCCAGTGAAGCAGACCCATCGCTCACCACTACTTCACCCCCCGTGATCTGGGGCTGTTTCTGCGTGGTGAACGAGTACGTAGAACTTGAGACCGAGGCACCGCTGTCATCCGATACTACGACGCCCCAGTTGTACTGTGTACCCCAGTCAAGGCCTGAAACCTCGAACGTGCTCGTAGAACCACTGGAAACACCAGTCTTCTCACCGACCACACTCCCATTCAAGTAGTACTCAACGGTAAGAGGATCTTCATCAGGATCACTCACATTAACTGAGAAAACAGGACTTTTAGAATCTACCTTAGCCGAATCAGACGGGTTTTTCAGGGAATCAATTACAGGTGGGGAATTACACTCTCCCAAAATTTGCAAACCTGGATAATTATTTTCTCTCGTACACCAATCATTAGCAAAATCAAAATTCATATAAGAAGATGCTGAACTACCCGTCATTTCAGAAGTAGTGAGTCCAGTACCATATTCACTTGTAGACATTCCAGAACTTACAGTATCCCAATAACCGTTAGTGACAGTTGGATCTTCATAAGTAGAACTTACAAATCCATATTTAACTGAACGTTCACCAACAACTTTACCAGTTGAAAAAGTATTCTTCAAAGTACTTGTAGAATATTTCGCCATAGCAAATCCTGCTACATTACCAATAGAGTTCTCACATTTCAAAGTAATATTTACATGAGAATAAGAATTTCTAATTGTAGCATCTCCATCCATAAACCCAACAAATCCTCCAGCAAACTTTGCACACTCTCCATAACTTGTACCACTGCTTGAACCAACTTCAAACGAACCTGAGACAGAAACATTTTCCACTAAACCTCCATTTTTCACAACAGCAGCAACAGAACCAGACCTACCACCAATATAATCTGCCGAGAACTTTCTTATCCGAAGATTATAAACTGTTCCCTCAAGAGTACCCCAAATACCATTACTGTATCTATAAACATCTATATTTGAAATAGTATGTCCATTACCGTCAAAAACTAAACTTGTAGTTGATTCATAAGCCATTCCATCTACTGTCGTACCGCTACAATTAATATCAGATACTAATTCAAAAGAAGAGGATAGATGATTATACATATCATTGAATTGTGAACAGGTGCTAATCTCATAGGGATCGCTTGAAATTCCTGAACCTCCAGCAAATGAACCAAGAATCCACATCCGAAGGTTGTTAGTTTCGTTCTCCCAAGAGTCAATCTTGTACTGCAGAGTCGTAGTAGAATTAGCCTCGATTGTGGTGTTATAGGCCTTGATACTGTAGTCCGTGGTATCGTTGAGGAGAGTGGCTGTCTTGTTCACTTGCTGGGCTGTGTCGACAACTTCTGAATAATGACTGCTGTTGAGCTCCTCAGTGTTCCTGCCGAAGTCAACGGAAAGCAGTTTTTCATCCTTGGGATGTGCGATGACGACGGTGACGTTGTGAGGATTCTCCTCGTACCTTCTGTCGTACTGCATCAGGAACCGGTCGACGTAGTCATCTGAGGGTGTGTTGAGCCCGTCGTACTTGTTGATCTGACCGCTGACCGGGATCAGTTGAGGATCATCACCGCTGTACACGTTTTGGCTCTCCCAGACCACTTCTGCAGGCTTCCCTGATTCGTTGTAGATCAGGTCGTAGTTGACGATCAAGTGTTCATAGTGGCTTCTGACATCGATATCCCACTCAACACTGTATTCCTTGCCAGAACTGGTAGTCCCTGTATCGTTGAATGAGAAAGTGAAGACTCTACTCTCGTTTTCAGAGTCTATTGATGCCCTGGCCTGCTGATATGCATCAAAATAGGTTTGAGGGTAACTGGAGTTCTGACAGCCACCGTAGTATTCCCCACCGCAGTTACCCAGAAGTCTTGCAACCGCTCTCGTGGGATAAACAGAGTCCTGCCAGGTATACGTTTCACTCCAGGAAGGGTTCTCGAATTGGTATCCGACGTTTAGAATCGCTTCTTCACTGATGATATCACCCTGGTCGTTGTAGCCATCCCAGGTCGTCAACTGGTACTGTTTCTGCCCGACGTTCTTATGCAGCTGATCGGGAACGAAAACCTGCGTAGGCGAAAGAGTCTGATTCATATAGGAAGTCTCGAACCGGATGTCACTATCTGTAAAGTGAGGTTTCACGTTCTCAAAATCAAGGCCTGCTACGTTGACTTCGGCTGCTAACGCCGACGTTGTGAGAAACAAAGCTGCTGCTAACAGAAGCAAGGCCTTCCGATCAGACATATAAAAAATAGGTGCAACGTTATTTAAAAAAGTGCATTCGATAGAGATCGATCACCGCCACCCCTCAGAATACCTCATCTACCACACATCCTTTTCATCACCACGCTCAAAACAGCCGTTATATGACAATCACTGGCGGCATCCTGTTCCGCGAAGAACCCTACACAGGACTCGACGAGCTCAAAGAGGAGCGGATGGACAAGATCAGCAGCACCCACCAGAACTCTGCCATCGACGAGATCCCGGAGATCGAGGAAGACGAGTTCGTGGAAGGGACGATGAACGCTGTCGGCCTGAACATTCCCTCCTTCGACTACGACAAACTACGGAAAGAGGAACGCGGCTCACCGGGCAACGAAAGTCTGCGGGTCAAGCTATTGGTCAGCGGGAACGTCGACCTTCTTGAATACCCTCCTGAGACCGGTTACCCGGAAGTCGAAGTGGGTGATGTGAACGGGAACTGGCTGGAATGGTGGGTCTCTATCGAAGGAAAGAGCGGGGACGAGGTAAGCCAGGAGATCGAGGAGAAACTCGAAGACCTGCAGGAAGGCCTTGGCGCTCTCCGACCCAGATTAGAAGAGGTGAACGAAGAGCTTCGGGAACAGGCGAGAGAAGAGTATCAGACCCGGATGGAGAAAACCGAGAAGCATTCTGAGACGATTCAGAACATCGATGTCACTACTCCGGACGAGAAAGAGGATTAGCAAAGCCTTCTCGAAAAGGGAAGAAGATAGAAGCCGGGTTTAGACCCTGGCGAGTTGGATTCCGGACAGCCCGGCTAACCCGGCGAGACCTGCTGCCGCCAAGATTTCTCCGTAACCCAGCATCGACAAGCCAGTTCCTACGATACCAGTCATCAGGAATGCCGCTGGCATCCACGCCAACATCCGGACCACGCGAGAGCTCTCTGAGTCATGGTTCCACAGAATCAAACCAGGTGCCAAGAGGAACGCGGATCCGACCGCCAGCAACGGCAAGTCGTACAGCAGGCCTACCACCGAGACGAAGACACCCGACAGAAGCGTGAACGGCATCGCCCGGACCTGATGAGAGACGTGGACTCCATTCTCCTGCTTCGGAGTCGTATGGAAGAACGCATCATCGCCTCGGACTATCTCCACGATCTTCTTCACGGCAGTAGGAGCCAAGCTGCAGTATACCGCTGTACTGACGGCTAAGAACTTCGCCAACTGCAACGGTTTGTCCCTCATATCGATGAGGAACGAGAGGACAGGACTGACCAGGGTCGCCAACGTCATCGCGTAGAACCCGGCACTGAACTCGAGGTCCAAGCCGAGGCCGAATACGGCTGTCACACCGAGAATATACGAGAGGAACAACGTGGACAACGGCAGATTCAACACCGGGAAGGCTACATCCAGTTTCTCAGTGACCGAGGCCTTGCTCTTCAGGAAACGAGGCAGTTCCTCGACGATGTACTCTGTCGTCCCAGCGCTCCACTTGATGTGCCGCTTCCACATCGCATAGTAATCCTCCGGGAAGTCCTCGCCACAGACGACATCGTCAGCAAACACTCCCTTGTATCCGTGTTCACGGATCCGGGTAGCAAACGCCAAGTCCTCAGACACCATCTCAGGGAAACCATCGATCTCTTCCCAGGCACTTCGTCGGAAAACGGTGCCGTGGCCGAGAAACATAACGAAGCCGTACCTGTTCCGCTGAGGCATATACCGGTCCCAGTGAATATCGATGCCTTTGCCGAGCAGCTGTGCGAACCGTGATTCCTGCTTGTTAGTGTCGTGGTTGGCTTGGACGAATCCTACATCAGGAGCGGAGAAGTAGCGGAGGATCTCTGAGAGAAACGTGTCTGGGAGTCTTTCGTCGCTGTCGACGACCGCGAAGTACTCGGCGTCGATATGTTCGACGGCGTGGTTCAACGCACCGGCTTTGAATCCTTCCCTGTTCTCTCTGCGGATAACCTCCACGTCACTGTACTGCTGGGCGAACTCGTCGACCTTGTCCCGAAACTCTTCCTCAGTGCTGTCGTCCAGGATGTACAGAGGAGCGTCGAAGCCTTGCTGGATGCAGTCTCTCGCGGTGTCGACGTCGAAATCGTTGAACGTCGGAAGCAGGATCGCAGCATCCAATCTCTCCACTTGTTTCGTGTCGAGTTTCTCTGGTGTGGTCCGTGGAAGGTAACCGAAGATCTGGACCACGATGTTGTAGATACCGTACAGCCAGAAAACCGAAATCGATGCGAGCAGGAATCCGACAACAACCTTCCCCAGAAATCCGTTGATCGAACCGACAATCTGCAGTGCTTCACCACCGAAGAAAAGTATTGAACCAAGCCACGTAGAAAGAATCGTGGCGTACATCACCGGGCTTTTCGCCTGACTGATGACGTATCAAGCCCTGTCAGTTCTGAAGTCGTTGTAACCGGTTTTAGAAGGGTGTAGCTGTAGGTCGAGAAGTGAATTAGTTGCTCTCATATGTAATCCCTCTCAGCGAGTGATGCGTCTACCTGAGTAATCCATAACAACACAATTGCCGAAAGAAGTTTTTAAAATCTGAGGTATCTGGTCGGGTCAGCCCGCTTTTCTGATTCCGACTTCTACAGGCTCAAATTCGTGGCCATCAGGCGTCTGAACGACTTTCCAGCAGTTCAGGCCTCCAACCTCTCCCTCAAGCTGCACGATCTGATCATACATGATGCAGGTCCATCTGATATCTGACTCAAGAGAGCGATCCTCTTCAGAAAGCCTCTGACTGAAATCCGGCTGTGTATGGGTGAAGCCGTCGAACTCTGTAGGAGAGAAGAGAGTTGAACAGCTACCGGCGACAGCATCGTGCTCCGACTTCGAGATCTCGTCGACAAGACGTAGCCGAGTCACGACTTTGTCCTCCACCTTCATACAGAAAAGACGCTCATCCGCAGCGTTGTAACCGATACTTGCCGCTCCTACATCGTTAAGCTCCTCAACCTCCTCAACGGGGAAGGTCAGGACCGGGGCCTGGCCGTCATCAAATGCGTCGAGGCCTTCACGCATCACGAACCGGGCCTGAGCATCGAAATTAGAGTGAGTGTACATCGTGTAGAGAAAGCCTCCGGATACGAGTAGAGCTGCGAATCCGAGGTATATCCAGTCCTCTAATGTGATTTCAAGCAGCTTTGCGATTAGAGACATACAGAAATTTCTCGACCTCTCGTACAGGTGAGAATGTGAATCTACTATTTAAGAAAGAAAGGGAAAAAGGAAGGGAAGTTGTTGGTGGCGGTGTCAGAGACGGTCACCCATTTAGTTGAGCGTGATGCTCGAAGTGACCATCGGTACACCGGTGTCCTGAGCAGGTGTTGCTGCGTTCTCGACGCCCCACTTGACCTGGTTGCCTTCGATGTATGGAGCTGAGTCGAGGACTGCGAACTCAAGAGGTTCGCCGGAAGTTCCGCTGCTGCCTGCCTTGACGACGATGCTTCCTGACCTCTCTTTCTCGTAGGCTGTGAGCAGTGGTTCCTTGTCTTTTGTCGCTGGGTATACTGCGTAGGCCTTGTCGAATCTGTCAGGTGCAGAGCTTGGCATCGCTATCTTCTCAGCGTTAGGCATGGAGACCTTGCTCAGATTGGAGTTGGATGCCTTGTTGACGAGGACAACCTTCGGGTTGTACGCCCTCTTGTTGACATTGACGCCAACCTGCAGTCCGTCGAGAGTTACTCTCTCATCAGCAGACAGATCTACGGATGAAACGGTGTTCCCGTTCGGTCCGAAGAACTTGACTGCGATGTTGGATGTGGATACACCTTTCCAGACCTTGATGTTGATGAGCTCGCTGACTTGGTCAACGAACTTCTCCTTCGTGATTCCGTAGTCGTAGGTGCTGCCGAAGGCAGTTACTTTTGCACTGGTTCCTGTTACGAACTCTTTGTAGTTCGCTCTACTGTCTGCGCCTGCGGATGCACTTCCTAGATCGTACGTTTTGCTGTCACCGATCCTCCAGGCATGGACTGTAGTTGCTACTTGTGCGTTCGAGTCCGAGGTCTGGGAAAAGGCTGCGATGGAGACTGTTGCTGATTCGCCAGTTGCCACGTTAGAACCTGGGTTTGACCCGTTGTTCGCTGGGTCTGGGTTCGCTGAGCTCATGTACGGCAGGTTGCCTGTGGCACCTCCAACAATTAGCGCTCCGAGAACGAATGCTCCGAGGATTCCTCCGATAAGCTGTTTTCCAGTAGCCATATTAATTTGTCACCTCCTGCGGTGTAGGGTCAGACAGAGACTGGATCAGCTGGAGAACTGGCTTCCGACCCAAATAATTCAGAAGTGCTATCGGAGTCGCCGCTACCAGGCGTATGTGGTTCACTCCGGTTCTCAAGTGGCTGGCTCCAAGCCATCGAACCAGAGCGTTCGTGATACTGGCCCTGTGACAGATCCGAGTAGCTGAGGTCGAAACCTTCTCCAAGCAGATCCCGTACTGGTTCTCTGCCTGCCTTTAACGGATTTTGATAAAAACGACACATCCTATCAACGAATTTGGATTTACTGCTTAAAAAAGAACGGTGGGAGAAAATCCTTAGAGGTTGATTTCAGGAGCACTCGCACTGAGATACAGATAACCCATCACAACCAAGCCCAGTACCGTGACCAAGAGGCCTAACGGATCTGTGACCAATTGATAGACCGCTGTTGCGATCATTCCTCCACCGAGAAGGCCTATCACCAGTCTAACGTGGGAATCCTTTACCGGGATGAACTCTGTCGCAAGTCCGTCTACAATTTTACCGAGCTTGACACCGACCAAGGCGAACCCGCCGAGGAACGCGATGAACGTTACAAACACCTGCAACCAGTTCAACGCATTCGCGTCACCGCTCCAGATATTCTCGAAAGCATTCAGAGGATTACTCAGTTGAGTACCGGTGATTGGGAGAGTGAACCGTTTACCGAACAGGCCTCCACCAGATCCACCACCGGTACCTTCCTCCCTACAATCGTATTGGATATCGTTGTTGACGAAAACCGCCTTCAACTCTCCCGTACACGTATCCTGCTTCTGAATCTTGAGACCGTCAGGACAACTGTAGATGACGTCGTTCCCGTTCTTCTGCTTCACAATCTCCTTGCCCTGAGTACATTCAGACTGTTGCGTAGCCTCCACCGAGACACTGGTCGAAACCTCTCGACCACTCCCCGTATCCTCTACAGTGATACTGCATCGACCTGTATACGAGGCCTGCTGCATACTCGTCGAAGTGAACGTAACCCGGAAACTGTAGGACGCAGTCTCACCGGGAGCAACCCTTTTCGTATTCTGAAGAGCATCCGCCTGGAAGTACTGACTACAGCTGCCAGCACGGGCTGAGAAACTGCCTTCCGCCCCGCCCACGTTCTTCACGTCGACAGAGATCCTGCCGCTACTGAGCTCACCGAAACTGGCACCACTCGATGAAACAATCTTCGGCTTCCCAACCGGCTTCGAGACAGTGATGTACCCGTTCTCACCGGCATCAACATAGACATTGAACTCTGGGTAAGCCAATCGACTATCCATATCGGCCTTCAATGCTCCACTCTGGAAGCTGGAATCCAAGACCTCAGCATTCGCCAACGGAGACTCACTGTACCTCTTCTGAGCGTTCTCGGCCTTTCCGTTCAACAGGCCTTCAATATAGCTTTCAGAATAGTCTCCGGACTTCCACTTATCGAGAAGCCTGTTCCCGTCGTTCTTGATGTAGTTCCAGTAGTTATCGTACCGTTGCTCACTGATCACTCTCCAACCGCCCTCATAGTTGTTACCGTGGATGGCAAGTTCATCGTCGACAAGCGGAGGATTCTGACCTGTATCCAAGTTACCCTGCCATTTCACCTTGGCATACCGGCCAAGATTGGAGACAACACCTGATCCACCATCCCCATTTGTTATTATAGCAGTCTGCGGATTCTTATCGCCTGCTTGCAGCCTCCACTCGGTTCTGAAGATTTCATCCGGGGAGCCGATATCAGCTACATCTCCGTAGTACCCGTTCTTCCGCAGGCAGAAGGCCTGGTAATTGTAACTTCCTGTCCAGTAATCGTACCAGCTCTTGGCAGCGGCCTCGACCTTACTGGTTCTATCTCCGATCGCTACTCCGCCCTCAGTGAAGTCAGCACAGTTTGAGGTAACCCAGTTCCATAGCTGGTCTTTCGTATCGAATGTCTTCTTCATCCCCTCCCAGCCGTAGATCTTCTTCAAACCGGTCTCCTGGAGCGGGTAGCGAGCGTAGGTGTTCTGGTGAGAAACACTCAAAGTCAAGTCTTCTTCCGCAGTAGCTCCGGTCTTGCTCTCAATCTCACTGGCACCGAGATGGACGTTAATCTTGTCAGTCGCAAAGTTCGAGACATAACCAGCCTGAAGAACTTCTCCGTCGAAGAACTCGCTGTTGCTCTTATACGAGACAGTATCCACCGAAGTAGTATCTGCTGCCGCAAATGCAGTGAACATGAGAAGGAAGAATGCCGCTACTGAGGCCTTCCAACAATTACCCACTCGTTTCACCTATGCAGTTGGCCTCCTGGTACAGAGTACCGTTGATAATTTTGAACGTGACGTTGGAAGGAATTGAGACACCTCTCTCAGAGGCGTAGTTCCGGAGATCTTGTTCGGAGTCGAATGTCTGGTTATTTGGCTGGACCTTATGCCAGCATCCATCTCCTGTACTAACTGAACTCAGTGGACCGAGATTTAGGGCAGAAGCGATTGCTAACGCTGCAATCAACAGGAATGCTGCTCCTGCGAATACGTTGAGTGCTGTCGATCCTTTTCGTCTACTATTAATTTGTTATCACCCTGCTTTGATGTCAATCATTTTCTTGACCGCTACTAAACCGAATCCGACAAAGATACCGTTCGTTATCGCTGCGAACAGCCGCTCAAAGCCTGTGCTTGGACTTGGAACTGCGAAAAAGTAGAATCCGGATGCAGTCAAGACCAATGCACCTGTAACGTACAGACTCGGAATGAATGGTACTCGAGTCGGGACGCGGTCGATGCTCAACAGTGCTGCTACTACAAATGAAGCTGTCACCATTAACTCTGGATGCTGGAAAGCCAACTGTATGATCGTGTCGAGTACCACTTCAGTCGTTCACCGGCCACGAGTCTATGACTGAGGTTTCTTCGCTGCCGCAGCCGTCCTCACGGCTTTTGTAGTGACGGTTCGGTGCGGAGCGATCCTCCTTTGCATCTGTTCTGTATGTTTCTCCGCAGCCTCTACACTGCACCAGGCATCGATACTTCTCAGCCATTTTATCTATATTAGAAATGATCGAATACTACTTATAAAACTGGCAGACGGCTACCCGGTGTGCCGAACCAGGGGACTGTAAAACTTCACTACAGGACAATCCTCGACGTCGTCGTGCTTCTCCGGGTTCACGTACAAGAACTCGTACTGATTCAGGTCGTTGATCTTCTTACGCCACTTCTCCTTATCTCCCTGCCCGTACAGGTTAGTCGAGTTCACTGCCTTCCGCCAATCCACCGGATTCAGGCCTTCACCGATGAACATGTGCGTCGTATCCCCCACGAAATCGTAGGGATCTGAGCTCTGCGGATACGGGAGTTTGGATGGGCGCTGTGTACTGAGGATAGTTGCTATATCTGCTTGCCTTCCAGCGATATCGAGGATCTTCTGGAAGTATTTCTTGACAAGGTTGCCTGTGTCTCGACCAGCTACCTCGTGGAACTCATCCCCATATAATATGAATGGACCTTCGATATTCCCTCTGCGGATCTCCTTGATGAAGTTCCTCATCAGGACAGCGACGTAGAACTGGAACTTCTCCTCATCACCGTAGGTATAGTTGTCGTAGTGCTTGAGACTGAGAGAGATGACCGCCCGCTTCTCCTCAAGGTCGTGATTGTTCAACTCGTGTTCTCCCTTGTCTTCTTTCCAGACAAACTCGTCGCAGTCATGGCACTCCCAGCACTCGATATAGTTGAACGGGTTCTTTCTCAGATTAGAGGCGAGTATCTTACTGTTCTCCAAGCTGTTCAGGGTCCTTTTGATAGGGCCTTTGAGATTATTCGTGTACTCGATCTCGACATCATCAAGCTTGGATTTGAGCGAGATGAAGTTCTCGTCCTCGATGCTGAGATCTCCGAGCAAGTTGTCGAAGACCTGTTCCTGTGGTTCACTGTTGAAGTCGAGAAGAAACATCAGATCGGATTTAGTAATGTCCTCAAAACCGAGTGTGAACTGCTCGATGTACGATGGTTTGCCGTTCCGGTAGTCGTCTACAAGGAACTTTGGCTGGAACAGTTTTCGAGGTACACGGTGAGGTTCTTCACCGTCTATCAGGCCCATTGTTTCGATCATCTGCTTTGAGGCACCGCCTGCATAGGAGATCGACTGGAAGTCGTTCTTGACATCCGAGAAATGAACCGGTGTCCATCCATCATCGTAAGCTGTGGAGACAATCCTTTTCCCGGCAACCGTCTTTCCACGGCCTGTAGGAGCTACAAGCAGTATCCTCGTTGTATCCGTCAAAGAGATATTGACCGTGTCTCCAGATTCAACTTCGTAGGCGATGGGGAGACTGCCGTTGTAGTCGACGTCGATCTCTTCCTCTTCCTGACTGTACTTCCGGTACTTCGGGTCTCCTGCCTCAATCGCGTGCTCAAATAGTCCGACTGTGAATCACCGGTCCTCAGTTGAGGCCTCTTCCTGAGGCGATCCTTGGTTAATCGTGATTTTGTTTCCTCTCCCATCTCTCCGCTTCCCGGTGACGCCTTCTGCCTGCAGCCAGCTGTACTTTCCTTTGAACGGGTTGATCCTGCCTTCGGGGTCGTGGATATCGCCGCTGTACTTCCTGATCTGATTGTCGGAGAGATCGTAAATGTACGCGAGTATTTCACGCTTCTTCGTATTTCGAGGCCTTCCGATGATCCCGTACATCAAGTGCTTCTCACCGTCCACTCTCACCCACCTTGAGTCCGTGTGGAAGTCACGGTTAGCATCGTCCGTTGTATCCAAGTTCAGAGGACGGTATGCCAAGGCCTTCTGCACTTTCTTGTTGAGCTTCTCCGGTGCTTCCACTGGCTTGACTTTCGCTGTCTTCCGTTCAGAATCGAACGCGAAGGCATCCTGATCCCAGTTATAGTAAGCTACTGCTCCTCCGATTATCGTTGACAGTCCGAAGACCCAGGTCCAAGGAATCAGGCTTGTATAGAAATTCCCGAGCAGAAATACGAAGACTGCTGCCGAGTAGATTTTGGCGTCTTTCAGTCTAATAGCTATATCACCTGCGGTAAGACAACTAAGACTGAGTACCCTGCTCCTGCACCGAGCAGTGTAAAGACGAAGTAGCCTACGAGAGGGCCTCCATGCTTGAGGCCTCTTATGAGACCTGCTACTTGCACTATCAGGAAGACTGCAAATGCGATCAGGAGATGGGTCTGAGCAATTTCGATCATAGTACTTTCTTTATGAACTTGTTTTCGAAGATCGATTCTATTGGAGGGTTTCCGCCGAATTTGTAGACGTTGACTCTTCCTTCCCCGTATTCCTGGTAGATCTCGTGGACTAACCGCTCTTGGTCGATCACTGGCTCACCATTATCTACGGAGTAAATCTGTATCGGAGCTTCCTCTACCGGTCCCTTGTACTTCGTAACGTCCTTGATGTAGTTTCCCTGGATCGGTTCCGTACCTGCCTCATACTCCGCTACTTGGTATCGATGATTCTGGAAGCTGCTGTTATCTGTATAATCAACAGTAGTTGTCCTTTTTACTAGTTTCTCAGGCAGGTCGTCGTATCGGACGTCTTCCTGTGCCTTGTTGTCCCGCAGCTTTCGGATTATCAGAGCCAGACTACATCACCGGATTAGAAGAGCTATACGCCCTCTATCTGCTGTCCGAAGTTTTCGAACCCTTTCTTCTGGATGTTCGTGACTTGGCCCTTGATAATGTGCTCCTGCTTGTCAAGCTCGTCCGCATACCACTCCAAGTCCTGTCCCGGGTTTTCGTCGACCAGTTCATAGAGATCTCCCTGAAGACCGTTGAGGTCGCTCAATTCTTCCTCAGAATCCACGGCTTGATCCTGAGACTCGGATGTGTTCGCCGGAGTTGTGGAGACCTGTTCTTCTTCAGTATCTATCGAACCTGACGTTGAGACTGCTGCTGGCTCAGGCTGAGGTGAGCTCATTTCTTGGGCAGCGGATTCGAGAGCCTCGGCAGCCTCCTTCATATTCTCAGAAAGCTCAATGTGGTTCTCACTCAACTCCTTCTCAAGATCCTCAACTGAGTCAGTTACTTCGTCGACCACTTCCCGGCTCATGTTCTGGAACTGGTTTTGACTCTCACTTACGTACTCCTTCGTCATCTCCATAACCTTCGACTCATCCTGTCTCATCTGCTGCAGATCAATAGCATCGCTCAGCAAGTCATCCTGATCCTTGTAGACCTTCAACGCCAACGCGAGGCGGGAAACCAGCTGCCTGTAATCACGGATGGCCTTCCTCATCTTCTTCGCATCCTCCGCGTCTACAGCATTCCTTCTCAGATTTTCCTCAAACGAATCTTCCTTCCAACGGCTCTCGACATCTTCAGCTTTCTCTAAAGCTAAGTCCGCTTTCGTCGAGGCTGAATCCTCAATCTGACTGGCGTGGCTTCGGCGTCGATCTAGGATATCCCGCAGATTGTACTTGTTGACGCTTCCCTGGTCGAGTTCGCTCTCAGTCTTCGACTTCAGATCTTTCGCAGCCTTATCCAGATCCTGATTTTCAAGTATCTTATCTGTAATCTCGTCGTCTTTGTCGTCAAATAATCCCACTTAGGAAACCACCTTCTAGATAGCGTCTTCAAGGGCTACGTCGCTGCAACTTGGACAGTAGCCGTCGTTGTCCTTCCACCGAGATTTTGGATTCGTGCTACCGCAGTCATCGCATTCGATGCCGCTGGAGCTCGAAGATTTGGCAGCTTCCTTCTTCTCCCATTCCTCTCGTTCCTCACGAAGATCGTCAGCTTTCTTCTCTGCTGTTCCTTTCTCCTTCTCTAAGCCATCTATCTCTTCTTGGAGACCTGCTATCTTCTCTTCCAGATCCTCGTTCATCTGATAGCCGATAGTCCGCTTGAATTTTTCCTCGGGAAACTCAGGGATATCTTTCGTAGGCCTGAGCACCATAACCCGGAACCCGGCATCAGTCCGGTATTCCTCGATATTTTCCTCCTCGTCAAGAGGGTGTGGGAAGGCCTTCGGCCGCGAGTAGATCTCTGAGCCTTTGGTCCCCATAGGCCTTATTTCAGGTTTTACCCGTTCTGGGTATTCTTCCGGCCTTTCCATTTCACCGGTGTGGCCGCCGAAGTATTCGCCAAAAAAGAGGTCGACTACGAATGGTTCTTTTGCCATAGTATAATTTAGTCACCCGAAGATACCGTCCTCATCATCGTCTCCTCCGAGGAAATCTGTTGAAAGTATATCTGTGGTTTTGAGACGTGTGTAGTAGAACGATGGTCCGACCCTGCGCTCCCAGAGGAATGCTCCCCAGCCGAACAATCCGAATACGAGGAAGACCTTGCCCCAGAAAGCGTTGTCCGCAGCTTTCTGTTTCAGCCTCTCTTTCTCTTCTGTACGGAACTCCTCTGCTTCTTCCTGAACCTGTTCCGGAATGAAGACTCGAGCACTCTGCTTGAGATTAGAGCCAATCGGCACCGTATCTGCTGAGATAAAGTATGAGACCATCCACCCCGATTTTTCGCAGTTATCGCTGTTTACCGGACTGTAAGTAACATTCCGGTCGAACACTGTGATCACCTCTTTCTTTGGAACCTTGCACTGCAGGTATTGACCGTTGAACCGGACATCATCAATCGAGACGTGTTGCTTGACGCCTTCGAAGCTGAGCCGTCCATTGAATCTTTCCGGAGTGTCACCGTACAGTTTGAGGTAGACTGGTGTAGGGCCTTCAACCGTCACTGAGTGGTTCTCGTTTCTCAGGAACTTCTCGCCGTTCCGTGTCTTGATCGCAAGGTTCCACGTTTCGTTGGGGCTTTGCAGTGGCTGGCTGAAGGATTCGAGCCGGATCTGGACCTGTGTCTCTCTGTCTATCTCTCCGATCTTCTCGACGATCTCTGACTCTACCCGGTAGTTTTGAAGCGAGATTGAGTTGTTGACTTGGACGGCGTCGATTTTCTCGACTGTGTACTTCGAGGTGAAGTTGACTCTGTTTCCTGCGCCGTCGATGACGTAGCCGTCAACGTAGAATGTTCCCGGTGTGTCTGAGGGAGGTTTTGCGGTCCACTTCTGCGTGTTTTCGATTTTTGTGAAGGACAGTGTCTCTACCGTCTCGTTCACCGTCTTGGTCGTGTTCCCGGATTGCACCGTGGTCTCGTTAAGGATCTCTGCTTTGACGGTGGATATGTTGAGGTTGTCTGAGGCCTTGACCGTGAAGTTCTCCGGGAACGTAGCGGTGAAACCCGGTGTCTCCACGTCCTGAATGACTGGTGTAACGTTGTCCTTGAACTGGAGACGGACAGGTACCTGCTGAGAATTGTTGTAGGATCCGTTGAGAACCAGGGTTCCGTTGTACAGTCCGTATTCTGTTGTTTCACGCACGTTGTACTGCAGTACGATTGAGGAGTTGATTTCAGGGTAGACGTTGACCTCGTCGGTTACTTGGAGGTACTCCGAGACGTTCCCGGTGAGCGAGATATCTATTGTAGTATTTGTGTTCCCGGTCAGAGAAACTCTCTGTCCAGTGAGTTTGCCAGAAGTCCCGACATTGACCGTATCCTCGATCCTGTCTGGGGTCAGAGTCCAGTCGACATAGGGCAGAACTTGGACTGTGAAATTGTGGCTGTAATTGTTCTCCAGTTCGACTCTTCCATCGTAGGCCCCTACTGGGATTGAGAGAGGGATATCCGCTACGATGGAATTGTTCTCAGTTCGGACCGGGAAGGAGAATGTATTGGTGGAGATATTTGATCCGTTGATCGTACTGTTTGTGGCGAGTACAGTCTTGTTCGTAGGGTTTGCTTGAATCTGGTCGGTATGTGTTGCTGCTGCAAGGCCTGAAAGCAGTAGAAGTAGAGATGCAGCTATTGTCGTCTTGTAGTTCATTCGAAGTCATCCTCGTTAGGTACATCGATTAGCTTTTTCAGGTCGTCCGTGCGGATGATTGCTATTTCTTCTCCCTTCTCAAAGTCGGAGTCAGCTGGTACTGTGACAAGTTTTTGATTATTCTGGCTTCTCTCCCAGATCTCCATTCTTTCTATTTCAAAAGGGAGCAGGAAGCCATCCGGCATTACTATTAGATTAGTTGTCAATTAGTGCTTTTAAACAACTATGTTGTTGAGTTCGTCAGGTTAGTAGCATTCCCTGGATCCATCAACGGATTCAATCTCTCAAACTGAACCAGCTCCAAGACGTTCGTTAAGGCCTTCAGCGTCCCAACATCCGGAAGCCAGCCTGTTACCGCGAAGACGATAGCGAAGTAATTCATACCGATCAGCCCCCAAACAAGAAGCGGAGAAACATCCGGGTCAAACCACGCAGCTACGATGTATCCTGCTTTGAAGTACCAGAGAACATGGGCAGCAGCGCCTACAGCCGTGATTAGCAACGTGAGATACTCCCATCCATGAGCCATCGGAACCTGCTGCAGAACCGAGATCACAGTCTGAATACTCTCCCCAAGCTGCAACGCATACGAGACAACAACAGGTTTCACAGCCCCCGTTTGGATCGCTTCTCGAAGAGCATCCTTGTGTTCCCAGACAAGAACAGAGGCAAGCGTAAGCCAACTCCAGAAACCCATATTCGAAGAAAGCAACGTCCTAACCCGTGCAAAGGACTTGACGACAGCCAACTTCCCGACCTTGAGGACCGTGAATAGGCCGTTCAGTAGCTTGTACAGAAGATAGACGATGCTTTTGGCTGCGATACAGAGTCACCTGTAGATATAGCTGCAGACCGTACACTGGATGCGCTGGTTGCTGGACTGAAAATCTTCCATGGAGAGTCGGACGTCTTCATCACAGATCTTGCAGGGTCGGTAGATTATAGGATTTTGGTGAGGTATCACAATAATATTCCTCACGTATAATTGAATCTTCAGCGCTTTTTAAAGCGTGTTGGTGGGTGGGTCGGCCTCAGCTTCTTAATTCCTACTTGGGTTATTCTCGTTATGCCGGGCTATCTGGACTACGATCTTTCTGAGTCCGTCGATTACGAGATCTACGACAGTTCCTCTTGGAACGAGATCGACGGATTCCTCGAACAAAGCATCCGCAACGAGAAGGAACGGTTGGAACAGCAACTGGAACAGATCTACCGGCAGCTCAACGAAAGGGAAGAGATCCACGAAGAGAAGATAGACTCTATTGAATCTGAGATCTTCAGGCAGAAGGATCGGTTAGACTCTGCAGAGAGAAGACCTGGAAACGATGACGTGCAGGTTCGAGAAAGACTGAAAGAACTCTACCGAGAGAAACGGAAAGCGAAAGAAGCTGTGTGGGAGGACAAGCAGGATCTCCTACAGGAGAAACGGAGCCTGGTCCGAGAACTTCGAGAGCTCGAGGAAAGCCGGAGCTTAGAGGAACTTCTCTAACGTTCCCTCTTCATCAGAAATCACTTCCCCTTTCTACCAGTTTGGCTGAGAGAGCCCCTTCCTCGAATTTTCGATTCAAGGCAGGGGTAGTTCACACTCTAAATTATCAATCCGTTCCTCGATACTTGGATGTGCTTTTCGAATAGCGTAATTGCCGAAGAAAAGGTCAAAGTAGTTGTGAAGGCCGTCACCATTCGAGTACCCGCTTAGAGGAAGTAGACTGGTAGTTGTCTTTGGATCTCCCGGGTTCCCTCCGAACCGTTCAAGGGAAGCGATAACAACCTCTTCGCTTACGATATCGGCAGCTCTCTTATCTGCCTGGAGTTCCCGATGCCTATAATTCACGAAACTGTAGAAGATATTTCTCCCGGTTAACGTAATCAGAGAGAGGATAGGAATATAGAAACTGAGAAAGGCCTCGCCGTTTCGGATATGAGCCTCTTCATGCGCAATTACAGCCTGAATAAGCGGTTTGTCGAGATCATTCAACGCATCCTCTGTGACAAAAATATAGTTCTTGAATCCTGTACTGATGCTGGCCGCCTGATAGCTGGAGTCTTTCGTTTTCCAGCTTCGTATTTCGGCTTGTGGAGAACAAACATCGGACTCAGAATTTGAGTTGCGAAAAAGCCGGTATATCTTGGAGAAGTGAGCTATAGTTTGATAAAATATCCCTGCTGGAAAGTACAGGACGGGAAATATACTGGTTAGCATGGCTGCGGCAAGAAGAGGATCATGTACTAGGTTGGGCAAGATGTATCGCTGCAAGACTCGAACCGCGGCGTACGTCAAGGTATAAAAGAGAACTGGGAAGAAACCGATAGCTAAGAACTGAGCTTTACGACTGCCTGCTGTCCTGTAATCTTCGATAAAATCGAAGTAATCATTGACCCCTTCCATTTTGATATAGATGACTAAAACCCACAAAACAAGGGCAGATGTGAGGAAAATCGCGATTCTTTGAGATAGAACGCCGACCAAAATGTAGAGGCTCATTTGATTTTGAAGATTTATGATTATATCTGGACCAAAAGCAAAGTATCCTATCATCAGACCAGACGCAGTTACTGCAAAAATTAATGGAGTGATCTGCCTGGGATTGCTCTGTGAGAAACTGTACTCAAATCTAAAGACAGAGAAAAATCTGTCAAATACTAATAAAATAAAGTTAAGAGCTACAGTAACTAATAATACGGAGAAAAATAGGCCGTTTAGAGATTCATAGCCAGAACTGTTCGACATAAAGCATCCTACTAAGAGAATACTAGAAATTAGTGGAGTGAATATATACACTGTATGAAACTGTTCTAGATCTCTGAACTCACCTCTACCCGACAACAGGAGTGACTTCTGTCTTTCAGCACAGGTCACCCAGAGTAGAACCATAACTATAGACAATAATGAGAGCACCAAAGAAACCGGAGTTAGTTTAAAAGAAAATATTGTATAGCTTCCAAAGAATACAAGCGGGAGCATCCAGAGCAAGTGCCAAACAATAGATGTTGATATCTGCTCTTCGACAAGAAAATGCCCGTCACTGATTTTTATTTCAAAATCATATTTGAATCCTACCAAACGGCCCCGAAAAGTCTGATCTATTGCGCTTAAAGAATCCCTATCTAGTTTAACGCCATGATCCTCTGCAGCAGACTCTAAAACCTCTAGAATATGCTCTCTTGAAATATCGTCCTTTACCTTCGTTCTCACTAACAGCTGGTCAAACATTACCTCTAACTAAATCTTGGAACTCCGCTTAGATCACTATCATCAAACCGGTCACTGTATTGATTTTCCGTCAAGATATATGCCGACTTCTTATCTTCATTATTCATCCCCTTATGATACATAAAGTGCAACCAACCATCCTCAGGTAGATTAACTTTCTTCGATATCTCTGGTTGAGCCTTCGGGCTACCACGGCCTTCGTACCCATCAAATAACTTGGCAGGAATTACGCATAAGTAGCTGCTATCCCCTTTAGAGAACTTGGTAGATCCAACATATTCGTATTCTTCCTCTTCTAAGTGGTTCTTTGTAACTAACACTACTCCAGTCACAGAGTGATAGTACCAGTGCACATCAAAACCCAACTCAAGAATACTTTCTTCTCGAAATAGACGATCGGGAATCCGGATCTGTTTACTCCCGTTATATTCCTGAACTTCAGCGATACCCGCATGGGTCCAGAACCGGTCCGTCCCGCTCATATGTATGATCCTGAGCGGGGCCTCTTATTTAGTCCTGAATAAGAAACGTGAGATATCTTGTAGAATCTTTTATTTCAACAGACACTGTCATTACTGCCTCTTCTGCAGGATTACTGGAATATCAATCCTTCTGGGGTTCACCTACTCTACTGCAGTGATGAAATCAAACCTGCACCAAGGCCTGAAATACGGGCTGAGTAAGGCCTTGCCGGCGATAATCGCACTGATACTTCTAACTGATCCTGTCGCCGCTCAAAGCGCTACCTCAGGATGCACAATCCCGAGTTCCCTCCAACCCTTGTTTGACCTGTTGAGCACGCTGGAGACACTGGCGTTCGTCGCCGGCGTCTCCCTCGGCGTCGTCGGACTCTCCACAGCAGGCGTGATGATCGCAGGCCCGTTCGGAGAGGACTGGGTCCGCCGAGGAAAACAAATAGCGAAAAACACCGTCCTCGGCGTCATCATCCTCGCGTCCGCGAACATGGTCGTCGCCTTCCTCATCAGCCAACTCGGACCCAGCTTCTGCACCTAAAAGCCAATGAAGAGAATACTACTCGCAGGCCTCGCAGTCATCGCCTGTATAGGCCTACTGTCAGCTCCGGCAGCAGCAAATCACCAAGAAACTACGGCGACGCCAAGTAACGGAAGCGGAGACCAAAGCGGAGAAGACGATGAGCCGATCATCGATTTCAGCGGAGTCGTCGAGGCAATCAACGACCTGATTGAGGACTTCGAGAAGTTCACCGGCAGCTGGGACCAAACTCTGAAAGACATCCTAATCGCCGTCCTCTTCCACCCGTTCAAACTCCTCGCCCAGCAGCTTCTGAACGCTCTCTCAACCATCCTGATGCACACGCCGGACGTCCACCCGAACCCTGCCATCGAACAAGTTCACAGCAGAGTCCTGCTCGTGACCTACCTGCTGTCAGGCCTCGGACTTACCGCGGCAGGCCTACTGTACATCACCGGGCCTCTGCTCGGAGTCTCGTACAACGAGGTTCGGATGATCATTCCGCGGCTTCTCGCCGCGTTGATCTTCTCCACCGTTTCCCTTCCGTTGCTTCAGTACGCTGTCGAACTGAGCAACGCCTTAGTCTACGCATTTTCCCCGGACCAATTGTGGATGAGTTTGACTCAGTTGGCAGGCCTGAGCACCGGCTTAGTGCTTGCTTGGGTTGTCAACGCTGCGTTGCTGCTCGTGGTCGTCGTGATGTTCATCATCAGGAACGTGTACCTGATGTTCGTTGCCGCAATCTCACCGCTGTTGGCCTTGGCCTGGAGTGTGCCGAAGGCGAAGCGGTACGCAGATTCGTTCATCGCTGGCTGGTGGACCGCACTGGCGATGGCACCCTTGGATATGCTCGTATTGAAGTTCAGCTTCGCAATGCTGCAGGGCAACGGAGCAAGCATCACTGCAAGCATCTCGAACTGGATCCTCGGTGTGGGAGCGTTCTCACTTCTAATCCTTGTCCCATACCAGCTCTACGGAGCTTCTCAAGCAGCTATCGGCCAGGCCTATGTCGTCAGTCAGGGAATCAAGAGCAGAGCGAAACAGGCCTACCGCATCCAACAAGGCCGGGGAACGGGAGGAGAAACGGACTTCGACCTCTCAAATGATGAAGCTCGGCGTCTGAAGTCGTACAGACGGAAGAAGCGCCGGCAATCCTCTGACAACGGCTTCCGCAGCAATTGGGGAGGTGGCGACTGATGACTGAGAAGGTTCGGATGCCGGCGGACCTTGACCAAGTCACCTTGAAGCTGCTCGGAAAACTGGACGCCAAAGATCTGGCAAGGCTCGGAATCCCCTCCGGGTCAGCCTTCAGTTACCTGTACCAAATCCCGAGTCCCTCCCTCACCGCATTCGCCGGCGCAGGAGCTGCAGTAGGTATCGGTGCGACCTGGGCACTCTGGAAGCCCTACGGACGCAGCCTCGACCAGAATCTGTACCAAGCCGCTCGATGGACACTGCAGAACAGAAATGGAGTTGAGACGCCGGAGATCGAGGACAACGTCCTGAAGACGGGCAGTTCCGTGGCCGCATTGATCGAAGTAGATCCCGTCAATATGGAGCTGAAATCCGGCGGCGAGAAAGCAGCACTCCACAAACTGTACCAAGAACTGCTGCAATCTGTCGACTACCCGGTCACGGTCTACAGCACCCAGCAGCCGTTCAGTTTCGCCCAGTACTTCGAGAACCTCGAAGACGGCGACGAACTCCAAGACGACTACCGAAGCCACTGCGAAGACTTAGTGGAAGACGGGAACAGCCGGACACGGCACTACCTCGAAGTTCGCGTCGACGACGGCGACCGCAGCGAACTGTCGAACCGTGTCGGAGAGATCCTGGAACACCTGACTTCGGGAGGCCTCACCACGTACAGAGTAACCGAAGTCGACGACGTCGAAGACAGCCCCGAAATCAATCCCAGGTACATCCAACATCCCGAATCAGAGGAAAGAAGCTGTAGCAAGACACTGTACATTTCGGGCTACCCCGGAGACGTAGACTTCTCTTGGATTTCGCAGATCCTCCAAGTCGAGGGACTCATCGACGTCACTCAAACCATCTATCCGAAGACCTCGGCAGATACTGTCTCCAAGCTGCAGAAACTGGAGAACAAGGCAGAAGCCGAGAACCAGTCCCTCGTCAGGAAAGGGTACGGCAGCAGCAGAAAACTGGAACGATTGCTCGACGACGTCGACTGGTTCCAGAACCTGCTGGCCGACCAAGAGGACCAACCTGTCAGGTACGGTTGCTACGTTACCGCCTACGGGGAGAGCAAGAAGGAATGCGAAGCTGCGGTGAGGAAAGTAGAGAACCGGTTGAAGACCCTCGGTATCAACTACCGAGGTACTGCTCTTCGTACGGATCAGGCCTACCAGTCAACGACGCCAGGGCTCAGAGACAAGCTGGAAGAGCGCCAACTGATGCCTGCGGGAAGCGCTGCTTCCGGCTTCCCATTCACACAGGCCTCGACCGTCGACGAGAACGGTGTCCTGTTCGGAGTCGATCAATCGACCGAGGCACCGGTTATCCTTGACCGGTTCAAGTGGAACGCGGGTCACGCAGTACTCGCTGGAGCTACTGGATCCGGGAAGAGCTTCCACTCCAAGCTATTGCTCCTTCGCTCAGCACAGGTCTACGACAACCTCGAGGTCAAGATCATCGATCCGAAACCAGAGTACGGAGATCTGGAGGACTTCCTCGAAGAATACGCCTCAGTCACCCGGTTCGGACTTGAGGCGTCCATCCAGGATGACACTGAAGAACTGATTCAGAGTGTGGAAGAGGCCTACAGCCAGGCTCAGGAAAGCGATGCGAAGACCATCGTCGTCATCGACGAAGCACACCGCCTGCTGCAGAATCAGGAAGGTGCTTCGGTCCTATCCACGCTGGTTCGTGAGGCTCGGTCGTCGAACACGGCAGTACAGCTGATCACGCAGACAATCAGTGACTTCTACCGGACGGAAGATGGAGAGGACATCCTGAAGAACATCCCCTGCAAGGTGCTGTTCGCACACGAAGACGCGGATGACAGGCCTGCACAGGCCTTCCAACTCTCCAACGTCGCAGAAACCCGGCTGTACAACTTGGCAAAAGGCGACCAAGACTCTACGGATTACAGCCAGGCAATCCTCAAAGTCAGCAACCAGTTCGAGTCCCGTGTCAATGTGGAAGCCTCGGACGTTGAGGCTTCGATCATCGAACACGGAGAAATCCCCGAACAAACCAGAGAAAATACGGGCAGCATTGACCTCAGCTACAACGAGACAACCAGCGACGCCGATAATTCAAGCTTGGCTGAGAAAGCGAAGGCCTACATCAAGAATGTCCGTGAGAAGATCGAGAAGCTGTCACTGCCGAACTTCAATCTTCCAAAGCCTGGTCTACCCAGTTTCTCCCTGAGCAACAGCAGCTATCTCCGTTCCAGTAACGCTCGTAGCTGGAATAATCCCCTGCCGGACATTGAGGACGAAATCCCTTACCGCGGATACCTGAAGAAGGCCTGCTTTGCAACTGGGTTGTTCTTCGGGACGGGTCTCTTCGGTGCAATCCTTGTCAGTAGTGGACGCGTCATCGTTGACACCCTCCAGCAGTTGGTCGGCTTCGGTTCAATGGTTCAAGGAGTACTGGAAGTAGTCTGCCCGCTGATCTTGCTGGGGGCTCTATTCGGCCTCTCCGACCCCTACACTGCGATTCACGGGGATGATGCCTAATGAGTCTTCGAAACCGTATCTACCAAGACCACATCACAGTCACGGAGGAGCAAGCACAGAGACTGAGCTACAGCACTGGGACGTGGTACGACATCGAGGTCAGACCTCCGAAGAACAAGGACGTCCCTACAACGCTGCGAGAGTTCGCCGCCGGAATCAGAGAACTACAGACAAAGTGGCTGAAAATTCGGAACGCCTCACCGACCATCGCGTTCGAAATCCGGAGGCATACTCCTGACAAGCTCACGTTCCAGTTCTCCACACCCACAAAGAGACTGGAGCGAAAAGTCCGGACACAGCTCTCAAATCAAGTTCCAGGAGTGGAGTTCGGAGACGGTGTCGAAGGCCTACCAGTAGGAGAAGAATCCACAGCAGGAGGAGGCTTCCTCACCGCAGGAAGACGGGACTGGTACCCATTCAGGACGGACTTCGACGAGCCACCAGTCAACTCGCTGGTCTCGACGTTCCACCGCCACGCGATGCAGAACACCAGTTTCGTCGTCCAAGTCCTGTTCAAGCCGGTTGTCGGAGAACGAGTCCAACGCTGGCTGTGGAAGAAACAGGCCTACAAACAGATCCAGTATCTGAAGAAGGAGAAAGAACAGCTCTGGGGAAGTCGCTCTCCAACGAAACGGGAGAAACGGCAGGCCGACAGCATCGAAGCCAAGGCCGGGAACAGCAGGTTCCACACCACGATACGGTTCGCCGTCATCGGTGCAGACGAATACACTAAGAGCCGAGTCAAGGAACTCGCAGGAGCATACAACACCTACGAGAACCCGGAAACCGGCCAGTACCTCGACACCGTCACCGTTGAGGCCTTGAGAGAGCAGAGGATCTTCGACTTCCTCCAAGCAGTAGCCGACAGAAGCTACAGTGGTTGGGGCCGACGTTTCCAATCCTCACTTGACGAGCTTGCTGCATTCGTATCGCTTCCCAGCAACAGCCGCGAGAACATCCAATTCGCCCAGCCATGAATCCCGAAGAAGTCCAAAACCTGATCGAGAGCACCGAGAACCTGAGCACGACGTACCTCGGCAGCCGTGAAAGCGATCTCGGCGTCGAGGAAAACATCGGCCTCAGCGACGACAAACGCCTAACACACGTCCTAAACGTCGGACCGACCGGCTACGGGAAGAGCCAGATGATGACGCACGTCGCGTTACAGGACGCCGAGAAAGACCACGGCCTCGCCATCATCAATCCGAAAGGCGACCTGATAGACGAGTTCCTCGCCAAGCTGCCGGAAGACCGTGAAGACGACGTCATCTACATCAATCCAGCGCATGATCCAGTGACGCCGATCAACGTCCTCGATCCCTACGTCTCCGAGGAAATGTCTGAGGCACAAAAGGAGAACCAGAAGGAGATAATCGTCTCCGACCTCATCGACCTCTTCAAACGCCAGTCAGAGAACTGGGGCGACCAGTTCGGCCGCGTTCTCGAAACCCTGCTCCGGGCACACCTCGACCTCAACATCAAGAAAGACGCCGGAAACTCTCTGCTCGATGTCTTCCGCTGCGTCGTCAACCAAGACAGCCTCACAGAACTCATCGACCAGACGGAGGACGAAATCATCCGAGAACAACTGGTCCGAGTCAAAGAAGACATGACCAGCTACGAGATGGAGCCCTTGCAGCGACGGCTGAACGACTTCGTGATGAACCCGACCATCCGCAGGGTTATCGGCCCCGAAGAATCCGGAGTCGACTTCCGCGAAGCCGTGAACAACGGGAAGATCGTCCTGGTCGATATCCAGAAGGGTGAGGTCGGGGATACTGTCTCGCAGTTGGTCGGCAGCATCGTGATAACGAAGATCTGGGCAGCTGCTCAGAGCCGTGTCACACAGCCCGTAGAGGAGAGGACGCCATTCCTTCTCTACGTCGACGAGCTGCAGAACTTCGGCGGTGAAGGAAGCAACTTCACGAAAATCCTCTCCGAAGCCCGTGAATACCGTCTCGGCTGCTGGCTCGCCACGCAGTATCTCCATCAACTGGCTACAGATATGAGGCGTGCAGTCACCAACAACTGCCGTACCAAGATCGCCTTCAATCCGTCTGGTAGCGAGGACGAAACTCGGATAGCGGGGATGTTCCAAGATCTCTCGAAACAACGCCTGAAGAGCCTGGGTAAGTACCGTGCTGCGGTGCAGAAACCAAGCGAGAGAAGTCATAACTCCGCTACCTTGTTCGACACCTATCCACCGTGGGAAGGAGATTACAGCGACGTCGACAACCTCAAAGAACAGGGAACGGTCGCCACATCTCAGGGAACTTCTCAGACGAAGGCTTCGCAGAGTCTCGGGAAGGGCAACAACGCGGGAGGAAACAAGCACCGCGAGCTCCTCGCCCAGGCGAAGAAGCAGTTGGAAGCTCGTGGTTTCCAGGTCAACCTGCTGTACCAGGATACTGGAGATGACAAGCCGGACGGCCACGTCCACCTACCGGACGGAGATATCGCACACCTCGAAGCAGAACACTCGACTCTGGCCCGCCCGGTCAAGGTCCTCCGCAACCTGAAAAGGGCTGTTGAAGACGACCGTGAGGTATTCTACGTCGTCGAGGAAGGAAAGGCTGCCAAGCTACAGAACATCGTCGACGATCCGAAGAACCGCCGTGGAACTGAATACGAGGATACCGAAGGCAGCTACAGCTACTACACCGATGAGGACGGTGAGGCATTCACCGAGTTCGAAGATCTCGAAGACGCTGAGTACCGTGTGATCGAAGTCATCGAAGGCGAACTTGAAGTCCACGACGAGAAAGTTGAGCCGGAGTGCCCGGCACTTGGAGAGAACACTGAGGAAGAGCTGGAGTCATTCTGCCTGCATCGTGAGGAAGACGGGTTCTGTACTGAGCTTGAACAGCAGTGTGTCCTGCTCGAAGAAGGAGAATGAGTGAAGAGTTCCAGGAGATCCGGGACAAGGATCACGTCGTCCTCAGTCATATCGAGGAGGGCCGTGACGATGTCCAGAAGATCACCGAGGAAACTACACTGGAGAACCATCACGTCTCTTACAGCTTCGAGAAGCTGGAAGATCTCGGCCTGCTCACTGTAGAGAAGCCAGACAAGATGGTTGAGAGGGTGGTCGCCGGCCAGAAACGGGTGTTCCAGCATCCGAAGCAAGCCGAACTAACCGAGAAAGGCCTGCAGTACTTGGAGGAATCTCAGTCAGAGAACGTGACTGAGTACGAGGACGTGAGTCACGGAGAGCTCGTTGAGAGGGTTGGAGATTTGGAGGACCAGGTAGATCAGTTGAAAGAATCGTTCAGACTATTTAAGAAGCAGATCCAGCAAAAACTGTAGGCCATGTTTACTAATCCACCAGCGTTTCTCACCTGAACAATCTTTATACGTCTGATATCTGAAATCGCTATACATGACTGGCAGCCGAGATGACGGCGCGGTAGATGATACACGTAGATACCTTCTTCAAACAGTAGGCGGAGCACTAACAGCAGGCCTTGCAGGCTGTACAGGCGGAAACAACGGTGGTTCTGAACGTACTGCTACAGAGACAGAGGCCTTAACCCCGCGTCCCACACCAACAGCAACACCCACACCTGAAGCCGAACACGCCGACATCACAGAAATGGCCCACAACTGGGCACAACAGGTTCCTACAGAGGGAACAGGGAATGCACTTGGTTTTGATACTTACAGTCCTCAGCAATTGAATGAAAAATACGATCAGGTAAGGCCTGTTTTGCAAACTGGACCGGTTTTTGAAATGTTGCCATATTCACGCGAGGAGCCTCCAGAGAGCTTTAGACAGACTTTCTCAAGAGGGGATCCAAATCATAGAAGAACTCTACGTGTGGACCAATTGCCTAGCGGTGTTTCGGAGGAGGATGTTGCTCAAGGCCTTGAGGATTCAGGATACAAACATGAAGGTCCCGTGAATGGATTTGACGTATACTTCAATCCAATAAAAGGATCGGTTCATGCACTTGGTGAAAACAGACACGCCTTCACGTTTGATTATGCGGGTTTGGAGACCACTACAGAAACTTTGAAAAGCACTTTAGAGGATACGTTAGAAAGTTATGGAACTGATGTCTTTACTGAGGATATGAAGGCAGCCCAAGACGCATTAGATATGCAAGATAGCTTTGGTATGTTTGTGGATCAAGATTTTGACTATATTACTGGTTTTGACGATAAGTACGGGCCTTCGCTTGGAGCTTCTACTCTTGATGTTGATAGAGGTGCTTTGCAGTCTGCTTGGGTGTTCGATAATGCCGGTGATGCAGCATTTGCCCAAGCCTACTTAGAAGATGGAAACATCGGGGGAGGCTACCAAACAGTCAACCAAGAAAGCGACAGCAGAGTACTCACAGCAATAGGAAAAGACAACCAAGCCATACAAGACATGAAAGACGGAGAGGCAGTAATTGGAATGCCTCAAATTTAATTTCTTATATGATTTAACATACATCATTACAGCTCAGAGGCGGGGAACTTGTAGCCCAGCTGCATTTATTGGTGGAGGCCTGACCCCTTATCTGGCTTGATTCAGGAGTGGACTTATCTGTTTGGCTGCTGCAGTTGCAGGCTTGTGTGAATTTGGCTTTGGAGAGGCTGCAGGAGGCGTTGTTTTGTTGGTTGTCGAGCCAGGTGCCGAAGCTGCCGGTCTGACCTGAGACCAGGAACATGACGACTCCTGCTGTCATGACTAAAACGGTTGCAGCTATTATAATCTCCACCAATTTTGTAAGGCCTTAACTCCAAAACCACAATTTGCTTTATAAATATACAGTTATAATCACACAGTATGGAAGAATCACTCAGACAGACACTACACCAATTCCCCTACCCACGCGGAAAAGACCAACACAAAGCCCTGGCAAACTACTTCGAGGCCAAAAAGACTCAGAGCAAGACCCAAGCTGCAGAAACCGCCGACATCAACCACCGAACAGCTACCAAATTCGAAAACGTCTACAAAGACCTGACCGAGCAGGAGAAAATCAAGCTCGACCAATTCCTACTGAAGAAAAAGATCGAACGTAGCGACCAGGTTGAAGCAGACGAAGAAGGCCTCACAGTGTAGACGTTCTACTTTCTCTCCTTTTTGTTTTTATCAATAAAACAACCATTTAAAAATGACTTAGACTAATATGATGATAGGCGATAGAAATGTTATCTAAAGCTAAGTCTATCTTCAAAAGGAAGGCTTCGGATAATAACGGTACAATCCGAGTCAACCTACCAAAAGAAATTGCACAACACCTTGATCTAAAACCAGGAGACACAATAGCATTTCAATCAGAGCATAGTGATGATCATGGGCCATATGCCAGCTTCTGGAACCACTCCAAACAACAGGGTGATGCTCAATGACTTCACTGAGAGATGTCCCCCCGTCAAACCCTGTTGTGGTTGTTGTGGATCGGAATATTCCTGCCGTAGAAAGCCTGTCTCTCGAAAATTATCTTCAAAATAGTGTTCCGGGTCTTGTTGTGGTTGTTGTGGGTCGTTGTGGAAAGGTAATACGACATATTACGAACCCACAACAAAGCACAACAAACACAACAGAACCCACAACAGCAAATAATCTACAGAGAACCATCTCAAACCCCTCCATATCCAATGACACAACACATACAACAGCTAATCACGCACGCGCGTGAGTATAGAAAAATACCCCCCTCAGGTGATGAGCTCGATGACAAACAATCTATCAAAAGGACAAAAAACGCTTCTAAAAGCAATCAACAGAAAAGAAAAACCCTCAACCTCAGAAATAGCCGAATCTAATCGAGTACAAGAGCACTACTCCAGCAGAAATACAGTCAATACAGTTCTAAAGAGGATAGAAGAAGAACACGAACTTGTAAAAAGCGACAAGTCAGGTAGATCGAATACCTGGAAACTGACCTCCAAAGGACAGAGAAAAGTCGAGAAACTCCTTCGAGAGGCCTCCAAGAAAACAGAAAAAGACGAGGCCTTCTTCGACAGCGAACAAGCCATCGATGTCTGGTCCCAATACTACGAAGAAATCATCCCCGATCAGATTAGAGAAGTCGAGCTCGGGAAGTCCAGCATCCACATTAACTACGAGAAACTGGAGAAATTCGACGCCGCGCTTGCAGACGAACTCCTCATTAAACCAGACGAAGTAATTGATTCAGCCAAAACAGCTCTGCGCAGGATCCCAGAGATCAGCAACAACGAAAGTATGGATGTCAGGATAGAAAACGTCTCCTCCATCGATACTAAATCTATATCAGAGATCTCTAGCAGCGATCTCAACCGGCTTATCAGCATAGAGGGAGTCCTCGAAAACTGTACTAACGGCTTCTTTAAGCTCGTTGAGGCTGACTTTGAGTGCCAAGACTGCCACGATGTCTACAGGAAAACCTTCAACGAGGGAGAGAATCTGAAGAGCCCGTACAAGTGTGACTGTGGATCCAAGAAGTTCACAGTACTCAACAAACGGTTTGAGAACCGGAGATACCTCCGTGTGAAAGAATCACCGAACGTTAGAAACAGGGATAAGATTACGGTCGTTGTCGATGGGGATCTTGCAGAAGACGAAAGGAAGAATATGAAAGCTACAGGGTCTGGTATCCGAATTACCGGCTATATCGAACCCTACAGAGAAAATAAGAATGACGACCACTACAAACTCCGGCTCCGCGCTAACAACATCGAAATTCTCGAGGACAAGTGGGAAGACATAGAGATCTCCACTGACGAGGAGAACAAAATCCTGGATATAGCACAACGTGACGATACCAAGGATCTGCTCGTAAGGTCGATCGCCAGCGAGGAAATCGACCACATGGAGTTGATGAAAGAAGGAATCCTTGTCTGGCTCCTCGGAAAAACCGAGCACGGGGATACTCACATCCTTGTTGTCGGTGAACCTGGTACTGGGAAGTCCCACCTCGGTCGTCACATCGAAGAAAAGTTCCCGAAAGTGATCGGAACAGTCGGAACTGGTTCTACCGGCGTAGGCCTTACAGCTACCGTCCGTAGAGATGAGATTACGGGTGATTTCGTTGCTGAAGCCGGTCAATTGCCGATGGCAGACCAGGGGTACCACATCACGGATGAGTTCGATAAAATCGACGACGGCGCTCTTACAGACATCAATGAGGCTCTGTCTGAAGGCACAATCAGTTTAGCAAAGGCCAATATCCAGACTAAGATCTCTGCTGAGACTTCAGAGTTCAGTATCTCTAACCCTGAGAACGATAATTTCGACAGGCATCAAGAGAGGTACAAGCAGATTCCGATTCCGGACGATAAGGCCAGTTTGAAGGATAGATATGATGCGATAATTGGCGTTACACGTAGTGACTGGAATAATGAGGAGGAGAAGGAGAAGGAGTTAGAGATTATTGATACGATTCTTGGCCGGTCTGTTGGTAGTGACGGTTCTTCGACTGGTTCTCAAAGGAGGGATACAGTAGACACTGATCTATTGATTAAGTATGTCGCTTATGCTCAGAGGCTGGATCCTAAGGTTTCTGACGATGCGCAGGAGAAAATGAAGGAGATCTATACTTCGATCAAGGAGCAGGAAGGTCCTGATCAGAATCTGTGGGATAGGCGTCGTTTTGTGTCGTTGTTGAAGCTGTCTATTGCTTATGCCAGAATCGATCTGAGTGATGAGGTTGCTCCAAAGCATGTGAAGCAGGCCAGTGAGTTCATTCGTCGGTCGTTATCGTCTATTGATTTCACGATTGGTGCTGACGATTTTGATGAGCTCAGTTCGAGCCACAGGAATCGGCTTCAGAAGGTCAAGGATGCAATTTCAACACTTTCCGAGAGAGGAGATGCTGATGACGCTGAGATACAGGATGTGATAGAGAGAGTTGATTTATCTGAAGATGTTGCGGAGGATGTGATTGAAAATCTAAAGAATAAAGGAGAGCTCTTTGAGCCAGAACAGGGTAGGGTCCAGACAATATAGGTGATCTGAGGTGGACACTTCACTAAGTAAGAAGCAGAAGTTGCTTTTATTGAAAGGGGCAAAGAATAACGGCATTATAACAAAGAGATTAGCTGAAGAGATCTATTCCAGCTGGAGTCAAGGTAAAAGTGCTATAGAAAAGCTGGAGGCCTTAGATTTCATTGAGAGATCTCATCCTGGAGTATGGAGGGTAAAGAAAGCTATAGATGACGTCAAGTCATCGTTCTCGCTTACAGAACAGAATGAACTATTGCTCATGAAGGCTGCTAAGAACGATGGTGTACTTAATTGGGAAATGGCTTCAAATCTTTATTCGAGTAAGAGATCAGCTAAGTCTGCTATTCAAACTCTTGTTCATCTGGGATATGTAGAGAACACGGTTCCAGGACAGTGGAAGGTCAAAAATGTAACCGATATAGTAGCTCAGGAGGTGAAAGAAGAGTCGTAGATTCGATTGATTCGGCTGCAAAGATTTATAAATAAAATATCATAACTACTTATTAAGACGATGACATCATCAGGTAGAAGTACGGTTCAGGTTCAACCAGAACCTGAGATCAATTCCGTTCCAGAAGCGGTTCAAAACCATAGAAGAGAACAGCAGGAAGACGAAGAGGAAGATGAGCCTGGGATCGTGAAGCGGGCGAAGAACTCAGACTTTACAGCGATCAGTATGCAGGACCAAGCCTCAACTGATTCTTCTTCAAATCCGGACTCCTCGCTTGAGGATTACCTCTGAGGTGCCGGCAGTGAAGAAGGAGCGCTTGAAGGGATTCATCATAGCAAAGCTCGACAATTCGCTTTTCAAAGATAGAGATAACTTTATCAAGGACAGTGAGGAGAACCTGGAAGCAGTGAGGGTTGAAGCCGATATCGAGGAGTGTGTTGAGGAGCTTATCGAGGAAGGCTGGATTGAGTACATCGAGGAAGGCAACAATCTGAAGCAGGTTGTTCCTGAGTCAGAAAAAAAGCAGAAGACACTACCTGCAGGTGGTTCTCAGCGGTGAGTCAGGGACTTCTTCCGCGTGAAAGCCTCGAGGCGCTTGTAATAGGGTTTCAGGACCCGGCGGTGGAACAGCCTTGAACCTGGTCAAGTGGCTTGCAATGGATGTGCAGGAAACCGTATTGATGAACACAGAGGCTTGGGAGATCCGGCCGCACAGTACTGAGAAGATCAGGTATCCACGGGTGGTGCCCTAATCACAGATTACGAAGAACCGCAATACAACCCCGAGTTGAACGAAGGCCTTGGCGGGACAGTCGAGTTCGGGGAAGATAACGAGGAGTACCTGTTTCCCCGTGACCTGCCAGCTGACAAGGTCCGCAAGATCCTCGAAGATGATCAGGACGCGGATATCTACGGTTCAGAGTTTCCTGGGTTCCGAGTAGAGACCAGTCAGGGAGTCCGGTACGATGTGATCCATTTGGACGGGAGTGAGCCGGTGGATGCGATCGGGATCTACGACGTCGACGAGGGTGAAGTCTTGGAGTTTTACGAGATGGATGATCTTGTCGAGGAGGTCGATGCTGTATGAAGCCGTTTGATTCGAGTCTTGTGAAGGGGACGCCGGCGAGGATTCTGTCGGAAGCTGCTGCAGAGGAGGAACAGACTGTATCCGAGATAGCACTGGAGGTTGAGACTCCGCAGTCCTACGTCGGGAAGATCCTGAGCGATCTTGAGGAAGAAGGATTCGTAGAATCTCGAAGGTCGGAGGATGACGCCAGGAAACGACTTTACACAGTCACAGAGCTGGGAGAAGAGTTTCTCGAGGTGTTGGAGAAGGCCTACGCTGAGGCCTGATCCTTCGCAATCTTTCTTTCTAAGAACTGGCCGGCTTTTTCGGGGCTCTGCGGTACGACTGCTTCCAAGTGATACCAAGGATCGTCGTCGCCTTCATCGCTTTTGTCTTTAGCGTATATTTCGGCGTTGAGGCCTCTGTACTGGGCGGCGTTGTTTTCGATTTCGTCTTTCCAGTGGCCTTCCCAGACGAAGATCCAGTCGCCTGATTCGATTTCTAAGGCACAGTACGGCGTATCGTTGCTGCTGGTGCGGTTAGTGTGAACTTCGACTATAGTGGCCTCTAGAAGCTCGATATCTTCGTCTCCCATAGTATCCAATTGTAATTCCTCTTTTAAATTTCTGACACGAAGAATGCTACAGTGTCTCTTCACGATCGGCTTCTACAGCAGGCGAAGGAAGCAGGTATCGACGACGATGATGAGGTTAAGAAGTTTCTCCGTATTATCGATAACTGTCCGAACGACAAGATCAAACGGCAATTTGCCAAGAAGCTCAGGGCGAAAATCAGACGGCACCGCAGCCATCCTTTTGACCGGAGTCACAGAACCTCAATTGGTAGATTATCGATTAATGTAGGACGGGGTTGGAAAGGGGGGTTGGTGGACCTGCCAGTAGAGGACTTGACCAAGCACGTACTGGCAGTCGGTCAATCCGGTTCTGGGAAGACCACGTTATTCTACAATCTGATGTCCGAGCTCGATGATCAGGAGATTCCGTTCTGGGCGTTCGACCTGAAGCAGGACTACCGGCATCTCGTCAAGTCTGACCAGATCGAGGATGTCCTTGTACTGCCTATAGAGAAGTTCAGGTTCAATCCGTTGAGACCTCCGCCAGGCGTCAAGCAGGGAGACTGGCTCTCCACGTTCATGGAGGTGTTCTGTGACAGTCAGGAGCTGCTCGGAGGATCTGACCGTTTCCTGGACAAGCACCTGCACCAGTTCCACGGCCAGACCAGTAATCCGACTCTGCTAGACTTGAAGAACTACATTGAGAACCAATCGGTACCACCTCAGAGAAAGTCTTTCCAGTACAGGATTCAGGGAAGCATTGGGCGGCTTATCCGGGATGCACCTCACACGTTCAACGTCGAACGAGGCTACAAGCTGGAAGAACTGCTGGAAAGGAACGTTGTCTTCGAGTTTGAGGGTTTGAAGACGTGGACGAAGAATTTCCTGATGGAGATTTTGATCGCGTGGATCTACGAGTACAGGAAGGCGCAGAATCATCGTGGCAGCGGTGTCCGGCACGTCACATTTCTTGATGAGGCGAAGACGATTATGTCGGTCTACAAGGAGCAGCAGGCAGCTTCTGGTCTACCAGAGATTGACCGGATGGTTGCGGAACTACGCGAGTTCCAGGAATCGTTGGTAGCTGCCGACCAGGAGGCGAAGAAGCTGACTGACTCGATCAAGGCGAACACGTATACGAAGATCTTGCTTGCTACGGGAGATGCGAAGGAGTTCAAATCGATAGCGGAGTCCCTGAAGATGGATGGACTTCAGAAGAGATGGGCGAGACAGTTGGCAGTAGGCCAGGCTGTGATCCAGCGGGGGGAGCATGATCCGGTCCCAGTTCGTCTACCTGACTTTGATTTGGAGAAGGATGTCACTGATGACGACCTGGTTTCCCGCCTGAGTGATGAGTGGCGTTCACTGTCTTTCCAGCCATTGGATGCTTCCACTTCAGAAGATGTAGAAGTAGCCGAAGAATCTGAACTGGAATCAGGTAGCGGTTCTGAGGCGTCCGAAGAACCCGAACTGGAGGTTTCGGAACGTGCGGAGCGTTTACTGAGAGATATTGTGGAGAATCCGTTCAATTCAGTGACTGAGCGTTACGAGAAATTCTCCAGCCGGTATCAGGGTGATAAGGCGAAGAAGGAGTTACTGGAGAAAGAGTTGGTAGAGGAAGCATCTGCTAAGTTGAAACAGGGAAGGGTCAAGCTGTTCGAACTCACAGATACGGGGAAGGAGTTTGCGGAAGATCTGGGAATAGAAATCGAAAGAATTGGCCGTGGAGGTGTGGTCCACCGCTACTGGCAACACAAAATTTCCGATAGACTCGAAGAGGAAGATCTCAACCCAGTCATCGAGAAAAGTCACGCAGATGTCTATGTGAATTACGATGGCGATGGAATCGCTATTGAAGTTGCGATGGGGAGAAACGAGAGGGAGATTGAGCACATCTCAGATAGACTGGAGCAAGGATTCGACCGAGTCGTTACCTTGTGTAGAAACGAGTACGTGAAGGAGTTTATCGAGCAGAAGAGGGAGAAGATCGATGTATCCGAAGAACAGGTAGATATTCTGCTGCTTCGGGAGTTTTTGGAGAGCGACAGCCTGTTTCACGAGTAGTTCAGGCTTGTTCTCGCGTTCAGCATAATAGGGTTAAGCTGGTTGGAACTCTTCGGGAGATTTGGCTTTGCACATCTGGGTTATAGACCATGACCGCTTCCCATCTTCCTTGACGAGTAGTTTCTCTTCTTCTGTGTTTATGTTGCCCAAGATTTATCTTTTTCCCTAAATTTTTGAGAGGCTGAGTCAATGGGCGACCCCAAGTTATCCAAACGCCTTTTTAGGCAGTTCCTCGTAGCGTTAGAGACGATGAAACCTGAACAGTGGGACAGAAGTGATTTCGAGGCTGTTTCCGGTCTGTTCCAAGGTTTGGCACACGAGGCGCGGTTAGCTCTTCTTCTGGGGATTTACCACGGCAAATCTCTGAATGAAATCGCTGAGTTTCTGGAGATCACACGCGGAGGGATGCAAGATCACTTAGAGAAACTGATTGACTGTGAGCTTCTGTACCGGCCTGAGGAAACAGGGAAGACGTATGGGTTGACTCCCTTCGGTTTGTTCTTTGTCGAGTTTCTCCTCCAGAATGAGGAAACACTGGTTGAGGCACTTGGTGAGCTACGGTTGGAAGAAAAAAGGGTCGAGTTGGCTGTTGAGGAAGTCCGTAATGAGGCGGAGGAACAGGACATCTCTTTGTCGGAAAAGGAGTGGCAGAGAAAGGTCCATTCCAGGAAGTGGGAACAGGCCTGGGATGACGTCAAAGATTCTCTTGGCGTCGGAGAGTAACCGTTTATATCTGAGATAGGCCTTCTCGGTGCTCGATAAACTCTTTTTGCGTCTTGCTTTGGAACGCCAATTTGCCTTTGTCTTCGTATTCCGAGACGTAGGCCTTCTCTAGATCCTCGATCGTTCCGATCGGGTCTCCGCCGTCGTCCATCCAGATCATGTCGTCCGGTTCTCGTACAGCTGGACCGTACAGTTCCCGAGGTTCAGTTGCAGGCCACACGTCTTTTTCCTGCAGATACTGCTTGATCTCTCGGTAGGATCGACGGGCAGTCTCTCGAGGGGTCATACCTGCGTTGTCCTGCCAACCGTCAGGTGTCCAGTATTCCCAGTACGCCATCCGAAGAGGAAGGTTACAGTCGTAGCCGACGACGTTGGCTGGAGGCCTTCCATCAATCGTGGGTTGGGTCAGTTTCTCTATAGCGCTGTAGGCTTCAACAGGATTTCCCCCAAGGAGGTGGACATCCCGGCCGCGGAATTTCGCCGGTCCTAGATCCTCTGCTTGGATGTCGCTCTTCCCGTTCGCATAACCCAGTGTCGTAGTTTCAGGGTCAAGGACGTCGAAGGCCTCCTCTGATTTTGGAGCGACGATAAATCTGCGGCGAGGGTAGTCGTCGAGAAGATCGTCAATAACTTCCTGATATTCTCTGGCCTGTT